>JBEKDV010000611.1:0-3703 GCA_050014175.1 Candidatus Solibacter sp. | reverse complement strand
CGAATCCTGGCCGCAGGGCAGCACCGGGGCAGCACGTCAGCCATCCGTACGGCCCTAAACGCCCTGGCGGCGAACTGAACTAGACCGAAAACACAACTACTTAGACCCAACTGAACCGAACTAGATTGGCGCTTAGCGGATTCGACTCCCGTTAGCGCTACCAAGTTTTCATAGAGTTACGGGCAACGGGTCATGACGGGTCATGACGCGCAACGCTCCAGCCGATTTCCCCCGAAAAACACCAAACCTTGCTGCAAGCAGTCGGCTTGCCAGAATTGCCCGCGTTCGCGCACACGGGCGCCAAGCGCGACGCCTCCGCCAAGTGGTAGGTACGGTGCCAGGTTGCCGCGCGGCAGCGCGCATGTGGCGCCAGGCGCCAGCTTGGCGGGTGGGATCCGCCTGCGTCCGGCCTCGAATGGACGGCAGGCACCCACCCCTATCCGCTCCCCCTGGCGAAGGGGTTATCTCCCGGGAGGTGACTTGGGGGAGTTTTGCTAGTGGGGCTCGCTCGAGATCTTGAGGACTAGCTGATGGCGCCGTCAAGAACATACAATGAGGGCTCAGACCGATGGCTCAATTCTCCAGAAGGACTATCCTCGCGGCCACAGACCTCATGGCGAACTGGGGGAACACGGGTATCGACCGTTTCGCGCTCGAATACGGGCTTGAGCAGGTGGCTCGGGGATATTCGCGGGCGGACCGGGCGAATACTGTGGGAAGGCATCTGGTGGAGAATCCGGAAGCCTTGAGCGAAGACGGCGAAAACCTGACGGATGCGGTCGTTACGAAGCTGGTGGGGGGCGCGATAAGGGCGTCAACATACGGTTATCCCGAAGCCTTCACCTTTGAGCATTTCGGCCAGACTTACTCGGCTCTCAAGCGTGGTCTTGAACGGGACGGATTCACCGTCGAAGATGGCCAGCTTCGAAGAGCACTCCCGCAGGCGCTCGATCTTCCAGCTGCTGACGACGAAGTGCATACTTTGCTCGACCGATACGGCTTCGGGGTTTCTCGCGGCCATCTGGACCAAGGAATCGCGGCTCACGTCCGCGGAGATTGGGCAGCAGCGAACGCCCAGTTCCGGGCCTTCATCGAAAGCCTGTTTGACGCCATAGCAGAGCATCTTGGAGCGGCGGCGGTGCCAACAGGCAATCAGCGGCGGATATGGATGGCGAATCGCACCCCACCGTTCTTTCTCGGGACGCTTAACGAATGGGATGGGCAGGGCCACGGGTTCATTGAGGCATTCTTCAGGAGGCTACACCCGGCGGGCGCGCACCCCGGCCTTTCAGACGAGGACGACTCGACATTCCGGCTGCACCTGGTGCTGTTGGTCGCGCGGAATCTGCTGCGGCGCATACCCGCCATGTGGCTCTGAGGCCGAAGCACCATCCACTGGCAAAAACCCCGTCGCGCCGAATCGGTCGCCGGCGACGAGGTTATCATGAGCATCGCCGGGCACGTCTCGCGCGTTATGCTCTCGGGCTGGTAGAACGCGAACGTCTCGCCGCGTCTGGGCGCAAGGTGGGCCAAGTGTACGCGAGAGGGTAGCCGATTCCCGGCACGCCTGGGGGTCGATTACCGTGGCTGTCCGAAGCTGTCGAGATAGTTGAGGCCGTTGGCACGGGTTCTGCCGCGCGGCGGGTCCGGAAGGACACACGAAGACCGCTGCGCCCAGATGTCCAGAGGACTCTGCCCAGTCCGTCTCACGCTTTGACGCAGTCTGGGATGGTCCTTTTCAGATATTTCTGCCGGAGAACGTCGATCTCGATAAGCTTCCCCGTCTCCGAGTCTCGAAACTTCCAGAAAGTCCAGCCGTTGGTCTGCGGATATGGCCTGCCTGGCTGAGACCCGATTACTGACTTCCGGGCCATCCCGCCGGCCGTGGACAGGGAATCATAAAGCTCACCCTTGACACTCACAGTTCCGTCGTTTTGAACGACGGCCTTCAAGTGAACACCCTTGTACTCTCTCTCCAATTGGAGCGGTGCCTGGAAGAGTCCCGCTTCGATCAGGGCCGACAATTTCGTCTCAAACGAGACGGGTGTCTTTTGTTTGGCTTTATCCACTACAGCCAGCAGTGGCGCCCTCCGCGTCCGACCGCCAACTCGTTCGCGGATTGGTTTACGTAGTGCAGGTGCGGGGTGGGCACCAACAGGGACCTCAGGAAAATCGACGCGAATTGGGACGGCCCTTTTTAGGGACGCCCGTATTTCGTTTGGTTTGAGGCCGCTTGTATTCTTGCGAAGCAGCCTGAGGAGTCCTGGATCTTCGTTTCTAAAGAGAGCCTCCACCGCCCCTTTGACCTTTCGGTCAACAAAGTGGGCGTTCCACAGGACGTTGAGGAGGTTCTCCTGTCCGCTTGCCGACAGCCTTTCGCCCATCTTCTCCTTGGATAGCAAGGTCAGGGTTTGCAGGGTACGCTCATGATCCTGGTCGGAAATCGAAATGCGGATAGACCGGAATAGCTTCTCATCAACGTCCACCTCCGCGTTGGCGTTGAGCAGGCGATACTCATCCCCGTCTGTCAAAACACACCACTTGACCCCAGCGGTGGCCGCATAGCCCATAATCTGGGATGCCCATTTTGTCCCGGTTCAGCGTGAAATGGAGAAGTGACGTTCCACTGTAAGCAAGTGTTCCGCCCCTTCGGGGCGGGGATTTTCAAGGCATAGGGGTCTACCGATCCGATGTGCTTCGGGGAAGAGCGCGAAAGGCGAACTTCCGCGCTCCACATCGTCTCGATGAGCCCGCCAAGCTATCCCTCGGCCTGGTTGCATCCCTGCAGAGCCCGCTTCCGTTTCACCTGGCAAAGTCATTGTAACTCTCCTGCTCATGCCGCTTCCTGCCGGCGCTTTTGCCGCTGCTGGCGCGCTTCTTCCAGCTTGCGGTCCCGTGCCGCGTGGATCTCCGCCTGACGCCCGGCCAGCATGTCGGCCGGCGTAATGAAACCGATCGCACTGTGCAGGCGCACCGTGTTGTAGCGGTCCACGTACTGCTCGATCAGCCGCCGCGCATCCTCCTGCGTCAGCGGCGTCCCGGGCCGGATGCACTCGCTCTTCAGCGATTTGTGCCAGCGCTCCAGCTTCCCGTTCGATTGCGGATAGTAGGGTGACGTCCTCACGTGCGTCATGCCCGAGATGCGAATAAACTCCTTGAAATCCCGCGCGATGAATTGCGGGCCGTTGTCAGAGATGATCCGCGGTCGCGCATCCGGGTACTTTTCCTTGGCCGCCTGCAGAATGATCTCGATGTCCGCCTCCGTCATGGACTGGCGGAGTTCCCAATGCAGGAGGAAGCGGCTGTAGCCGTCCAGCACGCTGCACAGGTAGTAGAAGGTTCCCGAAATATTGATGTAACTCACGTCGATATGCCAATGCTGATGCGGCTCGAGCGGTTGCTCGAAGCCGGTCCCTTTCTTGGATGGCTTTCCGTTCCATTTCTTCAATAGCCCCGCTTGCCCCAGCACCCGCCATACGCTGGACGGGCTCACCGCCACGATGTCGGCATCCAGCATCATGAAGGTGAGTCGCCGGTAGCCCTCCAGCGGGTTCTTCAAATGGAAATTGACGATGGCCTGCTTCTCCCAATCGTCCAGCCAAAAGTCCCGGGGAACCCAACCGTTGTGTTCGTTGACGCGGCCGTAGCGTTCTCGCCAATCGTAGAACTTGCTGCTGCTCACGCCCAACCACCCAACGAATCG
>JBEKDV010000610.1:0-3732 GCA_050014175.1 Candidatus Solibacter sp. | reverse complement strand
GTGGCGGCGGATGCTCCGGCGCCGATCCGCTTCCAGAACGTGGCCGAATCCTCAGGTGTGCACTTCGTCCTGGAAAACAGTCCCACGCCCCAAAAGCGTCTGATCGAAACCATGCCCGGCGGCGTCGCTATCTTCGACTACAATGGCGACGGCCTTCCCGATCTCTTCTTCACCAACGGCGCCGCCGTACCCTCGCTCCAGAAAGATGCGCCGAAGTACTTCAACCGCCTCTATCGCAATGACGGCGGAATGAAATTCACCGATGTCACCCAACAGGCGCATCTGGCCGGCGCCGGCTACTCCATGGGCGCCGCCGCCGCGGACTACGACAACGATGGCAACGTGGATCTCTTCGTGGCCGGCGTAAACCGCAACATCCTCTATCGCAACCTGGGCAACGGCCAGTTTGAGGACGTCACCGAAAAGGCGGGTATCAAGAGCGATGGATGGGCGGTGGCCGCCGGCTGGTTCGACTACGATAACGATGGCAAGCTGGACCTCCTGGTGGTCCACTACGCCAGGTGGCCGGCCGAAGACCGGTACTGCGGCGACGTCTCGCGCAACATCCGCATCTACTGCAACCCGAAATACTTCGACGGTTTGCCGGCAACCCTCTACCGCAACCGCGGCGACGGAACCTTTCAGGACGTCTCGCAGGAATCGGGCATCGCGAAGTATGCCGGCCGGGGCATGAGCGTCGCTTTCGCCGACTACGATGGCGATGGCTTCATGGACGCCTTCGTCACCAACGACAACATGCCGAATTTCCTGTTCCACAACCGCGGAAACGGAACCTTCGAAGAGGTGGCGCTGCCGGCCGGCGTGGCGCTCCCCGACCAGGGCCGCGCCGTGGCCAGCATGGGCGCCGATTTCCGCGATTACGATAACGACGGCTTGCCCGACATCGCCGTCACCGCGCTCGCCGGCGAAACCTTCCCGCTGTTTCGAAACCTTGGCAAGGGCGCATTCACCGACGCAGGCTACTCCAGCAGGCTGGCGCCGCTCACCATTCGCCACAGCGGTTGGGGCACCGGCCTGTTCGACTTCAACAACGATGGCTGGAAAGACCTCTTCACCGCCAACTCCCACGTCAACGACCTGGTGGAGCAGTTCGAGCCGGCCAGGTACAAGGAGCCGAACGGCGTCTACCTGAACCTGGGGAATGGCACGTTCCGCGACGTCTCGGCTGAAGCCGGACAGACCGCCGCGCGCGCCCACCGCGGCAGCGCCTATGCCGATCTCAACGGCGATGGCCGTATCGACGTGGTGGTCTCCTGTCTGGGCGAACCGGCCGAGGTTTGGGAAAACCTCGGCCCCGCCGGAAACTGGATCGTCCTCAAACTGGTGGGCGTGCGCAGCAATCGCGACGGCATCGGCGCGCGCATCCGTATTGGCGATCAGTACAACCACATGACCAGCGCTGTGAGCTACGCCTCATCCAGCCACGCCGGCGTGCATTTCGGTCTGGGCAAGCTGGCGCAGATACCGAAAATCGAAATCCGCTGGCCGTCGGGCGCTGTGCAGGTGCTGGAAAACGTCAAGGTGAACCAGGTGCTGACCGTGCGGGAGAGTAAGTAGCGCAGGCCTCCAGTCCCGCGCGCCTCCCCTCTTACTCACTCCGGAATCCCCCGCCTGTCTTCACCGCGGTTTCCATCTCCTCCACGACGCGCACATCCGGCCAGCGCGGCCCGCGATGCAGCATCCCCGCCAGTTCGTCCAACACGTGCACCGGGTGGAGATGAAGAGCAACGTCACCTTGCATATCTCGGCGCAGGGAAAACTGCTCGGCAGTGCGGATGGCAAACAGTACCACGCGGCAGATGCAATTCCGCTCCGCGGCGACACGACACTGAACGACGGGAACGTCGGACTGATTTTTGCCGTGAATGGCGAGAACATCGCCATCGAGGGTCCGGGAACCATCGACGGGCAGGGCGCGCAGTTTCGTAGTCCCACTGGAGGCGTGCCGCCGCCATCGGGCCGCGGCGGCGCCGACCGTCCGTACCATCTGCTCTTTCATCGCTGCAAGAATTTGTGTCGCCTGCGCCTTTCACTCCGTCCGGTCCGGCGGACGCGCGTGCAGACCACGCAGTAGCCTTGCTCGCAACCCCACCGGCTACGGTTGCCGGAATCAGGCGGATTTCTCGCATGTCTCAGTGTTGCCGAATTCTGATGTTGCGGAACAGGGCCAGCGTGAATTGGTCGTGGAGCTGCAAGCCGATCGGGCCGGTCTTCGACCGCGCCGGATCACCCCCATACTCGGCGACGATCTGGCCGTTCAGCCGGACGCGGATCGATTCGTTCCGCGATTCGATATCCAGGCTGTTCCACTCGGCGCGGCGCTGCACGCCCTTCGTGGCGGGAACGAAGGTGTACACGCTCCCCGAGCCGAACTTCTCGTTGTCGTCGTCGATGATCTGGATTTCGTAGCCGATGTGCGCCGGCGTGGTCTTCTCAAAGGAGGACAACTCCGGCCGTTCCGAGTCTTTCTCGCCGATCGCCGTATGCGCCCGCGAGCGGTCTCGAATCGACACCCCACTATTGGCGCCGGGCGGAATCCAATATTCCACGTGCAGATCGAACTCGCCGAATTCCGCTTTCGTGTAAAGCCACGCCTGGCGATAGAGCCAATCGCTGAAGTGCTTTTGGTCGATGGGCCACGGTGTGCTGAACGGCGCCGGCGGCACGGGGTGAGCGCGCTCTCCCATCAGCACGCCGTCCTGCATTACGGTCCACACGCCGGGTCCGCGCACTTCCCAGCCATCCAGATTCCTGGCGTTGAACAGCGGTTTCCACCCGAGGTCCGGCGGCAGGGTGACTTTGCCGCTCGCCGCCCATTCCACGCCGCGCGCGAAGAGCGCCTGGAAATTGACGTCGTCCAGGTTCGGGCTCGGCTCGTCCTTCCAGGTGTGGCCCAGCATGGTGGTATAGACGCGGCCCTTTCCGTAGTCGCGGATCCAATCCATGGGCTCGCCTTGCCGCGAAACCTCCGAGAATGCGTAAGTCAGAATCGTCAACCCCTCCGCCGGACCGTGCTGGCCATGGGTCAGTTGCTCGGAAGGATGATGCCAGTAAGCCGGCAGACCGCGCGTGATGGGATGGTCTTTATCGAGTACGAATACATCGAAATCGTGGCGGGGGCCATGGCCGGGCGCCAGTCCTTCGCCTTTCGGAATGGTGACGATGCGGCCGTCGGGAGCGATCGCGATCCCCACGCCGAACGATTTGTCGCGCCAGCCAAGTCCGATCATCTGGTTGTACTCGGGCCACTGGAGAAACGCGTTATTGGCGGCGTGGAAAACCACCATCCCGCCGCCGCCCCGCAGATAGGCTTCCAGCGCGCGCTCCCGATCGGCGGGCCACCGCGTCCCGGTTTCCGTGTGGCCCCCGTTGAAGTTACTGATTACCACGTCGTAGCGCGAGAAGTCCGGCAGTTTCGGAAACGTGGCCACGTCCACGGTGAACCGGCCGGTGCCTTCGAGAATCGCTTGGATGGCGCGGGTTCCAGCGGCCCAATCGTGATTGTTGACGCCGTCAATGATGACCGCGGAGAGCTTGCGCTCCGCCGCGAAACCCGCGCATGAAACCGCCGCCAATCCGAATGCCAGCAGGATGGTCCGCATGGCCTTGGTCAGACTTCCAGCTTCCAGGGGCTGCGATACCGCGCCTTCAGGAAGGGCTTGGCGGCGTCCTGCGCCACCGTCCAGTTCTTCTCGTCCCAATCCAGCCGCG
>JBEKDV010000609.1:0-3738 GCA_050014175.1 Candidatus Solibacter sp. | reverse complement strand
CGGCGGGCCTGAGCGCCGGCACCTACACCGGGACCGTTCAGATATCGGCTACGGGAGTGAGCAACAGCCCGGTATCGATCGCCGCGACCCTGACCGTAACAGCCGCGCCGGCGTCGCTGGTGGTGGCGCCTCAAGCGCTCACATTCCAGTACGCGGCCGGCGGCGCCGTTCCGGCCGCGCAGGATATTTCGATCGCCAACGGCGGCGCGGGCGCGCTCTCCTGGACTGCCTCCAGCGGCGCGTATTGGGCCGTGCTTTCCGCCACGTCCGGCAATGCTCCCGGTACGCTGTCCGTCTCCGTGAACCCGGCGAATCTGGCGGCCGGATCCTACGCGACGGCCGTGACCGTTGCCGCCACGGATGCCAGCGTGAGTCCCGCGTCCATTGCGGTGACGCTGGTGGTGCAAGGCACGCAACCGGCGGGCACGGTTACCGCCGTGGTCAACGCGGGCAGCTTCCAGCCCGGCATCGCGTCGGGCGGGTGGGTCGCCATCTTTGGCACGAACCTTTCGCAAAGCACTTACCAGTGGCAGGCCAGCGATATCGTGAATGGGATGCTGCCCACTTCCCTCGAGGGCGTATCCGTTACCATCAACGGCTTGCCCGCGTACATCGATTACATCAGCCCTTCGCAAATCAACGTGCTGGCGCCCGACGATGCCACGGTGGGCCCCGTCCAGGTCCAGGTGACCGCGGCACAACAGACCAGCAACGCCGTGACCGCGCAAAAAAGCCTCTTTGCGCCGGCGTTCCTCACCTTAAACGGCACTTATGTGGCCGCGCTCCATGCGGACTACAGCCTGGTGGGCGCGGCGAACCTGCTGCCGGGGGCGGTGACCACACCGGCCAAACCGGGCGAGACCATCCTCTTGTACGGTGTGGGATTCGGTCCGGCAACTCCGCCGTTGCCCTCGGGGCAACAGGTCGCCACGGCAGCTCCGCTGGCCAACACGGTGCAAATCGCCATCGGGGGTCAGGCAGCGGCCGTGCAGTACTCCGGCTTGGTGCAATCGGGCCTCTATCAGTTCAACGTGACGGTGCCGAATCTTCCCAATGGCGATGCCACCGTCACGGCGACCATTGGCGGTGTTCCCACGCAGACCGGGGTTTCGCTCACGGTCGAGCAGTAGCGTAGCCTTTCAGGCGGGGTGCCCACTGGGCCGCCGGCATTCGTGCCGGCATTCTTCCGCCACCCTCTTAATTAGACGCCGTCCCGATGCTCCGTGGCCTGTTGCCTGACGGTTGAGGACCGAATATGCGCAGCCAACATAAATGACCGATTTTGTTTGACTGGGCGAAGTCGTGCCTCCATAATGGAGAGTGCCCCTTCCGACAACCTGCACGCCCCTCCCACTGCTGGTGCCCGAGCAACAGCACTTTACCCCGTTCATTCCCACCGTCTACGGGAACATCGACTACCGTCGGTGGCAGAGTCAACTGGTGCGAATCGACGAGATCTTGCGTACCGGCTTGATCGAAGAGTCCTTCCAACGCTTGGCGCTGGCCCAACGCAGCACACAGGAGAAGGCAGCGGCGGAGAAGGAAAACCGGGCCGTCCAGAATCTCAGCACTCCCGAACAAGAAAGCTTTCAGAAGCTGAGTTCGCAAGCCATGCGGTGCAACACCGGAACGCACCGCGACGCGAGCGAGGGCGGGTAGCACCGCAGCCATGAGAAGCGTTTCAACCTTCATGGAATGAAGAAGTTCCAGCGCCACGCACCTATCGCTCAACGACCTGGAGGTTTGAATTCCCGGAGAGGTTGGTTGCTTCGAAAGGCCGCTGGGTGGTTCGCCGCCCTTAGAATCGGGGTTCCCAAACCGCCGGCCTGGGTTGTCCGCTCGAAATCTTGAAACCCGCGCCAATGGGGCACTTCTTCGGATTCTCGCTCAGAGCCAAGAAAAGAAAATCAGCAAACCGTCACTTCCAAGTCGAGCACCCGAGCTAAAAGACAGGAAAAGACACAGGAAAAAAGACTCAGACAGACTCGACAGACTCAGACAGTCTCAGACAGTCTTGTGCAAATCTGCGGCCTGTGATAATATCCCCATCACTGGGGACCAAATTGGAAATCCCGGCTGATGTGTCTGCACCGGCCTCATCGGCGGCACAGGTCAAAGACGATCCGCTTGCCTTGCTCAAGGCTCTTGCGGAGGCGTCGGCGGTTTTCCTTGCGCTAACTTTTATCGGAGGCTGGTCGTATTTATCGTCCTACTACAGGACATTCGGCCTGAATCCCCTCGACTTCGATTTCCCGCTTCCAGTGGTTTGCACTATCGCCCTCTACGTTTTGTACGAGGCCGTTTGGCCTCTGTTCGTGGGCGGAATAGTTGTCGCGATTCTGGCAATAACGGCCCGTCGAACGCACCGCCTCCGCCGTGAATGGATTGTCGCTGCCATTTGTATCGTACTCGTCGCCGTTGCTGCCGCTGGTTTGCTCCGCGGCCGGCAGGTTGCCGACCGGGACATGCTCGATGATCCGACATCGCAGGCATTGCCGTACGTCGCTTTTGCGACCAAGACCGAGTTTAAAGGGGGTGCCAAGCCGTCGTGCATAGAATGGAATAGTCTCGGCAGTCCGGATTGCAAGCTGTTGATGCATTATAAGAGTACCTATTATTTCTTCAAGCCCGTTTCAAGGGAGGGTCAGGACAATTTGCTGTTATATATGCTCTTCGATGCCGACCTAATTGCAGCTCACGAGCAGCGGGGAATTGATCGCAACGAGAAGGTTCCATGATTCCAAACAAAGTGGCAGCCATAATATTTATCGGTTTGCTGGGGGCGGCGTTAGCACTCGCCGATTCAGTGACGTGGATTGACCGAACGTCTAACGGTACGCCCACAGACCGAACGTTGAAGGGAGTTATCGAAGAAATGTCCGAGGGGAAGCTTAAGCTGGAGGCTCGATTCACGGAGGGGAGGAAGATGAAGTATGAGATCCCGATCGACCAGGTCAGACGCATCGAGTTCAACCCCCAATTTGTTAATCCCCCTGCCCCGTCGCAGGTTTCCGCGCTTGGCGGAGGTCCAAAAGCGCCGCCTCCCGCCAAACGGGCATTGGTCGCGTACGCGGTCGAGCTCCGCGGCAGCGGAGGAGAGCTTGAACCGTGCAAGGTTATGAGTATCGACGAAAAGACGATTCGCTGCGAGGCGCAGGGAAAGTCAAATCCGAAGGAATACCCGCGCAGTCTGGTCCTGCGCATCCTTGTGAGAGGTGACCAATGAGAATAGCCAGTCTGTGCTTATTGGCAGGGTTCGCAAGCGGTTTGTGCAGCGCACAGCCGGCCCTCTGCGGAATAAACGTACACCCGGCCGGTAAGAGTGCCAATGACGCCTTCGATGATATCCGAAAAGCAGCCCATCTGCCGGAGGGAGTCTACTTCCTTTATCAGACTTCCGATCCGCTGATAGAAGAGTACGGTGGCGCCGCAGCGATTGGGTGTTGGATCGGCAACGCTAATCAGCGGTGGATTGTGTACGACCCCAATCTGATCAAAGGGGACCTAGCTCTTCATTTCGCCCTTGCCCATGAGCTCGCTCACCATGAGCACAACGATTCACTATCTGGAGAAGATCGCAGCGAAAAACAGGAACTCGAAGCGGACTGGTCCGCCGCGGAGCATCTGGCCAGCGCGCCTCTTAGCTGGACCAAAGAGAAGATACTCGAGGCCTTGAGCGCCCTTTCGCTTCCGCCTGGCGGGCGGGGAGTACACCCTAGCCTTGCGAACCGGACTGAG
>JBEKDV010000608.1:0-3758 GCA_050014175.1 Candidatus Solibacter sp. | reverse complement strand
GCGGCCGCGGCAGTGACGGAATTGCTCACCTGGCCGTTGGCGATTACCTGTACCGAGGCCGTGCCCGTGATTCCCGCCGGTACCTGGAAACTTACCTGCGTGGGGCTGATGTAATACACGGCCGCGGGCTGGTTGTTGACCATCACCTGAACGCCGCTCAGGTTGGTAGGCAGGTTATTACCGAGGCCGGTGAAATCGGATGCGGCCCAGATGCGCGTGGTGGTGCTGAGATTGGTGCCCTTAACCTGCGCCCAGGATCCCGGCAACAGCCCTCCGGCAAGATGCGTCGCGCCATTACTGGCGCGCGTCCGGTGGCGGTTGCGGTGCCATTTATGGACTCTTACTGTATGGCGATCGTGGCATCAGTCCGGGAAGACGCCCCTCCAATCGTAACAACCAGTGGGACGGCACCGCCAGTTAGAGCATTGGCCGGGATGAGCACGTTTATTTGAACTTCCCCGGAATACACCAGGCCGTCAAAAACCACGTTGGCGGCAGGCAACTGAACGCCTCCGAGACTAACACTCACCGGGAGCACCGGAGTTGGAAACGGTGGGCCCGTGGGTTGGATGCCATCCGGCGGCGGGGCGTTGACATAACCTTGCCCGGTCAGCCAGAACGCAACGTAGCTGTTTCGGGCAGCCGGGTTCGAACTGGAATTGAACGTTCCATCCTGGTTGACCATCCATACCTGGCCCGGCCCGTAAGCCTGGGTGAAGATTCCAGGCGAGGCGTTCACTATAGGGACGGTTACGCTGCTGCTCATCACGCCGTTGACCTCGACCTGAATAGTGGTTTGCGCACCCCCTGCGCCGAAAGGCACCAATGCGTTTATCTGCCCGTCCTGGGCATAGGTCAGATAAGCTGCCGTTCCCCCGATTGAGACGCTGGCTCCCCCCAGTTGCGTGGTCATGGTGGAAATGGCTCCGGTTGCCGGACCGAGCCCAGCGCCTTTTATGGAAATGAACTCGTTTGGGGCTATCCCGCCCGTCCGGAGCGTAGCGGCATTGAACACGCTGGCGGCCGTGAATGCCGGGCCGCCGGGCGTGATCTTAGCGACAAAGCCGTTTCCTTTCTGGCAGCACGGGCCGTCGCTGGAGGTAGTCTGGAATGCGCCGGGAGTGGTGATGAGGTCCGGACCGTCGGTATTGCCGGCAACATAGATGTTGCCGGCGGCGTCGACTGCCAGCCCGGCTGGATACGAGGTGTCGAGCCCGCCGGAACCGATGTACGTGGAGAATAGCAGGTTCGCGCCCGTGGGGTCGATCTTGGCGACGAGCACCTGCATGGCTCCGCCGTTTCCGGCCAACTGAACGGGATTGACCAATGGGAAGCCCGGGTTCGGTTGCCCAATGATATAGACGTTCCCGTTCCCGTCCAACTGGATGGGGCCCGTAAAGAATAACGCGTCGCTCGCATCGGATTTGGCGTCTCCGACAAAGGTGGACCACAGGATCTGGGTGCCGGTAGGATTCAGCTTGGTCACGTGGGCCGCCGCGCAGGTCTGCCCATTCGGACCGCAGACTGTCGAATAAGCGCCGGCCGTCACGGGAAAATCGGGCGAATTGGTATATCCGACAATATAGGCATTGCTGGCGCTATCGATGGTGATGCCGCTGATGTAGTCGCCTAAGGCTTGAGTGTGCCCGCCCAGGTACGTGCAGTAGGCCAGCGATGCCCCACCGGCGGTAGTGACCGGATTGAACTTGGCGACGAAGCCGCGCCAAGCCTCCACATAGGTTCCAGTGCTGTCCAGAGGAGCGCCGCTGGGCTGAACGACGCCGGTGGTGGTCGGCAGCTTGCCGGCCGTGGTCTCGCCGACCAGATAGAAGTAGCCCTTCGAATCCACCGCGACCCCGGTGCCGTAGGTAGTGCCGCCGGCGACGTTCAAATCGCCGAAGATAGTGGAATAGAGCAACTGGGCGCCGGTGGGGTCGAACGCCGAAACGAAGGCGTATTGCGGCGATCCTCCGGCAGTTCTGTTTCCGCCGATTACCGCGCCATTGGTGGTGGGAAAGCAGCCTTGGTACGTAGTGTATATATAACAAGACTCCTCCTCGTTGCCGGCAATGTAGGCGCGGCCGGCGCTATCCACGGCAATGGCAGTTGCATACGCGTACGCGTAGCCGCCCAGAAATGTCGAGTAGACAATGCCCGTTCCGGTGGCATTCAGCTTGGTCACAAATGCCGAGATGTTAGAGGAATTGCAGCCTGCTGAGGGCTGCTGCCCTGCATTGTACGGAACCAGGTCGCAGATTGTCTGGTACGCTCCGGAGGTTACCGGGAAATTGGGCGAGTTTGTCTGGCCGGTCACGTAGGCATTGCCACTGGAGTCCACCGCGATGGCGTAGATGTAGTCATAGCCGTTGCCGCCCAAATAGGTGGAATAAACCAGCGAACTGCCATCGGGGCTGAATTTGGTTACAAACGCCGAAGGCCATTGCCCAGGGGGGACGGGGCTGCCTGCCGGCCCCTTTGCCGGAGGCGCGCTTTGAGAAGGGTTCTTCGTCGGGAAGTCGATCGAGTACGTGTCGCCCGCCACATACACGCTTCCCGCGCTGTCCACCGCGAGGCCCTGCGACGTACCCACCGCACTTATACCGGGTCCGAGTGTCCACCCGATGTGATCGGTGCTGCTCCCGCCAAGATAACTGGCATAGCTCAGCACCGGATCGACGATCAGCGCCCTGGAATGGTCGTAGCTGCCAAGCCGGAAGCGGATCTGATTCCCGGCCACGGCGAACCACCCTTCGACGCTCGTCTTCCTGTCTCCCTTCAGTTGGTACAGCACCGGTTTCCTGAAGCTGGCCGGACCGTTGGGCGCACTCAGAGCCAAATTGCCCTCCGCGTCGACGCTGGCGCGGGCGCCGTCGATCCGCCAGGCGATGCGGCTGGGGTCGGCGCCGGGGGCGACCACAAAATCGTACTCCAACTGGCGCTGATTGCCGTAAAAGACCAGATCCACGCCGGGGTAGATCTGGGGATAGCTGACCTTGCCATAGGTCGGGATGCCGGAGCGCCACTTCTTGGGGTCGTTGCCGATGAAGTAGCTCACCACCCCGGGCTGCGGGGCCAGTCCTACTGCGTGGGCCTTGGGACTAACCCCGATCAGGCTCATGCGCAGGGTGTCGGCGGACGCGGCTTGGGGTGTTTGCCCCGTCGCCGCGGCCGATGCCCCTTGTTGCCGCTCCAGGTTCAGGACGACCTTGCCCGGAGTGAGGAAGAGCGCGTAGCCGGAACCGCGCGAGAGAAACTGAACGGCGGGGTCCATCTGCCCCTGGTTCGGCTCGAAACTCAATGGTACGCTCATGAGCTTCGCGTCGGGGCGGGTCGTAGACAATGGGATAGAGCGCGGGTTTTCCGCCGGAACGACGGGCGCTCCAGGACCGGCCTGCGGGGAAGCTGCTGGCGCTGCCTGCCGCTTGTTATCTGGCGAGGCCGCGGAGGCGCGGGGCCAGCCAAGATTAAGGGAGGTCGAAATTATCGCGAGCGCCATTACTGCCCGAAGCGCACGCGCCCGGAGTGCAACCGAAGACCGTTCGCTTGTCATACTCGTTGTTCCTTTCCGCCCTTCCCGAATGGCGCGGGAGTTCATTAGCCAGGACTACCGTTTTGACTTCCTGGCCACCATCAAGCATACATCCAACCATATAATCGGAGCCGTTTCACTCAGTTTTTCCCACAAACGGGCCTGGTCAGCTCCGAATGGCTCGCCTGAAGGACGGTGGCGCCTGGCCGCGAGTAACAGCCGTCACAGG
>JBEKDV010000607.1:0-3787 GCA_050014175.1 Candidatus Solibacter sp. | reverse complement strand
ATATTCTATTGCCTCGCCGCTCCGCCGGATACATTTCCCCTCGATTTTGTTTTGTACCGACACCAACCAGGGGCTCTGGATCCGGAATTTTGCAAGTCCCTAGAAAGCGCCTGCCCCACCTTTGCAGGCAATCGACCTGCCCGTGGTGGGGCAGGCGCTTTGCTTTCGCCTGCCAACTACATTTTTTCACACCATCCTGAGGGAGCGGTTTGTTAAAAACGCAACTTACGCGGGGGAGAATGTCGCATTCGCGCCCGAAGATCTATCCATCTGTAGTGGAACAGTGCCCGGTACGACTCTTAGTAATGTGACAGGCCTTTCCATCGCTCTGATATGTTTCGCTATCCCCGGTTTCTCGCAACGTCTGACGATCGGTGCGGTAGGCGGCCTCCGATTGACCGGAGATCCGCAAACATATTATGATACCTCGAATTCCAAGCCCTATCTGGTCGGTCCGACGATCGAGGTGCGGCTACCGCTCAACTTTGCTTTGGAGGCTGACGCGTTATACAGCCGCCTCGGAGACACGTTTTATTTTCCGGGGATAACCAGAGAGTCCACGACACGGACCATCGCCAATTCGTGGGAGTTTCCGCTGCTGGCGAAGTACCGTTTGCCGGTACCTCGGGTGCACCCGTACCTGTCGGTGGGAGTCGCCCCGCGGCACGCCGGCGGCAGGATCAATACCATTCAATACGGATACTATCCGAGCGGTGTCAGCTTCTCTTCCGTGGGTTGGCACGCCCATGACCACGCCTTCGTGTTGGGCGGCGGAATCGACGTTAAATTCTGGCATATCCGCATCAGCCCGCAAATTCGTTATGTACGGTGGGGGATTCCGTCGATGCCTTCCTCCAGTGACGTCGCGCATTACCTGCCGGTCCCGCAAAGCGAGCCGCAGGTGCTGCTCGGAATCTGGTGGCACGGCAGGTAGGAAACACGATTGCCGTTTTCTGAACGTAAGCGCTGCGCTGAAACCTGATATGAACAATCTGGCGCGGGCCTTCGATATCGGGACGACCGCGTTGATTACCCGTATCACAGGCGTACTGGGCGTCGCCATGCCTCCGCCGTTTCAGGCGCCGGTACGAGAGGCGATTCGTGCATTCCGGCTGGGGTGCGGCAGGCATATTGGGAAACGGAGTGAGCCAGTCGCGGCGGATCGAAGATCCAGGGGCTGACGCTGAAGCGGATCAACGCGGCGTTCCGCAGGTATATGGACGCGGCGGGCGTCAGCATCGTGAAGGCCGGCGACTTCAAGAAAGTCGCGGTGTACCAGTAGGGGAGAGCCGTCACGGACGGCTCTTCTTTCATTCCAATCGATTCGACTGTGAGGCCGCATCGCTTCGACGTGCCAAACATGACGCCCTGGACAATTGCGCTGACAGCCGAAACTTGTTCTGATAAGAATTCCCGGTTACTGGAGAATCGATGCGCCTTAGCTGGAACGAGATCAGAGCCCGTGCTGCCCGCTTTGCCGAGGAATGGCAGGATGGCCACTACGAACGTGGGGAAAGCCAGACCTTCTACAACGAGTTCTTCGAGATTTTCGGTGTCACGCGCCGCCGCGTCGCGAGCTTCGAGGAACCCGTCAAGAAGCTTGGTGACGAACGAGGCTTCATCGATCTGTTCTGGAAGGGCGTGCTCCTGGTTGAACAGAAGAGTGCCGGCCGGGACCTCGCCCGCGCCAAGGAACAGGCCCTCGACTACTTCCCCGGCCTCAAGGAGCATGAGCTTCCCCGGTATATCCTGGTAAGCGATTTCCAGACCTTCGAACTATACGATCTGGAAGACAGCACCCGCATTCGATTCGCGTTGCGGCAACTCCCCGCGCACGTTGAGGATTTCACTTTCATACTTGGGGTCCAGAAGCGAACCTTCCGCGATCAGGATCCCGTAAACATCGAAGCCTCGGAAATGATGGGCAAGCTGCACGATGCCCTGAAGGAGTCGGGCTATGAGGGGCACAATCTGGAGCGGTTTCTCGTCCGCCTGGTTTTCTGCCTGTTTGCCGACGACACCGGCATCTTCGAACCCAGAGACATCTTTTCGGCGCTCATCGCCCAACGAACCAGCCCCGACGGAAGCGACACCGGTTTATGGCTGAGCCAGCTATTTGAGGTGCTGAACACACCCGTCAAGCAACGGCAGCATAATCTCGACAATGATCTGGCCCAATTTCCCTACGTCGACGGCGACCTCTTCAAGGAACGCCTGCCGTTTCCGGCTTTCAACGCCGCCATGCGCTCGCACCTGATCGATGCGCTGAACTTCAGTTGGGACGCCATCTCGCCGGCCATATTCGGATCGCTCTTCCAGTCGGTCATGAACCCAAAGGAGCGCAGGTCTCAGGGCGCCCACTATACGACAGAGAGGAACATCCTGAAGGTCATTGGGCCGCTGTTCCTTGACGAGCTGCGGGATGAATTCAAACGCCTGACCGAGCGACGCGATAGCGGCCGTCGCAAGGCGCTCGAAGCCTTTCATCTGAAACTCTCGACGCTGCGCTTTTTCGACCCGGCTTGTGGTTGCGGAAACTTCCTGATCATCTCGTACCGCGAGTTGCGGCTTCTCGAAATCGAATTGCTGAAGGCGCTGCGCAGGGACGGTCAGCTAACTCTCGACGTGTCCCACATGTCCCGGATCGACGTGGACCAGTTCTTTGGCATCGAGCTGGGCGAGTTCCCCGCCCGCATCGCGGAAGTCGCGCTGTGGATGATGGACCACATCATGAACAACAGGCTGTCGCTGGAGTTCGGCGAAAGCTATGTTCGCATCCCGCTGAAGAAGGCGCCGCACATCCTTTGCGCCGACGCCCTTGAGATGGACTGGGAGAGTCTGATCGCCCCGGGCAAATGCTCCTACGTTGTCGGCAACCCGCCTTTTGGCGGCGCCAAGTACCAAAGCGACAAGCAGAGAGCGCAAGTGCGGCGGCTGGCTCAACTCGGCGGCAGCGGCGGAACACTCGACTACGTGACGGCGTGGTTTATAAAGGCAGGTGCATATCTGCAGCAGTCTCACGCCCCCGTCGGATTTGTTGCCACGAACTCCATTACACAAGGGGAGCAGGTAGCGCAACTCTGGCCCCTCCTCTTTGATCGCTACGGGCTGGAGATCAGTTTTGCTCACCGTACCTTCGCATGGGGCAGCGACGCACGTGGCATGGCGCACGTTCACGTCGTGATTATCGGCTTGACCCGACTTGATCGGGAGCCGCCCGAAAAACGCCTGTTCAGCTACAGCGACATCAAGGGAGATCCCACCGAGAGCCGCCATGTAGCTCTCACGCCGTATCTTTTCGATGCCGGCACAGTTGCAAACCGTCATCTTGTCGTTGAAGAGACTTCGCACTCCCTGAGCGGAGCGCCCAAGATGATCATAGGCTCAAAGCCAATCGATGGCGGATACCTAATCTTTGACGACATCGAAAAGGCTTCTTTCTTGGCGGAGGAACCAGGGGCCGTGAAATTCATGCACCCATTCATTGGCGGCGTGGAATATCTCCAAGGCCGAGGCCGCTGGATTCTGGCTTTGCAGAACGCTTCTCCAACCGAACTCCGCTCCCTGCCTGCCGTTGTTGAACGTCTCAAGGCAATTAGAGAATATCGTCGCGGGGAGCGCCCGCCGAGGAAGAAGGCCGATAGCGAGCCTAAGCCCACCGGAATCTCGGCTAGATCGCTTGCAGATAGACCTACTGAATTTCATGTCACGGTCATTCCAAACGCACCCTTTCTCGCTGTCCCAGAGAATAGCTCCGAAACAAGAGAGTATCTACCGATCGGATGGC
>JBEKDV010000606.1:0-3815 GCA_050014175.1 Candidatus Solibacter sp. | reverse complement strand
GATCATCATCTTGGCTGTTCTTACCCTCGCCCGAACCAGCCTCCATCAACTAAACCAACTCCTGAAGGCAGCATGATAAAATCGTCGCGTCACGCAAACAAACAAGGATTTAGTAGTACAGAAGCTCCACCGGCGTTCAGAGCGGCATCGGTCGTCCCGCTCGATTCCACCAGAACTTGGGCTTTTCCCTGGATTCTGTCCAGCGCAGTCCCGGCTTTCTTGGGTGGCTCGCTGGAGCAACCGCCCAATGCGGCAAGCGTAAGTACGGGAAAACAGAAGATGCGTGCGTTGCGGTTCATCCGTCGTGCCCTCGCTTTCGAGACGTTTTCGTCCGAATCCGAAGGTATCACGGAGCATGATCGGTCACAACGGGTCGGTCGCCCGCTGCAACTCTCTTTGGTTCAATTCGATCACCCTTTCAGCTTGCCAGTGGGTGACAGAATTCCGTCGCAGTTAAGAGGTGACATTATTTTGGAGCATCTTCAGTCATTCCCGCCATTCCGCCTCCCCCGCCTCGCTTGGCCTTACAATCGAACTATCCTTCCGGACAGACCGGAATCGACTACGAGGCAGCATTTATGACGAGCCGGACCCGACGGCACTTTCTGGCAGCGCTTCCAGCGCTGACGGCATTCGGACAAACCAGACCTCTGGAGATCGCCGCGGTGGAAATCTGGCAACTCCACGGCCATCATGACGCCACCCTCGGCGTCGATCAGCAGTACCAGGTCAACCCGCTGTACATCTACGATGAACTCCGGCCGAAGCCGTACGCCGACGGGCAGCACGCGATTCAAAATGCGGCGATCAGCGCCTATTACCTGAAGATCAAGACCGATGGCGGCCCGGATGGCCTCTATGGGCCCATCGACAAGGAAGTCGCCATCGTCGTCGACGAGCAGTTGCGCCCGTTTCTTTTGAAGAAGGACGCTTTGGCGCAGGAGAAGCTCTGGGACCAACTCTACCGCTCCAACCGCCACGCCCGGCGAGGCTTCTTTCTGATGGCGATCTCCGCCGTGGACCACGCGCTTTGGGACCTGCGCGGGCGCTATTTCAAGACGCCGGTCTACCGTCTGCTGGGCGGACCGACGCGGCAGTCCATCGAAGCTTACGCGAGCTGCCTCGGATACTCGCTGGAACCCAAAAAGGCGCAGTTTCGCGCCGAGGAATTGAAGAGCTATGGCTACCGCTACCAGAAATGGTTCCTCGCCTATGGCCCCGGCGATGGTCCCGAAGGCTTGAAGAAGAATGTCGACCTGGTGCGCGTGCTGCGCGAGGCCGTCGGGGACGACACCGAGCTTATGTTCGACGTCTATAGCGGCTGGGACCTCACCTACGCGCTCGAGTGGGCGAAGCGCGTGGAAGCCTACCGCCCGCGCTGGATCGAGGAAGCCACGCAGGCCGAAAAGATCGACAGCTTCGCCCAACTGCGCAAGGGCACCTCCATTCCGGTGGCGTCGGGCGAGCACATACAGGGCCGATGGGAAGTCTACGACTACCTGAAAGCGGGCGCGCTCAGCGTGGTACAGTGCGACCCGGAGTGGTGCGGCGGCACGACGGAATTGCTGAAGATCTGCACCATTGCTTCCCTCTTCGACGTCCCGGTGATTCCGCACGGACACAGCCTGCATGCGGCCCTGCACCTGATTGCCAGCCAGTCGCCGGCGGTGTGTCCTCTGGCGGAGTACCTGATCCTCAAGATGAGATCGTACTATCACTTCGAGAAGTCCCCGCCCGTGCCCACGCGAGCCCACTTCGCGCTTCCCAACGGCCCGGGCTACGGCATCGAATTCGACGAGGCGAAAATCGAAAAACAGGAATTGGTGCGTTGGGCGTAACGAACCGGCCGCTATAGAATGCCGAATTTCTCGAACGCCTGGCGCGCGGGCATTCCCCGCTCCAGGGCCTTCCTGACGGTCTTCTCCCCCCGGGCCTTTTCGAACGCGCCTCGAAATACGTCCTGCTCCGCTGCCCGCGGAACTATGCAGACGCCGTCCAGGTCGCCGAAAACGATATCGCCGGGAGCGACGCGCGTGCCCGACATCTCGATCGGCACGCGGTAGTCCACCACCTTTCCGCGAGGGCCCTGGTCTTGCGCGTAGGATCCATGGGAGAAGGTGGGAAATGCGAGTTTCAGAATGCCCCTGGTATCGCGGGAATAGCCGTCCAGCACGGCGCCCGCGGCGCCGCAGTGGATGGCGCGGGTGCTCATCAATTCGCCCCACAGCGCATAGCGCGGGGAGCCTCCCGTGCAGATGTAGACCTCGTTGGGTTTCAGGTCGTCGAGAGCGTCCAGCATCAAACCGAACGGCCGGGAGGAAAGCGGATTGTGGCTGGCGGCGGTGGCTTCGTCGAAGAAATCGGCCTCCAGCACGGTCATGGCTCTCCCGATGGTGACCATGTTCTCTTCCAGCGGTTGGATGGCTGCCGGCAGGAACTGATGCCGGAACCCCAGCTTGTCCATGATGTCGCCGACCACGGCTGTAAAGAGCTCGCGGCGGGCCAGGGCGAACAGATCTGCATCGTCTTTCCAGAGATCGGTCATAGCGTTGTCACTTGGGATGGCGGGCCACTTCGCTGGCTGCCAGCAGGTAGGCGCCCGTACCCCAGGTTTCGGTGCCCACCGGTTTGGCGCGATAGGCATCGGCGCCTTTCGGGTCGGTGCCGGCGGAGACGCCGGCCACCTGGCCGTCTTTGACGTACCGATCGTTGATGGCGCGCCATGCTTTCAGCGCCCTGGTTGTGTAAGCCGCGGGCAGAACCCGCAGGCGCACGAGCTTGAGCATGGCATAGGAGAACATGGCCGTCGCCGAGCACTCGGGGTAGCTCTGGGGGTCGTCGAGGACGGTGTGCCAGAGCCCGTCGGCATCCTGCGTGGACTCCAGCCCCTTGGCCAGCTTCCGCGCGATGGCAGCCAGTTCCTGGTACCGTGGGTCGCGCCGGTTCATGACTTCCATGGTCTCGGCCAGGGACATCAGCACCCAGCCGTCGCCGCGCCCCCAGAAGCCCTCGGAGTGCGTGCCGGTCTGCCAGTCCCACATGTGGTAGATCAGCCCGGTCTTCTCATCCTGCAGGTGGCGCGCATGGACGACGATCTGGTTGGCGGCATCCTGTATGTAGTCGGGCCGGTGCTCGATCTGTCCCAGGCCGGCGAGTAGCGGGCACGCCATGTACAAGGTGTCGACCCACAACTGGTGGCTTCCCTGCCAATGGCCGAGGCCGCCCTCGGGACTGCGTTCCGCGCCGGCCAGGATGAAATCGGCCACGCCTTGCGCAAGCTTCCGGTGCTCCGGCTTGCGGCGGTCCCGATAGAGATAGAGCACGGCGCTCGCCGGGCTCCAGTGGCCGCAGTATCCGCGGCGTGCCGGGTTGAGAACGGACGGCCCGATATCGAGCAGCGTTTGGATATCGCGGGCTTCGTAGATCCGCGCCCATTTTTCCACGTAGTCGGCATAGCGCGTGTCGTGCGCCGCGAGGGCGGCCCTCATGAGACCCATCATCTGCACGCCTTCGCCCCAGTTGAACGGATAGGCTTCGGCCGGGGTGGAGATCAGGCGATCGGCCACGGCGGTCCATCCGGGCGGACTCTGGCGGGTGTCGGGAACGCGCGCACCTTCTGCTGCGAAAACAATCGACGCGCCATCGGGGTCGACCACTTGGACCGCGTCCGCCGACGCCAGCGGCGCCAGGCCGCGGCGGCGCAGTTCTTCCGTGGCGCGCGCCACGTCCGGCACCGCGAATACGAGGCGCGGCCTGGCGCCGGCGGAGGTCGCACGGAGTTCCACTTCCTCCGCGGAGTTGCCGGGCACGAGAAG
>JBEKDV010000605.1:0-3820 GCA_050014175.1 Candidatus Solibacter sp. | reverse complement strand
ACCCCACCGGCTGTGCGACCGCTGGAGCAGCGGAGGACCAGCGGAGGAAACGGCGGAGTGGATGGCAGTAACACGGGCCCGCTCGGCATCTCAGCCCGGGGCGGGTGCCGATAGCTCGACCCCCAACCCGGGGAAACCTTTTGGGACGAGGAGTCCTCTGTACCGCTGCTGGCCTCATCGGTTGTCCACGAGCAGAGGAAATGACGCGGGAGTGCTGAGAAAGCTCGGACCCCAAAAGCCAAAGGCGCCACCGGTCGCAACTCTTTTCCTCCGCTGGTCCTCCGCTGCTCCAGCGGTCTCTCACAGCCGGCGCTCACGCGAGGATTTTACGAACGCGCCGCCGCACTCTACCACCACGCGCGGTCTACGCCAGCCAAACGCCTTTTCTGGGCCCCGCTGCCGAACGGCCGCTGGAGGATCGACTGGCCACGCACGAATCGCGGTGGGTGATGCCAGCTTTCGAAGCTTGCGCGCACGCAATGACAACGGCCAGAAACTGGGTCAGCAAGGTGCGATCTCGCGCCGACCTCCTGCCGCATGGTGATATTGGCACGCCGGAACGAGTGCAGTCCGAGGTGGCCTTCGCCGGCTGCCAGGCGGCCCGATATTTGTTCGGGATTTCGCGACCTTACACCCTCGCCCCCCTCCGTCGGCCAAATGGGGCTTCCCGGCCTTCATTCCACGATTCTCCAGGTGGTGCGTCGCTCCACGCGGCAAACAGAACACACCGCCACCTCCCGGACGAATCCGTTCTCGGTGGCGATAAGAGCAGCGTCCTTCTCCGTAAGATTTGCTCGGGTAATGGATAGACCGTTTCGCAGGCAATCGTCGCAATATGGACGTCCCGGATTCTCATTGAGGAACTCTGCAGCGCGCGCTCGATATTTCGAATGATGGCCGAATCGAGCCATCTGCAAATCATACCATTCGACTTTTGCGAGAAAAGCACTTCATTTCATGACCCAAAGCATCGCCCAAGCAGCCAGCCGGATACGCGGGATAGGTGCCGCGTACTGGCGGAAGACGCAATCGTCGAGTGAGCCACGAACAGACAGGCCGCATTCATCTTCGAGGATTGCACCATAGACGAACCCCCCGCACTCCGGGGAGCGAAGCTCGATGCGTTCCTCAAGGTCGACAGGTCTACATAACGCGCTTGCCCACGCGCTGAGTGCGGAACTCATGCGACGTAATGTTCATGGAAGGGTGGGTTCGTCCGCGCGCATCACGATGCCGTAATAGCATGAGCTTCATCGTTGTAACCCGGCCTCTCGTAGAACAATCGAGCCTTCGATGCGGGGCGTAGCGCGGGCTGGTTGGTAAGGCACACGCGCGGACGGTCGTTGCGGGACTCCAACTCAGTGCTTCGGGCAGCGGGGCCGCTATAACAAGCGATACGCTCTGCTCCACTACGGTGCGCTCATTGTAGACCGGTATGAGGATGGATACCTTCATCGGCGTGGCTAGTTTACCAAATCCACCCCCAACGACCCTGCGGTATGTTACGCGCCCATAACCGGAAAGCAGGTGAACGGCAGGCCGGTCACGACGCGACCTGGGCGCGAATGCGCTACCCCCGCGCCAAAGACGCAGTGAATCGCGTGCCGATGGCGCCATTGCCCGGGTCACATGTGCGCTGATCCCGCGGCTCTGGGCGGAGCTTCAACCCGGACCAGCTCAATGCCCTCACCCTTGCCGAGGTTCCTGCTGTATTGCTTGTCTTGCGCGTTGTTCCAATGCTCATGAACGCCCAGGCTCGCGAGGCGGGTCGTGTTCACTGGGTGATTCGGATCATAGAAGGTCCCCGAGAGCGGGTTGTTC
The DNA here is from genome assembly GCA_050014175.1 of Candidatus Solibacter sp. GTDB lineage: Bacteria > Acidobacteriota > Terriglobia > Bryobacterales > Bryobacteraceae > Solibacter. Next base: position 1,999 of record JBEKDV010000605.1, on the reverse strand, counting down.
GCCAGAGCCGCCTCGTGAAGGTAATCGTCGGCTCCGGACATGTGTGGATAGTTGTCCCATTCGGTCCACAGGAAATCGAAGCCCACCGAATCGATCGCGACGGGGTCCTGGGAGACAAGCAGGCTGGAAGCCCAATTCCCGTTGAAAGGAGCGCTGGACCATTTCCGGGGCGCGTTCTCGATGGGGTGCACTCCCGGGTAGAGGCCGTCAATCAGATAGAGCAGCGTTTTTCCGCCAAGGTGGGCATGGCCCATCAGATCCACGAGGTCCCGGTAATGCCCGGCGCCGGGGGTCCGCTGCGCCGTCGACCCGTGCATGTCGTAGTAGCCTCTATCCGGCGGCGTCCGGATGAGCGACCCGAAATGGTTCTTGGCGCAGAGCGTCACGCCGGCCATCGTGTGGCTTTTCAGGTTCGCCATGTTGATCAGGTACTTTGCTTCCGCATAATGAACAGGGATGTAGTCCTGGGTTTTTCCCTCCGGACGAGAACTCCAATACAACGGAATGGTAGAGTACGCGACGCGCGTCCGAGGATGGCCTTCGCTTCCGCCGGCATGATCCACATAGTGGACCTCGGGGAACTCGCCGTGAAGCATGTCGTAGTACTGATTGGGGAACAACGCGGTTGGATCGCCCACGGAGATGTCCTGCGGATTCACGCCGGCCGAGTTCACGAGTTGCCGCAGCAAAGCCAGGATCATTTGGGGCGACGCGTTCATGTAATCCAGGCGGCGGCCCCCCAGATCGTAAGTCTTCGGATCGACGTTGCCTTCGCTGAAGATGCAACCGACAAGATTCACCTTGATGGCGATTTTCTCGCCCTTCTGGTATCCGGCATCCCCGACGCCGTGGGTCCGGTTGAAGTTTCTGAAAAGGGCATCCCACGCCTGGGGATCGCCGGAGGTTCCGCTGAGCCGCCGAATCGCTCCGGACATCATTCCATCAACGGCGGCTTGGTTGGTATGGCTGCTCTCCCACCAGTGCCCCTGTCCCGGCCCCTCCCAGTTGGTCGCGCTGGGGTCGTGCGCCCAGACGACGCGTCCCGGGTAAATTCCTTTCCCGACGCCGATAGGCTGATTCGGCTCCGCCTTGGCCGCCGGCTCGGGAGCGGTCAACAGGGCGCCGGCCGCCAGGATCGCCGCGACCGCTGCGCAGGCGCATGCCAGCGCGAGTTGGGATCTCTTCCATAGCTTCTTTGCCCGGCGGAACAGCGATGCCGAGACCAGCGCGCCGGCGGCCCAGACTACGAACCCGCCGGCCAAAGGCGCAGCCGCCCGCTGGCACGGGTAAGCCGCCCTGGAAGGCTTTGGCACGACTCTAAATAGAAACCAGAGCAGCGATGCAAGGCCGGCGGCGGGGAACATCCAGCACCTCCAGCCTGCTTTGGCTTTGCTTCTCGATCGCTCGGTCGCCTCTAGGCAATCGGACTTCATGAAGTCGCCTCCTTCGGAAATCCCGGGCAACGGTCGACGCGAACCAGGATTTGCAGATGATAACACGCGTTGCTTGCTTTTCCGTTCACTGTAAACCGGATGTTCGCCATATGTACAGGACCTGCCGGCGCACCGGTCAAAGGTACGCCGCTCTTGAATTATATGTCCGTGCGCTGAGGATAGGGGATAAACAGATCTGGAAGGGTCGGACGCTCAAGCTTGCGGTTTCCCCCTGCGGACCGCTCCCTTGAAGACGCGCCGCAGATCATTGATTCCACAACGCCGGCCGACCGCGTCTTCATCGCCTTTGGTGGGCCGCATGCCCATGGGCGCTCCCTTGAACGTCTGCATAGCCGCTTGTAGGGCTGTCAATCGCAGCCCGGGTTCCCGTCAAGCAAGTCTGAGCAGTTGACGCAACACAACGGTTACTGTCGCAGCAAAGTAGTAATGTCCTATTTGGGCAAAGTAGAAATGTCCTATTGACAAGATCCAGCCTGGAGGGTGGACGAAGGACAACTACTGATGACCCAGGCCGAGCGAGACCGGCTGGTGGCCTTGAAGAAGGC
>JBEKDV010000604.1:0-3841 GCA_050014175.1 Candidatus Solibacter sp. | reverse complement strand
GATCAGACCCTGTTTGCGGTCGGCCGCGAGCTGCTGCTGGAGTTCCAGCGCGCTAGGGTAATCGATCCGCCCGAGTTGGCGCAGCACGCAGCTATGCATTGATGGCAAGACCGTAGACGGCGTTGAATGCCTCGCCCAGCGCCTCGTAGAGGGTGGGGTGGGCGTGGATGGTCTGCATCATACAATCGACCGTGGCCTCGGCTTCCATGGCGGCCACCGCCTCGGCGATCAGTTCGAAGCCCTCCGGGCCGATGATGTGCACGCCGAGAATTTCGCCGTAGGTTTCGTCGGCCACCACCTTGATGAAGCCTTCGTGATGGCCCAGGATGGTGGCGCGGCTATCGCCGGCGAACGGAAATTTGCCCACCTTGACCTTGAATCCTTGGGCGCGCGCCTGCGCCTCGGTGAGGCCGACGCTGCCGATGCCCGGCTGCGTGTAGGTGGCGCCCGGAATGCGATTCCGGTTGATCGGCACGGCCGGCTTGCCGGCGATGTGGGCCACCGCGATCATGCCCTCGCGCGTGGCCACGTGAGCGAGTTGCGGGGTCCCCGCCACCACGTCGCCGATGGCGTAGACGCCGGGCTCGCCGGTCTGCTGGTGCGCATCCACCTTGATGAATCCGCGGTCCAGTTGCACCCTGGTGTTTTCCAGGCCAATCTTATCGGTGTTGGGCTTGCGGCCCACCGCCACCAGCAGTTTCTCGGCGCTGAGCTGCTCCTGCTTGCCGTCCTTGGTAGTGAGGGTGAGCGTGACGCCGGTGGCGGTTTTCTCGATATTCTCGGCGCGCGCCCCGGTTTCCACGCGGATTTTCTGCTTCTTGAAGACCCGCTCCAGTTCCTTGGAGATTTCCTCGTCCTCCACCGGCACCATGCGCGGCAGCATCTCGATCACCGTGACGTCCGTGCCGAAACGTTTGAAGATGGAGGCGAACTCCACGCCCACCGCGCCCGCGCCGATGATGATCAGGCTCTTGGGAACCGCGCTGAGGTTCAGAATCTCGATGTTGGTGAGGATGAACTCCGGGTCGGGCTCGAGGCCCGGGATCATGCGCGCTTCGCTGCCGGTGGCGACGATGATGTTCCTGGCTTCCAGCGTCTGCACGCCGGCTTCGGTCTGCACTTCCACCTTGCCGCCGCCCTTGAGGGTGGCGAAGCCCGAGACACGTTCCACCTTGGCGCGCTTGAGCAGCATCTCGACGCCCTTGGAGTGCTTGTTGACGATGCCGTCCTTGCGCTCCTTCACCTTGGGGTAATCGAGGCGCGGGTTTTCGACGTGGATGCCGTCGGCCTCGGCGTTGACGAAATGTTGCCAGACATCGGCGGTATGGAGCAGGCTCTTGGTGGGGATACATCCCACCAGGAGACAGGTTCCGCCGAGTTTGGCCTGTTTTTCGACGAGCGCGGTCTTCAATCCGTACTGGCCGGCGCGGATAGCTGCGGAGTAGCCGCCGGGACCACTCCCGATGATGATGAGATCGTAGGGCACTTTTCCTATTCTAGCGGACGAATGGGAAAATGCTGGAGACATGCGCGGCTTCGGCATTTCCGTGGCGCGGCAGGGCGATGGCCTGTCAGTCCCAGTACTTCCACCCCGGCACTCGTAGAACTTTGCTAACCAAAGTGAAGGCTTGCAGCCCGCGCCAGTTCACGGCAAGATGCGAAGTGCCTACCCACAATTCCGAGAGGCGGGAGATTGACACACGATGAGCTGCACGGAGAGAGACTACATCATCCTGGCATTTGCGCTGGCCGCGAACGAGGGGAATATTGCGGCCGAAGACCTGGAACTCGCCGCCAGCGATGGCGAACGGCAGGAGGCGCGGAAGTCCGTCGAGGCGGCCCGCAGCTATTGCCATTCTCTGCGGGCGCTGTTTCTGACCCACTGCGAGCAGCACGGCTGCTGAAAGCGATCAATCATGGCGCGAGGCTACAGAACACTCCTCTTTTGGGCGCTCGTCCTGGCCTGCGTCTTCCTCGGATTCCTGGTCTGCGCGGTGGCGGGTCTGTCTCTGCGGTGATGCCGGGATCGCGTGCCGGTAGGATCTCCGGCGGCGCCCGCTGCGTCGTCCGCCGATCTCGGCCCGGCGGCGCAACAGGGAGGGAATGATCGCGATGACTCCGATAAGACATAAAGCCAGTGGTTCCCCCATCGGCCTGTGCCAGTCGAGTAAATCCATGGCTGCGGCATCGCTATGACTTTGACTATGGCCGATTCTCAACCATTGGCCGGCCGGCGCTTCCGGATTCATAATGTCCATCCCCGAGTCATCCTTCCATTTACTCGCCAGGCGCGCGACGGCTGCGTTCCTTGCGTTAGCGGAGCCGCCGCTGTAGTTTGCGCTTCTATCCATCGAAAGTAACCTGGTCCGGCCAACACCGGTGAAGTTCGTTACGGCGGCGGAAGTGTCGATGCCGGAATGCCGGTACGAGTCGAGCATCGTGATGAGATAGGCATTGAACGCGCCGGCCGGAAGATCGTCGTTGAGGGCCGGGAGGGCAACCAGCTCGCCGGACGCGATCGAGAAGCCAGGCACATGGCCGATTTCGATAGCCGCCATACCCGCGGAATCATAGGCCTCCGGCACGATGGCGACCGGGCTCGCCGCGGCTGCCGGCGGTTTTGTTTCGCCCCTAAGGGGGAAGATGGCATCGTCATAATAGATATTCAACCAGCCGCCGGCAGGGCCCAGGAACGCGGATCGAGTCCCGGTGCCCGGATCGTCCATCTCGGGGAGCAAGTCAAGCGAGACACGGCTGGACCAGGAAACCGTAGGCAGCGATACTAACAAAAATAGCCGCGCTAACGTGCTGTTGGTCACAAATGAGTAGTACGGGTATTAAGATCGTATTCTCTGTTACCAATAATTAAAGTTAGTATTCCGATGGAGGTATCTTGCGGATCGCTCTCTTACTGCTGCGGCTTGGTGACGGGGACGGGTATCTCCAACGAGATATGTATCACCAAAGGGATATCGGACCGCACGCGCCGCGGAGACAGGAAATCTCACCCGGTTCGCGTGTCGCCCGGTGGGGTAGAATACGAGCCGGAGATCCGCATGGACAATAAACTGCCGAAGGACCTGGTGCTCTGCCTCGACGGGACAGGCAACGAGTTCGGCGATTCGAATTCCAATGTGGTCAAGTTGTATGCGACGCTGGCCAAATCCCAGCGCCAGGTCTGCTACTACCATCCCGGACTGGGAACCCGCGGCGATCCCAATGCCTTGACGAAACTGGCCAAGCGCTGGACTCAAGTGTTGGGTCTGGCCTTCGGGTACGGAATGAGCCGCGATCTGGCGGATGCCTACTCCTTTCTCATGGCCGAGTACGATCCGGGCGACCGCGTGTTCGTCTTCGGTTTCAGCCGCGGCGCCTATACCGCGCGCGCTCTCTGCGGAATGCTGCACATGTTCGGCTTGCTGCGCGCTCATCAGGAAGTGCTCATCCAATACATGATCCGGATGATGCGCAAGGTGGACGATCCGCAAACGTTCGACATCGCCAGGCAGTTTCAGAACACGTTCTCGCGCCAGTGCCCGATCTATTTTCTGGGTGTCTGGGATACCGTCAGTTCGGTGGGTTGGGTCTACAGCCCGGTGATCGTTCCGTTCACCAGGAACAATCCCGACATTCACATTGTACGGCACGCCATTTCGCTCGATGAGCGCCGCGCCTTCTACCGGCAGAATCTGCTGGGCGCCCCGCGGCCGGGCCAGGACTTTTTGCAGGCATGGTTCCCCGGGGTGCATTCCGATGTCGGCGGCAGTTACAGGGAGCCCGAGAGCGGGCTATCGAAGATCGCCTTGCGATGGATGCTGGACGAGGCGCGCACCGCCGGTGT
>JBEKDV010000603.1:0-3861 GCA_050014175.1 Candidatus Solibacter sp. | reverse complement strand
CTTCGCTCTTTAGACCGGTTGCCGGGTCGCCATGCTGATAACCCGAGCCGGTGCTGGCGGCGCGGGCTGGCCGGATCAATACTCGCTCGGCAGAAGGAACGTCGTCACGCTGCGGTCGGCTTCGGTGATAATCCAGAGCTTCGCGCCGGTGCGCGGGAGCCGATACGCGGAGAAAATACGCAACCCAACTTTTACCGATAGTTCATTCTCGCGCCGGTCGGCGTCGTACAGGTCGCACCAGTCGCCGGAAACATGCCGGCTGAGAAATTCGAGTCCGTTGCTCCCTTCCGCCTTGAGGGCTTCCAGTGCGCCGGGAGTGCTGACAGTCTGGCCGGGAGGAAATAGCGCTTTGCCGGGGTGGTTCGCTGCGTTGGTCATGGTTTGTTAGTGCCGACATAGAACACCCGCGCTATTGCCGATTTTGTCCTCGGAAAGAGCCGCGGGGCGAGGGCACGAGGCACACAAATACAACGGCGCGGTGAGCAGGCGGACGTGGCGCGTCTGGGGATAGCGAGTTCGCGAAGGACGAAGCGGTTAGCCGATACCCGACCCTCCCGCGCCGTCAGCAGGAACAGGAACATTGGAACACCGAGCGTGCCTGGCGTCCGGCCGGACCGATTCGATCACCAGGTGGAGTCTATCGACGCTGTTGACCTTACCCGCCATGCGGTACGCCTGATCAGGCGGAATGAGCTGGGTTTTGATGAAGTCGTACAGACGATAAACGCGCTGGGTGTCGCGGTCCTGCATCAAGAACACCGTCCACGTCCGATACTCCGTCCGCGAGAACTCGACCAGTTGGCGCAAGCTCGATAGTAGTGCCGGTCCCAGGGCGGTTTTCGCGGGGATCGGCAAGTCCTTGGCGACAAAGCAGGGATTTATCGCTGAGACATCAGTTTCGGGGCCGCCACCCGTCAAAGAGCGGCATGGCGACGATAGGGCCAAGTGGATGCCGACAATGAGGGCTCCGCCGTTCGCTGAATGCCTTCCAGAGCCTTGCAGCCTGGCCGACCGTCAGCGCGCAAGTCGGGATGTGTGTGGCGGCGAACCACCGCAGACGCCGGAGCCGAGGATAGTCAAGTATAAGAGCGGTGTTTTCAATTACCTGCGGCGATTATCGAGACGTAAAGGGCGTTATGTTGTGCTATCCGATGGTGCGTGGTAAGGTCGGGACATGGGCACCGACAACATCAACGCGGAGATCGCAGGGAGGATTATGGGCTGGGAGATTGCTGACCGTGAGTTAGGCTTATACCGGGACCCGAAGCATGAAAAAAATGTCGTCCGAAAACTGCCGGACTTCGTTTGCCTCCAGCGGGCCCACGGGTTACTTCGCCAAACTCTGCAAAACCGTTGTGAAAAACTGGCCGTTACCGAGAATCCCACGGACCCCGAAAAAGGTGTCGGAAGGACGTTCACGGCTTCCCTTAGTCGCCAAAACAATACCTTTCAGGCCACCCAATCCGACGAACGCCTAGCCGTGTGCGTGGCCGCCTTGGAAGCTTACGGCTTACCAACCTCCAATCTCTAATGATCGCTGAACTGGCCACAGCGAAAACCACCTGCTTCGGGCTTCCGGCGCTTATCGCTGGCGTGGGGGACCGCGCCACGCATGTGACGAACGGCGGGCGTATCGAGGTCGCGCAGCATATACCCGGGCACTCGAACGCTGAAACAATCCGCCTTTACGACAGGCGCAACGATGACTTGAGCGTGGGCGAGGTCGACGCCGAGAGGATCGGGATTTGATATGCTCGCCCCGGCGATAAAGACCTGGCTGCATTATTTGTCGTGGGATCAGATTTGGAGTAAGGTCGTCGTTTCGCTAATCTCCACGATTTTTCTGGCGTTGATAGGACACGCCTTCCATTGGTGGTCTGCGATATGGACATTCCTGTTGGGGACACTGCTCGTCCAGCGCTGGCTACTGGGAGTGCTGGTCCTGGGTGACTTGGCGCTCGTAGTCGATCTGGCACGGAAACGCCGCAAAACACGCTGGTTCACTTGGAACGAACTAGATTGGCAGCTTCTCGGGGAATTCTTTGCAGAGGGCCACGGCCTGAAACCCGACCTTGCGGAGAATCTCAGCCTATACATCAGGGGACCATTCTGCCGAAACCCTTCTTGCAAGCGCGAGGTACGATTTGTCGATGCGGAAAGGCCCGGGGGCTTCTTCAATTCAATTGTCGTTTGTCCGTACTGCCAAAACAGTTCCTCATTCAACCTTGGACGCAGGATAACCGAAACCTCTGAGGAACGCGCTGTTCTGGTGGAGGCATGCAAAGAGGCGCAAGCAGCCTCCCGCCGAGGCGAACGCTTCCGAGCTTCTCAATAGAGGCATCCGGGGACGGGCGGGACGTATTCGCACACAGCCACGGATTGGCCCCGCGAAATCCGCCGTCACGTCAACCGGACGAAAAACGCTCAAACCGCGGATGTGCATGGGCCGGAACCGAGACCAGCCGTGGAGCTACCGATATTGCGACATAACGCCCTCGTGCCCCGCCCGGGTTCGAGCGCAACTCGCCTTCCGTGTAGGCGGCGATCTGGGAGTTGGCCGACCCTCGATCTACACTACGGCGTCACAGAGGATCTATCTGGCATGGCAGGGATTCGGCACTCAACACGAACACTCAACGATGGTGTCCCCCTTGACTTCCGGAGTTGGCAGTGCTCCAATTCAGGGAATGCCATCGGATTGCGCGGATGAAAAGGCAGAGAAGAAGGACACAGTGGAGACCATCCTCAAGCTCTTCGGCCTTGGTCTTTCCCGCCTGCTGCGGTATTCGTTTGGCGGCTTCCTGGCAGTGGTCATCGCAGCGAAAGTCAATCCTGTAGGCACGGCAGAGTGTTTCAAATCCCTAGGCTGGCAGCTAGCTGCCCTGGCAAGTGTCGTCGTAGGGGCCGGCATATACGCAGCTCACAGGAGCGCGGTAATTCCGGTTCACCACTGGATGGGGTGCTTTCTATTCTGGCTGTGGGACAGGCGGAATAAGACTTCAGCTGCGGCATCGCTTAGTCCAACGCGGTGGTTCAGTTCGCTCGGGGTGAAGCGATGTCGCCGCATGCTTGCTTACAACGTCCTTCGCCGGGACCCGAAGTTCGTTGATGATCAGGAGCGAGAGCGACTTGACCTTGCGCACGCTGAGTTCGGGCTGGTCGTGATGATGGCCGAGGGGTCCTTTCTCGCCGCAGTGTACGCGTCCACACATCCGGCTTCCCATCCAGCGTGGTGGGTCTGGCTCAGCGTGGGCGTGCTCTTGTGGGCCGCGTCCTACCCAGGGCCGTTGCAACAGCACGCATCAGAGTGTTCTCACTGGCGCACCCGCGAGAATAATGAGAAAACAGGCGGCTTGGGTGCGGTGTCTGCGGTGCTCAAGAAACACGGTTTGCTGTAGACCCCGACGCCTTCGGGAGGCGCGCGCCGCATGACAACGGTATCCGGCCACGGCTGGCGCGTCCAAGGAGCCACTCGCCCTTGTCATGGAATAGCGCGCCAGCCGAACATGATCGCAGGCATCGCAGGCATGACAGACGAAACGACGCTCGGAGAACATCGCTCCTCCCTTGTCACCCAGCGTTTACCGATGTGTACGCTCCGGATGGTTTACCCACTCGGAAATTGCGCCCAGCGGCTTCGGTCGCCGGGGGTAGGCCAAATTACTGGCTGGGGCCCAAGGCTTCGTTCCAGGGATGTTGCTGCCTCGGCGCGTCCGGCACGGTGGTCCGAAAGAATAGAACCGATATTGCCGGATATCGCTCCGGAGGAGCCCGGCTCCACTACCGCCTGATTGGGGTCATCTGGCGGTTTGCTGACAAATCAGCCAAGTGGATGCGTAAACGCTGCGGCGTTGATCGGTA
>JBEKDV010000602.1:0-3902 GCA_050014175.1 Candidatus Solibacter sp. | reverse complement strand
GTGAGCCGCACATCGAGCCCCTGAAACTTCACCGCCAGGCGCTTGTGGTCGACGCCGAGTAAATACAGCATGGTGGCGTGAAAATCGTGCACGCTCACCGGGTTCTCCTCGGCCGCATAGCCCAGTTCATCGGTGGTGCCGTAGCCGATCCCTGCCTTCATGCCGCCGCCCGCCACCAGGAAGGAGAATCCCTTGATGTGATGATCCCGCCCGTCGCCCCCCTGCGACATCGGCGTGCGGCCGAACTCCCCGCCCCAGATCACCAGCGTATCGTCCAGCATGCCGCGCTGTTTCAGGTCGGTGATCAGCGCGGCGGTCGCCTGATCCACTTCTTCGGCCTTCAGCGCGACGTTAGCCTTGACGCCGCTGTGGTGGTCCCAATCGCGATGGTAAAGCTGGATGAAACGCACGCCGCGTTCCGCCAGCCGTCGCGCCAGCAGGCAGTTGGATGCGAACGACCCGTCGCCCGGGTGCGCGCCGTACATGTCCAGAACCTTCCGCGGCTCTTTGCTCATGTCCACCAGGTCCGGCACGGAACTCTGCATCTGGAACGCCATCTCATACTGCGCCACGCGTGTCAATATTTCGGGATCCCTCAGCGTGGCGTACTGCGCGCGGTTAAGCGCGTTGATGGCGTCGATGGAATCCTTTTGCATCGCCGCGTTCATACCGTGCGGGTTCCGGATATGCAGCACCGCGTCGCCGATGGAATTCAGCTTGACGCCCTGGAAGCGGCTGGGCAAGAGGCCCGCCGACCACTGGCGCGCCGCGATGGGCTGCATCTGCCCGCCCCTGCCGGCGGAAAGAAGCACCACGAAGCCCGGCAAATCCTGCGTCTCGGCGCCCAATCCGTAGAGCGCCCACGATCCCATGCTGGGCCGCCCCGCCAGAATCGAGCCCGTGTTCATGATGGTGTGGGCCGGATCGTGATTGATCTGCTCCGTCCACATGGAGCGGATGATGCAGAGATCGTCGGCCACACTGCCGATCCGCGGGAAGAGTTCGCAGATTTCCAGGCCGTTCTTGCCGAACTTCTTGAACCCGTGCTGTGGGCCGAAGCAGATCAGCGGCTTGCCCTGCAACTGCGCGATCTGTTGTCCTTTGGTGAAGCTCTCCGGCATGCCCTTGCCGTGCAATTCGGCGAGCTTCGGTTTGTAGTCGAAGGTTTCCAGGTGCGAGGGGCCGCCCGCCTGGTAGAGGAAGATTACGCGCTTGGCCTTGGCCGGGAAATGCAGCGGGTTGACCACGCCGTGCGTGCCCTGCTGGTCCGCCATCAGCGAGTCCAACCCCAGCAGGCCGAGCCCGGAGAGGCCATACCGGAGAAAGGTGCGGCGGTGAATGTCCAGAATGCTTGCGTCGCGTGGATTCATGTCGGCCTCAGTTCCTGGTAATCGTCTCGTGCATGTTGAGAATGGCGCGCGCCACCGTGGTCATGGCGGCCAGTTCGGCGGCCGGCAAATTGGCTGCTACCGGGAATTCTCCTTCGTGCGCCAGCGCGCGCGCATCGGCCGGCGAGCGCTGGAACTGCGCCAGATTCCTGCTATACAACTTGCTCAGCGCGCTCCGTTCCTCCACCATCGGCGCGCGCCCCGCAGCGCGCTGGAAAGCCCAATCGATTCGTCCGTTCCAAGCGCCGCCGTGTTGCAGAACATTTTGCGCGAAGACGCGCGCCGCTTCCACGTAAATCGGGTCGTTGAGCAATTCCAGCGCCTGCAGCGGCGTATTGGAATTCACGCGATTGACGGTGCACTCTTCGCGCGTCGGCGCATCGAAGGCGAGCAGGCTGGGGTGCACGAAGCTGCGCTGCCAGAAGGTGTAGATCCCGCGGCGGTAGAGATCGTCGCCGTGGCTGGCCGCATATTCGCGCTTGGGGAAATTGAGCGTCGCCAGGTAGCCATCGGGCTGGTACGGTTTGGCGCTGGGCCCGCCGAACTTCTCCACCAGCAATCCCAAAACCGCGAGCGCGATGTCGCGTACCACTTCGGCCTCCACGCGGAAACGGCTCTGCCGCGCCAGCAGCCGGTTGTCGGGATCGCGTTCGTCCAACTCCGCCGTACTCATGGAAGATTGCCGGTACGTCTTGCTGGTCACAATCGTGCGGATCAGGTGCTTCACGTCCCACCCGTGAGCGTCTTGCGCCTGGTAAGCCGGCTGCACGAATTCGGCGGCCAGCCAGTCGAGCAGTTCCGGATGCGTCGGCCATTCGCCTTGCGAACCGAGGTCGTCCAGCACCTTGGAAAGTCCCGTGCCGAAGAACTGTCGCCAGATGCGGTTCACCGTGACGCGCGCCGTCAGCGGATTATTCGGACCCACCAGCCAGTTCGCCAGGTCCAGCCGCGTGGCCCTGCGCCCGCCGGTATCGAGCTTGCCCAGGAAGGCGGGAATGGCGGGCGTCACGATCTCGCCCGATTCGTCCATCCAGTTTCCGCGCGCCAGAATGCGCGTATCGGTGGGCGTTACCGCCTCGGACACCATCACGTGCGGGATGGCGTTCTCCCATAGGGCGGCAGCCTGCTCGCACTTCGCTACCTCGGCAACTTCGGCCTGCGCTTCCGTCGCCGCCCACTGGAAGTGCGCCGCCACCGCGGCCTTTTGCGCGCCGGTGCGCTGGTCTTGGGCCAGGCGCAGCGCGCGCAGCACGGCGTCCGGAATCTCTTTGCCCTTCTCGGCCGCCGGCCACGAGAACTCGCTTGCCGCAAGCGCCAGCCGGAACCGGCCCATGGTGGCGCGGCGCACTTCGGAATCCTGCCGGATGCGCACGGTCAGCACAGAGCCGGCTTGGGTTTCCAGAGGAGAAGCGAAGCGCAGCGCCAGAAAGGCCTTGCTGGTTTCGTTGTACGTGTTGATCGCCCATGCGGTATTCGGGTCGCCATCGATGGCGCCCGCCGGCAGGTATTCCGGCGCCTGGTTGCTCAGGTTGCTCATGCCCGTGACGAAGGGAACCTTGCGCCCACCCGTTTCCAGTTCGAGTTCGGTGATCGCCAACCGGTCCGCTCCGCGCGCCACGCGCAGGCCGGGCAGGTTTTCATCCATCACCACTTCGAGCCCCAGTTGTTTCCACGTGCCCGCGCCGGGCTCTAACGTGACCGTGTAGGTTTCGTTATCGGGATTGGGGCCGCTCGCCACAAGCAGCCCGTTCCCCGGTGCGCGCGATGCCGAAAGGCTGCTGCCGTCGTAGCTGGTGTAGTCCACGTCCTGGTCGTTATAGATGGTGAGCACCGCGCCGTTGGCCGCTTGCGCGGCGGTGGGCCGCTGCACGCGCCACGCCAGGCCGCCCGCCGCGTAAGCTGCGAGAATCTCCTTTTCCCATTCGGCGCGGCGCGGTTCCAGCGATTTCATCTTCTCGGCGAGGCGCAGTTTCGCGTCCTCCAGTGCCCGCGTCAGTTGGTCGAGCCGCTGCCGCTGTTCGGGCGTGGGCAGCGCCAGTTGCGAGCCCCATGCGCCTTTGCCGCGATCCGGCACCAGGCCGGTCTCCTTCAGGTCCGCGAAGAACGCTTTCATCGAGTAAAAATCGCGCGAAGTGAACGGGTCGAACTTGTGATCGTGACACTCGGCGCACCCCAGCGTGCTGCCCATCCACACAGCCACCGTGGTGCGCACGCGGTCGGCGCCGTACTTGGCGAGATACTCCTTGGGTTGCAGGCCGCCCTCGGCTGAAGTGCGATTCAGGCGATTGTAAGCCGAAGCCACCCGCTGATCCACGGTCGCGCCCGGCAACAAATCGCCGGCCAGTTGTTCGCGCGTAAATTCATCGAACGGCTTGTTGTCGCGGAAAGCATGGAGCACGTAATCGCGGTACGGCCACGCGGGGAAGGCGTTGTCGCCGTGGAATCCGCAGGTGTCGGCGTAGCGCACCACGTCCAGCCAGTGCATCGTCTGCTGCTCGGCGTAGCGCGGCGACG
>JBEKDV010000601.1:0-3904 GCA_050014175.1 Candidatus Solibacter sp. | reverse complement strand
GATTCCAAGTTCCTCATTACGGCCGATTCCACTTGGGACAAATGGGTCGATATCGTGGACACCACACGCGCCCACAAGAACGACCACCGGCTCATCTGGGACATCCTTAAGATCCCTCACCACTGTAGCTACCTCTCGATGGCCGAAGAAAAGGGCGACTACAAGACGAAACCGACGCCGCAATTTGAGTGGCTACTTAGGCAAGGCACCAAGCGCTCGATAATGGTGTCGAGCAGTTGGCCGATCCCCAGCACAACGGAGGACCAACCGCCCCACGTCGAAACGTATCGCCGCTATAAGGATACGGCAGAGGAGCTGGACGCCGATCTCGTGGTCACCATGGAGAACCCCAGTAAGGACGGCCCGCGGAGGACGGTGATCACGATCGACGTCAACGGGCCGACCCTCAAGCGGGACTTCACGCCGGCGGCAATCGCGATCACATCAACGCGATCCCCACGTGTCGGATGAGTTCCAAGCCAAACTTATTGGGTCTCTCCGGGGAACGCGTTCGGGTTGGCGACCTGCGAATCGCGAAGGCCCGGCAGTTTGCCCAGTATCTCCAGGATTCGGGCCCCAAAGCGTTCGTTAAGCTCCGCGAGGTCCGCCGACAGGCTGAACCGGCCGCCGAGGTCGTGGCCTTCGTGGTCACCCCCGAACGGCCGCAGAGGCTGGCCCACCGGATCGAGCGCCATGAGCCTCTGGCCGCCACGTTCCCCGAGGATGACAACCGGGCCCCGGAGGTAATCAGCCTTCGGCGCGACTTCCCGAACGTGCCCCACCTGAACCTCCGGATTGAGGAACTGCCGAAGAGCTTGTGTCTATACGACCGGCCCTATGAAAACGTGAGGCTGACCTGGACCCCGGCCGAATTCCTGTATCGAATACACTTCTGGCTTTCCAAGACCGCTACCGGAACGCTACACGGGGAAGACCAGCCGCTGGAGCCGCTCCTGGCCACCTCCGGATTTCGGCTGGTGCTGCCCCCCGATTTCAACCCTTCCGACCCTAACCAAAAGCCCCATCCCTTCAATCTCTATCGGCTCGAGCCCGAACAGGGCCAGTTCACACTGCGTGCGGCTTGGCAGGCCCCGGGGCAGAGGATCGACTCGGTCGCTGCTGTGTTCTGGTGCCAGCCCCAGCAACACGGCGTCATCAACCACCAACCACTGAACCTCCAGGAGCTACAGGAACTCTGCCTGCGTGCCGGCTTGAATATTGCGGAGGCGCTTCACCAGACCCTCCGGCAATGGTTCCTGACCAAGCCCACGGCGGACATCCTCCGGGCCAAGATCGTCCTGATTCTGCTCCTGCCAAAGACCAGGCACCCGGGCGGGAAGATAGAATCCGTGGAGACCCGGGCGTTCATCACGGAGAGCGTCTCTGTGGAAGAACTTGGGCGCCGCCTAGGGTTGTTTGACAGGCATGGGACCACGGCAGGGATGATCATTGGCAACCCAAGCTTCTCGGCCAAGTCACTGGCAGGCGTGGGAGTCTGCCTCCTGCAGGTCCTCAACGCGCTCTCTCCGGACAGCGCGGCGGGCTTCAACGGCATCAAGCCATGCAGAACGCGCATCGTTGCCATCGGTATCGGGGCCCTCGGCTCGCAGGTCTACAACAACCTCATCCGCGCGGGCTATGGGCGATGGACTCTCATCGACAACGACGTGCTCCTGCCTCACAATTGTGCCCGACACTTTCTTGGCGACTGGGCAGTCGGCACCAACAAGGCCCGGACGATGACGGAGGTGGGCAGGCTAACCCTCAATGACCCCAAGATCGCGGAGTCCATACCCGCCGACGTCCTGCGGCCCGCGGAACACGCGGAGGCGGTCAATAAGGCACTGCAACACGCCGAACTGGTGCTGGACCTTTCCGCATCGGTGGCGGTATCTCGACACCTTGCGCGATCCGAGGTCAAGGCGCGCGCTATCTCGGCTTTCCTCGCCCCGAAGGGTGACGGGCTGGTCGTGGCTGCCGAGGACGACCGCAGGCAGATCCGGCTCGATTGGTTGGAAATGTTGCACTATCGGGCCGTTCTGAATGAGCCCACGCTCGCGGACAGCTTCCAATCAAAGGATTCGCGTATTCGGTATGGAAACTCCTGCCGCGACATCAGCACCGAACTGGCCCAAGACGACACGGCGCTGTGGGCCGCGATCGCCAGCAAGGCCATCAAGCAGATACAACAGGGCACCGGGGCGGCATTGAAGATCTACCGCTCCGATGAGCGCGGCGTCACGACCCTGATCGAGCCGGAGGTCTCGAAGCCTGAGGCGCTCCAACTCCGCGACTGGGAAATCCGCGTGGACGGGTGGGTGATCCAGAAGCTGGCCAGGCTCAGGGCCTCCAGATTGCCGAACGAAACGGGTGGGATCATGGTTGGCGCATTCGATACGTACAATCGCGTCTGCTCCATCGTCGATGCTCTGCCGTCTCCCCCGGACAGCACCGAGTGGCCGACCTCCTACATCCGGGGATGTGAGGGTTTGGCGGCCACGGTCCAGGACATAAAGAAGCTGACCTTGGGCCAGATCAGCTACGTCGGGGAATGGCACTCCCATCCGCGCGGGGCCGCCGTTCGCCCCAGTGCCGACGATTTCCAGGCGTATGCATGGCTTACGAGCCACATGCACGCGGAGGCGTTGCCGGCCATCATGTTAATCGTCGGCGACCGGAGGAAGCTGTGCCTCGTCTCTGCCGAGCCGAGTTGAACCCAACAAAAAGAAAAACCAATATGAAGGCAATTCTCACGTGGTTTGCAGTGATCACTGCCGCGCTCATCGTCGCTGGTTGTGTCGTCCTGTGGTTTCATCGCCGGTGGCGCGAGCAGGAGCAGGCCCGCACACGCCTGCACTGGAGGGAGGCCCGAAGAGAGGCAGAGAACCAGCACCGTTTCGCATGGGAGAACCGGCGCTTCATCGGGTACGGGGCAGGGGCGGTCACGGTTGCATCCTGATCCGAGACTCATGGGAATTGCCGTCGAACCAAAACCGCATGAGCAACTTGATTCAGCCGGACATCCCAGAGACTCTTCCGCTCGAAGACGACATGGGGAAGCCCTATGCGCTACACCTCCACGACGATGACAAAAGCTGGACGCTGAAGGTTTTTGATCGACGGGTACTCGTGGCCCAGGTGAATTGCCTCGTCCAAGGGGACGCGCTATTGCTGGCCGATATCCACGTCTTTGATGAAGCGCGATTACCCGAGGGCATGTTCGTCAGCTGGCTGAGATCGGCGCTCGGCCTGAAGCCCCGGACCGCAAACTACCAGAGGAGGGGAATGGGTACTCGGTTGCTCCAGATCGTAATCGAACGCGCGAGACGACGAAACCTCAGTCGCATCGCGGGGAATCTATTTCCGCGCGATCTGAGCGCGAGACCGGACCTCCCAACCTGGTATAGAAACCATGGATTCGAAGTCGACCTGGCTACAGATGGAGCTTCAGGGAAAATCTCACTCGACCTGCGCTGAGGGAAAACCGCACCTCGGCCACTCATGTCGATTTCTCGGCCCCTTTGAGCGCATGAAGCAGTTGAAGGACAAGGTATAGCTGGAATTGGCTCAAATCACAAGCTACACAAGGGCATTCGAACTGGGCGTATCCGTCTGGCTTTGCACATGGCGTAACAGTGAACCGCTTTGCCCTCGTCCTTTAGTGGGCATCACTAATGCATTAATCCTCCTTCCCAGCGCGTCCCCACAAATGTGGGGTGCGGGTGTGACACCACCCAGCGCACAAATTCTCTCAAAATCCACCGAAACTGGTCCGGTTTGGAATCACCTAAATTGGGCTTCTGGCGGACAAAAAGGGTGGATTGACGAGATTTTGAAGTCGGGAGAAGATTTGGACATCTATGGAGATTATGGTTTCGATCCAAAACGATCGCCCAATCGAATC
>JBEKDV010000600.1:0-3932 GCA_050014175.1 Candidatus Solibacter sp. | reverse complement strand
CCGCTGATCGGCGAACCCCCTGACCTCGACCACCTGTTCCGGACGGACCCCGAAAGCGTGCAGCAGACGCCGCGCCGCGTTGGCCCGGTCCGAGGCCAGTTCCCAATTGCTGTAGCCCGTGGCCGGACCCGCATTGCGGAATGGCTGGGCGTCGGTATGGCCTTCGATGACGAGGCTGTTGGGGAGTTGGGCGACTTCCTTTGCCAGGACCTGCAACAGGTGCTGGCCCGCGCCCGTGGGCTCCGGGCTGCCGCTGACGAAGAACATCCCCTGCTCGCTCTCCAGCAGATCGATGCGCAGACCTTCGCCGGTCACGCTGAGCTTCACGTGTTCGCGCATGTGGTTGAATTCCGGCATGGCGTGGAAAGCCGCTTCGATGTGCTTGCGGATGTCGGCCATGTTGTCGCGGTTGACGACGAGGCCCTCGACCGAATTGGCGGCGGGCGCGCCGATGGCGTCGCGCGAGAAGCCGCGCGGATCGCGGAAATAGCCGCCGATCGCCGATTTGACTTTCGGGCTGGAGTTCATCATCCACAGGGCGATGAAGAGCGCCATCAGAGCCGTCGCGAAATCGGCATAGGCCACCTTCCACGAGCCACCCGACCTCCCTTCGGGAGCGCGGCGAAAGCGCACCACCACCCTGGGCGCGGTGTCTTCAGGCAGGGAGAGCCTGGGCATCGGCGTCCTCCGGCAGATTGGGCTTTTGCACCGGTGGAATTTTGGCGTCCCGCTTGATGACAATCTCCATATCCAGGAACGAGGGGCGCAGTTCCACGGGCACCGAGCGGCGGGCGTACTCCAAGGCCAGAATGGGCGACGCGCCGCGCGCAAACGCCACGATGGCAATGCGCAGCACTTGCAGCAACTGCGCTTCCGTCTCGGCCAGTTTTTCCAGGCGGGTGGCCACCGGGCCCACTACGCCATAGCAGAGCAAAATTCCGAGGAACGTACCGACCAGCGCGGCGGCCACCTTTTGCCCCACCAATTCGGGAGCGCCGCCGATGGCCTGCATGGTAATGACGATGCCCAGCACGGCCGCCACGATGCCCAGCCCGGGAAGCGCGTCGGCCACCGCGTGCAACGCCGCTGCCGGTTCATGGTGGTCCCGCCGCTGCACCTCGATATCGAGGTCCATCAACTGGTCGAGATCGGCGGGCGTAGTCACACCGATGACCAGCATGCGGAGCGAATCGCAGACGAAATCGCGGGTGGACGGATCTCTCAGAAAATCCGGATGATTGGAAAAGATGCGGCTGGTGACGGGGTCTTCCACGTCCTGTTCGAATTCCATGACGCCGGCGCGCTGGATAAAGCAGAAAATCTCGTACAACATGCGCATGTTGCGCAGGAACGCTTGCCGGGTGCGCGGCGGCGAGCGGAATGCCGCCAGGCAACCGCGCAACATTTTTCGCATGAGCGCGGGCGGGTTGGCCACCATGACGATTCCGGCGGCGGCGCCGCCGACAATCAGCAACTCCGCCGGCTGAAACAGGACGTAGAGGTTCCCGCTTTCGAGCAGGAAGCCTCCGAGCACCGCGGCGAACACCGCGGCAATCCCGATGAGAGCGTACATGAGTATCGCTTCTCATATCGGCCGATCGCGCGGAAGTATGAACGGGAGCGCCAGATTCGGTCGGGTGCCGAGGGAGAAGGCTGGAACATCTGACGCTCTGGTTGCGAACGGCTGTCCTTCGTAAACGATGGAGCCGGGAGCGAGAATCGAACTCGCGACATCCGCATTACAAGTGCGGTGCTCTGCCAGACTGAGCTATCCCGGCTTGCCTCTCATTATCGCGCAGATCAGCCCCCATGGCAGGTTCAATTTGGAGCTGCTCGGAGGCTGATCCGCGAAACTCGAGTTCCGGGGTTGGGTTGCACACTAGTACTATTTCGACAGAAGACACCTCGCGGGGGACGATCGCGAGGAAAAGTCCTAGTCCGCTTTTCGTACCGGAAGGACTAGCGAAATCTGCCTGCCCAGCCGATTATTTAGACAGCACATATGTCAGTGGACCACATTTGCGGTGACCGCCGGGCGGACAGACGGTACGACTTCCAAATGGATGTACGCTTCAGCTATGCGGAGCGGGGTGTCACCTACGTCGGCGCGGGAGTGACTGTCGATCTGAGCGGAGGAGGCGTCCGTTTCCTGACCGATACACCGCCGCCGGTCGGAACAAAAGCCGAACTGCGGATCGCCTGGCCCTTCTTATTGCAAGGTTCCTGCAGGTTGGAACTCGTGGTCTGGGGATCCATCCTGAGCACACGTGAGAGCTGCACAGTTCTGAAAGTAAGCCGTTACGAGTTTCGCACCCGGGGGGAAAGGTCGTTCTCAGAGTCGCCGAAGTGCCCGGAAACCTACAGCGTCACAGCGTAGCGAGGTCGACGGAAGAGCGCGGAGGATTCAACCGGGGAAACACCTGGGGAAACACTGAGCATTGTAATGTACCCCGTGGCGCGGTAACGTTTCCTGTTCCAGCACACAGGAGCGAACGCCCGACCAGCCCTCAACGCGAATACTGCCGGCGCGGCGACGGACACAGAAAACGTAGCGTGCCCCGAACTCGGCTGCGAGGGCGGAGAGGTTCCAACCGGCCGGATCCAGCAGGCGGATACCGCCCTGACGGTCGACTACCACAGCCCACTCTGCGGCTGCGGCATCACCGGCAAGCGCGGTATCGAGAATCTCCTGTGCGTCGCGAAGAAAGGCGTCCACACCAGACTTATCGGCAGGACGCTGCGAGTTTCCTGTTTATTTCTGCCTGGAGTTTTGCGGTAGGCGGTAGAGGGAGGTGCGTCCACACTTAGAGCCTGCTCGCCACCCCTTCATCCCGCTCGCCAGTACCAAGTAGCGTCGAAATCAGGCGGGCCGCAAGTTCCTTGGAGCAAACGCAATCGTCCTCGGAGCGAGGGGGAGATGCCCGGCGACGCTGCCACGCGAACCCGATCGTAGCCGGCTCGATCTCTTTCGAGATCGAGGTTGGCTTTGCACAGCGCTCGGCGGGTTGGGGTGGCGGCACCTCAATATCCGCCAACCCAAATTGGCCGCCATCCGGTGGGGCATCCACGGGGTTGACGTCCAGTTCCACGATCTCCTTGCACAACTCCGGGTTGGCGATCAGGTGTTTCTTCACTATCTCCACCAACAGACCCTGGTTGTTGCCGTGCGGCGTGTACCCGGAGATGTAGGTCAACCCCATGTCGCGGAGCGCGGCCGAGATGTTGCGGTGCTTGAACTCCGCCGCCTGGTGGCTGCGGTTGGAGAGCAGTGTCAGCAGCGCGTTGCGATGAGCGGTTTTGTTGTACGGCGTCCCTTCCATTTCGGCCCGCAACATGTCGAAGTAGTCTGCAACCGTGGCCTCGACCTCACTTGCGGACCAGGACGTGCCCGCTGCGTCCGCGAGCGCTTCTGGATTCAGGGCCGTGATCCGCTCCGCCAGGGCTGCATAATCCTCCCGCGCCTTGTGCCGGGGATCGGTGTCGCGGGCGTACAAGTAAGAAGGAAGGAAAGACGGCTGAGCCGGCACTTCGGGATACAGCATTCTCGACTTGGCGGGTATTCCGTGAACCTTGACCGCGTCTGCGACGAGGACATACGTATATGGAAATCGATTTCGATGCCGGGGAAACGCGGAATCGTGGGCATACTCGGGACGCTCGCGGTAACCGTCTTCGAAGGTCGCGTCCTCATACCACCCTACAGGCAGCAGCGGTCCGTCCTTCCCGCTGCGCGATACAAAGATCACCAGCCAGCCGCTTTTGTCCTTTGGTTTGGGCGAGGTGTTGTGCGGTCCAATAGGTCGGATATAGCCGTAGTGTGCGCTGAGCAGCGCGTTGATCGGGAGGGTTGAAGTCCCTCTGGCGCTCGAATGAGGAGCGCCATATCCGAACGCGGGGGTAATGCCTCGCGGGCCGGGAGAGAGGAAGGTATG
>JBEKDV010000599.1:0-3944 GCA_050014175.1 Candidatus Solibacter sp. | reverse complement strand
CCAGACAAGAGAGAGCGGAAACTGATGCTGCCAATCCGCGTTGCCAAGCTTGGCGCTCCAGCGAACTCGCCGGCGAAGTAGTATTTGAGTAGTAAATAGTCTTCGTAGGCTGGTCCAAACGCATCGATGGTTGCATCCCGTGCTTCTAGTTCTTCTGCCGTTGGGCCATCGTCAACCCGGCGCGTGCGGGCCTTCGTAGATGGCAGAACACGGACCGGCATTTGGTCTGCCGTGCCGGCAGCGGTGTCGGCCGTTATTGTTCTGGTATATTGTTTACGCAACATAAGGGTATTCCTTCTTCCCGCTATTCCGGGTCTTGATCGCTCTTTCGCCAATTGGCCGTGAAGAGCGAAGGGTTGATTGTCAAGGGCGCTGCCGGTCCTGGTCGGTCCAGGTCACCAGCATCCGCCCATAACGAGGTCCATTCATCGGCCTTCACAACCGTCGCCGATCTCCGCACGGCATACGCAAGTTAGGTCCATGATGCGGGCGAACGCGTGCTACTGGGCCGCGCAGAATCTGTCGCGGCCCTGCGGGACATCGGATGCACGGCAAATAACCGGCGCGCTGGCCGCGCGTGGGAAGGGATCGCACTGCAATCGTATAAACGCTACCGCGTCGGCGCTTTAGCTGGCCGGGTATTGTGCCCTTCCGGTTAATTGGCTTATACAGGGTCGTTGATTTCGACGGAAGCGTGATTCACGCCATACTTATGCAACAGTGCAAGCATGTCGTTGCGTAACGGCTCTCTTACATCAACTTTGACGCAGCGGCACTGGGCGGCATATATGACTGCGTTGCTATTGTGTGTGTCTTTCGTGCCTTCGGCTTTGGGTGGCGCTATGGCCTTCGGTACGTGAGGGCGGGCGGGCGGTGTTCTTACGGCTGCGTTACTTTCCGGACCGTCTTCGTCTTCGCCGTTATCTTCGGCAGCTATATCTTCGTCATTTCTGGGCGGGTGGATCGACACAGCGGGCTTAGCGCGTTTGTCCTCGTTGGCGCGAACTAAGCCGTTGCCTTTGGGTGCATGTTGCTTCACGCCGAGTTCAATACCCAGCTTGTGTGCCTGGGGCTCCGCGATCTGTGCAGTGATTTTGCTAGACTTCACAGCCGCCTTGAACGTTGGCACGCTTAACGCCGACAGTTCATACAGCGTTGCACGGCTGTCCGGTAAGTATTGCAGGTAGTTAGGGTCGTTGATGACAGGGTGTGATGCGATGGCGCGACACTTACTTATTGTGCTCTTCCCGCCCTTGCACTGAGACGTGAAGTCTGCCCACGGGTCGTACTGAATGGCTTTGGTCTTCTTGCCCTTCAGTTCATCGTGGACGGCTTCGATGAAGTGTGCATAAGCAAGGATAGCCTGGACGCCATTACCGTACAGCGTTTCTTCTTGCTTCAACAGTTCCGTTACACGGGCCTGTGTTGCTTGTTTCTGGTTTTGGGCTTCAGCTTTGACGGGCTTGCCCGGTTCCGGTTCGGGTTGCGGTGCTACCGCTACTGCAGTGCTCGGCATACATTCTGCGCTTTCTGGATTCCCAAATATATCGAAATCCATAAGTGCTGATTATGTACGTCAAGGCTCCCACTGTACGGCGCAGAGGAGCACAAGCCATGTAACGGTGGCGACCTTTTCCCGGTTCTTCTAAGCCCCAACCACTTTAGGTTGACGTTACGGCGACGCTCTAAGACTCCGGCTTTAGTCTTGTGCCTGTTACCACAGACATTCAGCTTGGTGAGGTGCCTTACTCCATTCCTTCCCTACCAAACTAACAGGATAGCATACAAACCCCAGAAAGCGCAATGGGGCCGTTAAACAAAGTCAACGGCTTGAAAGGTGCGTCGTTACCTGGCGCATGTCCGGTCCAGGCCGTTCCTGGTGTGGTGGATTTCGATTCTTGGTGCGAGTACCTAAGAGTTTCCTTGAGGAAACTTTTGGAGGGTCTGCAACCCACATCTTGCGGGTCACTATCAAGGAGCAAGGCCATCCCGGTTACCCCATCGCGGCTATCACGATATACCCAGCCCGGTCAGCCTCAAAAGGACCTGTGCCCGTTTCCGCCGTTCGGGATGGCGCGAACGGATATACGGGTGGCATCGGCTTCCCCGGATAGTGCTGATTCTTGTGGCGCGGCTGGAGGGCACCGGCGGCTGTCCGATGACGTATGCTCAGTACTACGATGTCAGAACCGTGGTTACATTTGAAGAGGCGTTGCGGGTGGGACCGTTTAGGGAATCTCTGTTCCGCTGGATGAGGGAACTCCATTTCCACTTCAGCAGGTTCGTTCTCGGCGTCGAGGCCGGGCAGCAGATTCCCAGCCAGCGGTGAGCTCCTGCTCCTCAAGAATCATTCCTGCCAGGTTCTGCTCGCGTGGAATCCAGGCCAGCGTCAGCTTAACATCCCGCCTCAGAACGTTGATCCGGGACCAGATCTTTAGAACAGCATTCCGGTCGTTCATCTTCCTGCCAATGCGACCTTGGACCCAGGCTAAAGTGTTTGTCGAATCCGTTCTGATTTCCACGGCTTTGTGACCGTTGTCTTTGGCCCACCGAAGCGCCAACTCGACAGCCCACAGTTCAGCGATGTTGTTGCTGCCCCCAGATCTGGTCAAGTGAACCAGGATCGTGCCATCGGCACCTGAGACAGCCGCGCTCATGACTCTTTGGGACGCATCAAGCTGTTCGTTGCCGGTGCATCCACCGTCAGTGTAGAGGATGATCGGCGTGGGAACCGTAGCGTCCTGGTCGGGCAACGAAGCGTGCTTGTCGCGTCTGTCATTCATGGTTGTTTTCTCCACCTGTTTTGCGCATCTGCTTCCCGGGCTCTGGGCAGGATCGACTTCAGCGCATGTGCATTCGCATCCGGGCCTGCGCCAGCGTGTTCTCCAGGAACCGGTTGTATGCGCCAGCGCTTTGCAATTCCTTCGTTGTCAGGGAATTCAGAACGTGCTTCGTGTAGCCGATGGATTCCACCTTGATGGCCTTC
This sequence comes from Candidatus Solibacter sp., assembly GCA_050014175.1. Lineage (GTDB taxonomy): Bacteria > Acidobacteriota > Terriglobia > Bryobacterales > Bryobacteraceae > Solibacter. The sequence goes on along the minus strand of JBEKDV010000599.1, from coordinate 958 downwards.
AGATCCGTTTCCGAGAAAGTTTCGCGCGCTGAGGCCAGCAGGTCATCGAGTTCTTTCTCGACTTCGGAGATGATGTCGGCGCGGGAGATCATACAGCCCCACGCCGCCCCTGGCGATCTCCATTTGCCACGCCCGCAACACCTTTACGCTTGACCTTGGCCGACTGCTGGCCGTTTTCACTGGGCGGTTTACGAAAGACTTTGCTTTCGGCGATGATTCTTCGTAGTAGATCCAGTTCCTCCTTGCTTTTGGTCTTTGTAGTAGCTCGTGCGCCGTCGGCGTTCATCTTCATCGGGGGCAGTGGCGGGAACAGTGTAGAGTGCTTTCTCATCTTTCGCCGCCCTGGCGCTCTTCATCGCACACCACCGCCATCGCCGCCAAAAACGTTACAGCCAAGCCCATCCTTGCGGCCCGCCTGTCGATCCATGTGCTTTGTGGATCGTTTATCGTGACGGCACAAGCGTCCATCGCTCCGATCACCAAGGCCATCACGATTTCTTCAGCGGGCGGTGTGTTGTCCGCCAGGATCGCCGTCGCCATGTCTTTCGGCAGAAGGTCTGTATTACGGGCGAGTTGGTTGAGGATGTTGGTCATAACGCACCGCCTTGGGTTTGAAGATGCGTATTCTGCGTTCCGTGTTCGTATGCGTCGGTAATTGCCCGGCGCAGGATTCGACGGATAGTCCCGGCCCTGGAAAGCCGCAAGTCGTAGGCGAGGTCTTCCAGGCCGGTCTCCATGTCGTTAGTGAGGCGCAAGGTGATTGCGTAAGGAAAGTTCTTTGGTCTGCTCATATGCATTGTTCCTGCCATCCTCCAACGGCATCAACGATACCCGAATGGCTGATACATGTATCTATACCGATGCGGTGCGTCATCCGGTGGGCTTAGCGGCCGTTGGCGTGACCGGCGCTTGACGGATTTCGATTCGGTGGGACAGTTGAGATCAATGGTGGCGTTGG
>JBEKDV010000598.1:0-3957 GCA_050014175.1 Candidatus Solibacter sp. | reverse complement strand
GTTTCGTGGTGGCGCGAAGATTCATTCAACAAGAGGAAGCCGAGACCACCCTGTTTGCCATGGGCCGCTACATCTATCGTGCCTGGGTCATCAACCTGCCGCTCACTCCAGCCGGGATCTGGCATTTCTATGACGGACGTGCGGGAATGGAACCGCGGATTTGCGAACTGCGCGAAGACTTTGCGCTGCGCAAGATTCCCACCGCGTCGTTCGCCGCCAACGCGCTCTACCTGGAGATCGTGCGCCTCGCGTACAATCTGGTGACTGCGTTTCAGCGCCACTGTTTGGATGAATCCTGGCAAAACCTCACATTGCAGAAGCTGCGCTATAGGCTGTTTCTCATTCTCGGCGAACTGACGCGCCCACAAAATCGCCCGGTGCTCAGACTCCGACCTTCACCGATGATAGAAAGCCTCGCAGAAACGATACTCGTCAGGGCCGCCAGATTGAACCCCCTTCAGCCCTGAAACCGCGTTTTCACGCCGGATCCAAGTAGGAGCCCTTGGGGAGTTCGATGACCACCTCGTCGCGCTGGCCTTCGGTTTCATAATACTCTCTTATGCGCAGGCGGAGACGTCCCGCTTCCACTCGCACAATGGGATCCATGCGCGGATCGAAGGACTGTTTGCGGCTGAACACCTCACAGCCAACCACGTATTCCTTCAACGCTCCTGAGTGTCCAGCCAGGGTCTGTTCCACCGCGAATTCGAGGAACCGGCTCAGGCGGTCGGAGCTGCGAAACGCCGCGCTGCCTAGGATGCGTGCGAGTTGGGATCGAATGGCTGCGGGAGAGCTGTGAGCTGTCCGGCGTTAGCTCTCCTTTGCCAGGGCCTTCCACCTGGAGGCTCGGATTACCCAGTCCTGGCATAAATAAAGGGACCCTACGGTATGCCTATCTTGTCACCGCTGCCGGCCGGCTGCAAGCGCGAAGCGTCGAATATGCGCCGATCACGCTCCGGAGTGCGCGCTACTTCGCGAACATGGGAAGGTGCGTGATCGGGGAAGGCAGACCGTCAATCGTGTGGTCTTCCGTCAGTTCGATGCGCATCCCGTCGGGGTCGAACAGATTGCACAGCCTCTTGTGGATCTTGCCGACATGCACGGCGATCTCTTGTTTGTAATCCTTGCGCGCCGGGCTGGCATTGAGCTTCGCGACGGCCGCATCCATATCCGGCACCTCCAGAGCGATGTGGTAGATGCTCCCGTATCGTTCCGGCGTAGGCTTCGGGCCCAGCATGAACTCGACGTAGTCGCTTCCTTCGGGAACCATCAGGTTCACGTTAATCACAGTCTTGCCATCCGCGCTGCTCCGCCAGAATTCACGGAAGCCGAGAACGTCTAAATAATAGTGAGCGGTCTCAGGTTTCGACACGTAGAATCCGCAGTGCAGCATGCGCTTCGAGATGCGCCTGTCGGACATGTCCTTTCCCACATCTTTCATGCTCTCGCTGTCCGGCGTGTACTGCGTCACGTCAATATGGTTGCCGTCGGGATCGTCGAGCCCGGTACCGATGTTGCCGATTCGTCCCCTGGAGGCAGGCTTTTCCGAGACTTTGTAACCTTTGGACTTCACGTATTGGCGAAGAGCCTCGGCGTCGTCGGTTTCGAGCGCCAGGTGCATGAACCGCGGTTCGCCCGGATTCGTCTCGGGAGCGAGCTCGACGTACTGGCGATCGTTGATTTTGATGAAGGTCATCACCAGCTTTCCGTCGGCTTTGATGGAGAAAGGTTCGCTGTAGCCGAGGAAATCCTTATAAAAGTGGCGGGAGGCCTCGATGTCATGTACCCGGAAGGCGACGTGGGGCACGCCAATGATCCGTGGTCGCGGGACCTCCTGAGCGGCCAGCACTGCCACGCTCAACGGCAAAATCGCCAGTTTCAGCTTTATCGCGCTTCTCATTACATTCCTTTCCTCGGGGGAAGTCACTCGTATTGTAACCGTGCGGGCGGAAATTTCTTTGGCCGTTACGGTTACGTAACCGTAACGTTACTGTATCCGTAGCGAACGCGAAGATATCATGGGGTGGAGCCATGGTGTGCGGCTCGCGAGACAGACGATGAGACCAGGCGATATCCGAGTTCGCGACATGGCGTTCTCTTACGAGGACTACACTTACCGCACGCCGATCAAGTTCGGCGGTGTGGCGCTCGATAAGGTCACGCTCCTGAACGTGGACGTCGTCGTGGAGAACCGTGCGGGCAAGGTTTCCTCCGGCTTTGGATCCATGCCTTTAGGCAACGTCTGGTCGTTTCCGTCCAGGGTGCTGAGCTACGACCAGACGCTCCACGCGATGAAACTGCTGGCGGAAGAGATCGCCCGCATCACCGCGGGGGCGGGCGGCGCAGCGCACCCTATCGACATCAACTGGCGGCTCGAGCCGTTGTACCTGCAAGCGGCCGAAGAGATATCGCGCAACCTGCATCTTGCCGAGCCCATCCCGAAGCTCTGTGCGCTGGTGGTAGCCAGCGCGTTCGACGCCGCCCTGCATGACGGCTTCGGTAAAGCGAACGGCATCAGTTGCTACAACGGCTATTCGGAAGAGTACCTTACCCATGACTTAGGGCATTATCTGGGGCCGGAATTCACGGGCGACAGGCTGGACCGCTACATCTCGCCGCGTCCGAAGGCGTGCATGCCGCTCTACCACCTGGTGGGAGCGCTCGATCCAATCTTCGACCGCGACATCGCCGCGCGGCTGAACGACGGCCTTCCCGAGACGCTCGGGGAATGGGTGCTGGCGGACGGCCTGACTTACATCAAGATCAAGCTGAACGGTGACAACCTGGATTGGGACGTGAACCGCGTCCTGGCGGTAGACCAGGCGGTAACCGCCGCCGAAGCGCAGCGCGGCGTCGCGGAGTGGTTCTATTCGCTGGATTTCAACGAGCGATGCTCCGACGTGGCATACCTGCTGGAGTTTCTTCGCCGCATCGCGTCGGCGTCGCAAGCGCTCTTCGACCGCATTCAATACATCGAGCAGCCCACCGCGCGCGACCTCAAGTCGGGCCCCAGCCACCAGATGCGCGAGGCGGCCGCCATGAAGCCGGTGGTCATCGATGAATCTCTGGTGGACTTCGAAAGCCTGCTGCTGGCGCGCAAGTTGGGGTACACGGGCGTCGCGCTCAAAGCCTGCAAGGGACAGAGCAACGCGCTGTTGATGGGAGCGGCGGCGCAGAAGTTCGGAATGTTCCTTTGCGTGCAGGACCTGACTTGCCCGGGAGCCTCGCTCATCCAATCCGCCGGGTTGGCTGCGCACATTCCGACGGTGACCGCCATTGAAAGCAACGCGAGACAGTACGTCCCGGCGGCGAATGAGGCATGGAAATCGGGCTTCCCATCCATCTTCGTGATTCGGGACGGCGTAATGCGGACGGGCGTGCTGGACGGCCCGGGTCTGGGCGCGGTCCCGCCGCAAGACAAGGAGATTATCGACTAATGCATCCGGCAGAGATAAGGGCGCCTGGCATCGCCTCGAACGGCCGATGGGCTGCCGAAAAGCGGCTACGGCTATCCGTCGCGGCGAGGAATTTCGCGGGAATCTCCACCGTCGAAAGTCTGCGCAGGATTGCGGAGATTGGCTTTGACACCGTCGATAACTTTAACTGGCGGGACGAGGCGGAGTTCGGTATCTACCGTGACCTCCTGCCGACATTGGGACTGGGAGCGGGGGTGCTGGTGGTCAACAAGATTTCGGATGTGGACGCGCTCGGGTGCAGCCTGGTCTCGCCGGCCGATCGCGAGGGCTTTCTCCGCGAGCTGGAGTTGTGTGCGTGCGCGGCCAGACAGGTGAACTGCACGCGCCTGGAAGTGCTCTCAGGCAATGAGATACCGGGCGTCTCCCGCGCCGTCCAGATGGACAGTTGCGTGGCGACATTGAAAGCGGCCGTGCCTCTTCTGCGCGAGAATGGCATGACCGCGGTGGTGGAGATGCTGAATCATACCGTGGACCATCCCGC
>JBEKDV010000597.1:0-3960 GCA_050014175.1 Candidatus Solibacter sp. | reverse complement strand
TCCGGACCTTGAGCATCGTGATGATCCATCGTGGTCATCACGCGCCCGCTCGGTTCAGATCAGAATACCTGGGTCACTTTTGGAGAGTACGGGTGGGTCAGTTTTGGAGAGCGCCGAAGGGGAAAGTTCACTTATGATAATCCGCGTTATGGGAAGTAATCGCCCGCAGACATCTGCTGGCTTGTGTAATGGGCCAGATGCCAGGGTTTGAACGGGCGCGGTCATGGATGGCCAGGATTCCTTCCTCCATCAGGCGGTCTGAGGCGCCGGCGACCAGGTGAACCGGATGCCGGCCAACGTCCAGCGGGGGCGCCCGCCCGAATCGCGAGCGGAAAGCCACTAAAGCCGCCAAACGGAAAACGGCACACCCGCCAAAATATGGAGGGCGGTGTGTCACTCCTGAGCAGCCACTGCCGCGCCCTGCTCCGCAGGCACAGCAGTCTGTCCAGCCGGGCCCGTCCGATTCAGTTGGAGTCATTGCAGGAGGCTCGCCCGCACTCATCGACCGGTTGCTAACCGTCATCTTGGGCCGTCTCGTTACTGAAGACGCATTCGAATTCCTACAACCCTCGTTCCCGCGCGTTGAAGTACCGCGGCGGGCTTTGGAAAAGCCTCATCGCCGCGACTTCCGCACCGACACTGTATGGCATTTGATCAGCGTCTTACGGACGGCGCGGCGCGAATGAGGAATTGGGAGGGTTCAGCGCGCCCGCATGCTGGGCGGTGGACTTCGGCGCTCACCAGGAATTCTCGCGAGCGCCGAAGCGTTGGAAGTCTCGACTTGGAATTCGGCCAGGCCGTCGCACACAGCGATCAATCAACGACTCGCAGGATCTCGCTCAGCCTTGCGAGGAACGCGGCGCGTTTGTTCCCCTCCATTTTCGCCAAGTTCTCAAGCCTCCACTTAACTGCGGGAAGCCTGTCCATACCAGGCAGCCCGAGCAGCGTCCAGTCGGGCTCTCCACGTTTGATCGATATCAGAAGGCGCCGGTGGTCCGCAGGCATGTTCCCAACGATGTTCTCAATGAGGTCCTCGCGTGCGCTTTGCAATTCGTTGAGACTGATCGGCTTCTCTGCCATTCCCTCCATACCTCTGCCGAACTCCATAGAGATATCGCGGCGGGTTGGGGCGAGCACTTCCGCCATTGGCCGATTGTGGCCGAGGAGGTAGACGATAAAGGCCTTGCGGATCTCATCGTCGATTCCCTCGTTCGCCAGGAGGCCGCGCACGTCGAAAAGATCGCGCGGATGCTGGCGGTCGAGTGCGGCCACGATCTTGCCCGCGTAGAGGTCCGCAAAACTGACGACTTGGATCTCAGCGAAACCGAATTCATCCTCGACGCGTGGCGAGACGGATCTGGCCGACGGCTCGTAGACGCAGCCCCGCATTACCGGTGTGACCTCGATCTTTATTTGCACGCCGTCAGCCCGCACCAACAGCTTGGTGATGCATTTTTCCCGTTCGAGTGAGGACAGACCCACTCGTGCGCCCGCGATGCCGCGGCCAATTGTGCCCGCCATACGCCGCATGGCCGAGTCAATTGCCTTCAACGACGCCGCTCGCGTCGCGATGGGCAGGTACGTCAGATCAATATCCACCGAAAGACGTGGCATATCCCTGATGAAGAGATTAATTGCCGTCCCACCCTTCAGGGCGAAGCAGGTTTCGGCCGCGACGAGAGGAATCGACCTCACAAGCAGCGCGACCTGTCGGCGGTAGAGATCAGGCACTGCCATCGAGACTCTCCGGCACTGTAATGTTGTACTTTTTGTCCAGCTTTCCGCCGCGTACGAGCATACGCCTGCCACGCCCCAGGTCGATCTCACGACGATCGAGCTTCTTCAGCCAGGCGTGGTTATGCCGTTCGGCGAACCAAAAGAAGAGACGCTTAACCTTGATGCTGCGGCAATCCACAAGCAACTTGTGAAGTCGCTGTGGGCTAAGGTTGCGCAAACCCTCCATAAGCATGTCGGCCTGATGAAATGTCTCACGCTGCGGTACCTCGTCGAACAGTTCGAGGATCGCGCGCTCCGGTGAGGACATCGTCAAAGGCCAGTCCTGATCTCCCCACGTTTGCTGTAAGGTGCCGTGCCGAAGGGGATCGGCGCCGGAGCGCCCCGTGGGAAGCTTTCCGGTTTGGGAACCGACGCCAGCAACAGAGGCTCCCTCTCGGAAGAGCTTTCCGGCGTTGTGATAGATAAACCGCGCATCCAGTCTCAGCTTGAATACCCATCCGGGTGGCGACTGATCGCCATAGAGGTGGATTTCGCGGGGACCAGAGGCGGACAGATAGTGCCCGGACCCCTGCAGTTCGAGCGCCGTCCGCCCGCCCACGACGAAGGGGCGTTCGAGCAACGTCTGTAGGGAGACGACGACGTTTCGCCAGCGTAGGCCCTCACCTGGGGATGGCAATTCGGGCGGCGGGCGGCGATAGACCCCTCGCGCAACTTGGTCGAGCCAGCCATGAGCCACGTACTTGCTCCGGAGCGCGCTCGAATAGCCCCGCCGTTCAAGCCAGGCTGCATCGACAACCAAGCCCTCCCGCAGGTTGCGTTGTAGCCAGTTCAACTTCGTCTGTGATTGCAAACCCACGGTTAGCATAATAGCGCATTTTCAAACTAGTAGCGGTTTAAGAATCAAGAGAAATACCAACCGAAGGTATGTAAATGAGAACGACGGTAAACCGCCGTGACGCAAGCCTCTAGCCCAAGCCAGTTCAAGCCGCCGATGCATCGGTGTGTTTTCCAACGTGGTCCGTGACGATGCTCTCCGCCACCGAAGACTCTGCCTTCACGATGTCGTCGTCAAAGCTGAGGCCAAGATGGTCACACGGAGCATCACTGAGGTCCTGGCGAGCACCCAGGTAGAGTTCGGTGGTGGTCACCGAAGCGTGACCGAGCGACAACTGGATCTGTTCCAAGGCGGCGTGGCCTTTCCGAGCCAAACGGGCGAAGCTGCGCCTCATATCATGCGGCGCAATCTGAAGTCCTGCACGCTGGGCATACTTCTTCACAATGTCGTAGATGCTTTGCGGCGTCATGGCACGGCTGGCGATTCGGCCGCCTTTGTCAATCGGCCGGAATACGAAGCCCGAATCCAAGCCACCCGCAGTCGACCACGAATCCAGTTTCGCCTTGCTCCAACCAGGCATGGGCACAGTGCGAACCCGACCGTGCTTGCCCACGAGATCCACAATGGCCCAGCGGCCTTCGCGTTGTTGAATGTGAGCGAAGGTGAGGGCCGCCGCCTCCGAACGACGGATGCCGGCACCGAGCAAAACGCTCAGTAGCGCACGATCTCGAAGGCCCCTGAGGCCTGTAGCGTGGGGCGCACCGAGTAGCTTTTGCGCCTCGTCGGATGTGAGCCAATTTCCCAGCCGAACCCCATGTCGCCGAGTGCCCCTTACCTTTCCGATCGCGGACGCTGCTTCTTGGGATAGGATCCCATTGTCAGACAATTCGGCAGCCAATTTCCGAATCGCGCAGATGCTAACGTTGACCGTTGCTGGCGCCCGCCCGAGAGATTCAAGGACGGAGCGGTACTCCTGAAGGGCGGCCTTGGTAAATGGCGATCGAGACGCCTGACACCAGCAAAAGAACTCCTCAACCGCCCGTCGATAGGCCCGCTTGGAATGCTGCGATGACACGCTGTCGCAAACGAGCGCGGTGAATGACCTCATGAGTTGATCGGGTGAAGTGATTAGTGATAGCTCATCCATGACAGTTGCCGAGTTGTATCTAACCAACAGTCAGTAATAGCAGTCCTAAAGATATATACCTTGACGATACCAAATAACAGCAAGTGCGAACAACCTATTCGCGAATATTGACGCAATTGAACACCGACAAGGTAGGCGACGTTGGCCGGCATCCGGTTCACCTGGTCGCCGGCGCCTCAGACCGCCTGATGGAGGAAGGAATCCTGGCCATCCATGACCGCGCCCGTTCAAACCCTGGCAT
>JBEKDV010000596.1:0-3987 GCA_050014175.1 Candidatus Solibacter sp. | reverse complement strand
CAGCGGATTGAAAAGAGGGTAGGTCTTCACTCAGCGGTTTTCTGAAAATTCACCATGCAGGCATTACACTTGCGCCTCGGCGTTTCGAAAATTGAACGCGAAGTGCGAAAGTCAGGCTAGCGGGGTGCCCGGGAGGTTTGGCGCCTCTCCAGGCGACCCCTTCCTGACGGCCGGGGCTCTGCCTGGGGTTACACCTGGGAGAGCGCGAGCAAGGGAAAATAATCGCGATACATGGCGTAGGTGAGGTAGAAGACGTTGGGGAAGCCGGTGCCGGTGGTAGCGGCTTCGGGCCATTTACCGTCGGCCGTTTGCAGGCGCAAAAGGTAATCCACGCCGTGGCGGAACGGCGCCGATTGGCTATCGCCGGCGGCGCGCAGGCCGAGCAGCGCCCAAGCGGTCTGCGAAGCCGAACTGAGTGCGGGCACGAAGCAATCGCGGTCGTAACTGGCGCAGGATTCGCCCCAACCGCCGTCGGGATTCTGGATGGCGCGCAGCCAGGTTGCGGCCCGAGCCAGCGCGTCCTCCGTTCCCGGCGCCTCGCTGGCCGCGAGACCACGCATCGCCAGGAACGATCCGTAGATGTAGTTCACGCCCCAGCGGCCGTACCAGCTACCGTCCTTTTCCTGCGCGCCCAAGAGATACGCCACGCCGCGGCGCACCGCCTCTTGGGACGCCATGCCGCGCCGGCATAGGCACTCCAGCACGCGCCCGGTAATATCCGGGCAGGTGGGATCGAGCATGGCGTTGTGGTCGGCGAAGGGCACCTGATTGAGCACGGCCCAGTTGTTGTCCACATCGAAGGCCGCCCATCCCCCGTCCTCGGATTGCATGGCGAGCAGCCAGTTGATGGCGCGCCGTTCGCAGGCCGTCTGCACCTCCGGGTTCGATCCCTTGGCATGCATCAGGGCGAGCAGGACCATGGCGGTATCGTCGATATCGGGGTAAAACTCGTTGGCGAACTCGAAGGCCCATCCGGAAGGTTCGGTATCGGGCCGTTTGACGCTCCAATCGCCCTTGCGCCGGACCTCTTTGCTGATCAGCCAGTCGGCCGCCCGAGTCAGGCGCGGGTCGTCCTTCACCCCGGCTTCCCCCAGGGCGAAGGCGCAGATGGCGGTGTCCCAGATCGGCGACACGCAGGGCTGGAAAATGAAGCGGTCTTCGGTCTCAATCAGCAGGGATTCGAAGTGGCGGATGGCTTCCACGCGATCCGGGTGGTCCTGCGCATAACCGAGGGCATCGAGGGCCATGATGAAGTACATCATGGCGGGGTAGATGGCGCCCAAGCCTTCGGTGTGGCGCGTGCGCGCCAGCGTCCAGCGTTCGGCTTCGCGGATGGCGGCGGCGCGAATGCGCTCGCTGCCGCGCTTCTCCCAGACTTTGAAGACGCGGTCCAGGTGCTGGAACAACACGCTCAGTCCCCAGCGCTTGGGCAGCTTAAGGCTCACACCCGGCAGCAGCAATTCATCGAGGTTGAACCCGGTGGGCGCGCGCCGGTTGGAACCGCGCGCCTGCACGATGGAGAGCGGCACCAGAATCGACCGCGTCCAGGAGGACATCTCGTAGAGCACGTTGCCGGGCAGCATGACGATCTCCACCGGCACGGAAGGCGCGTGCTGGCGGGGATAGAGGCCGAACAGGCTAAGGTTGATCTTGACGTAGCTGTTGGCCGCCTGCAGGCCGCCGAGCGCCAGGATGCGCTGCCGGGCGCGCCGCAGGGGGTCGCTCTCGGGCGCGATGCCGGCCAGTTTCAGGGCGCAATACGCCTTGATGGATGCGTTCACGTCGGCGGGGCCGCCGGCGTAGGTATTGAAGCCGCCATCCGGCATCTGGCGCTCCAGGATGGCGCGGCCGGCGCGGCCGATGCGTTCCCGGGTGGGCGGATTCCAAACGTTTCCATCCGGCTGATTGAGCCAGAGCTGGAGCAGAATATAGTCGGATTCGAGAGTGGTATCGGCGGTCAGCTCGCCGCACCAGAAGCCCTCCGGCGACTGCTGCGCGGAGAGCGCATCGACTGCCCGATGGATCGCCCGCCCGACGTGTTCCGGTGAAAACTGCGAAGGCAGTTCGGCCAAGCGGCGGCTTGGCCTCGTGATTTCGGTCCATTCGTACGACATGGCTGAATTCACATAGTAACAACGTACACTGAAAATATGGACTGGCAATTGGACGCGGCCGAATTGCGCGTGCTGGGCGCGCTGATGGAAAAGGAGAAGACCACTCCGGAGTACTACCCCATGTCGCTGAACGCGCTGGTTAACGCCTGTAATCAGAAATCCAATCGCGACCCGGCGGTCAACTACGACGAAGAGACGGTGGAAACCGCGCTGGACGGTTTGCGCAAGAAAGGGCTGAGCTCGCGGATTTCGGGCGGGAGCCGCGTCCCCAAGCACGAGCATCGCTTCACCGAGCGTTGCAACCTGGGACGCCGCGAGGAGGCCGTGCTCTGCGTGCTGATGCTGCGCGGTCCGCAAACCCCGGGCGAATTGCGCGGGCGCACGGAGCGCCTCTACAACTTCGACGATCTGGAGAGCGTGGAGAACACGCTACACAGGCTGGAGGAGATGGGCTTTGTCAGGAAGCTACCCCGCCAGACCGGGTACAAGGAACAACGCTGGGCGCAGTTGCTGGCCGGCGAGGTGGAGGTGGCCGAAGAGGCGGAGGCGGACGCGCCGCCGTCCGGCCGCGGCCCCTCGGATCGCGAACGGATCGCTGTGCTGGAGCAGGAAGTCGCGGAGTTGAAGCGCGCCTTCCAGGAGTTTCGCCGTAATTTCGAGTAGACTTAAGAGCCGCGACAGTGAGAAGCGGCAAAAGCAAGCGGTTTTCACGCCAGGGCGCCAAGCGCGCCAAGAGAAACTTGTTTGCTTTCTTGGCGTGCCTGGCGCCCTGGCGTGAAAATTACTTTTCTACCCCTTGCTATGCCGCCTTCTTCTGAATCTCGCGTACGGGCCCGTCGCCGCCGGCAATCAGGGGATAGACGATGCCCGCGAGGGCCGCGCCGGCAATGGGCGCCAGCCAGAAAAGCCACAGTTGACGGATGGCCCATCCGCCGACAAACAGCGCGGGGCCGGTGCTGCGCGCCGGATTCACCGAGGTATTGGTGACCGGGATGCTAATCAGGTGGATCAGGGTGAGGCCCAACCCGATGGCGATGGGGGCCAAGCCCTGCGGCGCGCGCCGGTCGGTGGAGCCCAGAATGATCATCAGAAACATGAACGTGAGCACCACTTCGGCCACCAGACAGGCTTCCAGCGAATAGCCGCCGGGCGAATTTTCGGCGAATCCGTTGCAGGCGAATCCGCCCAATTCGAATCCCGGCTTGCCGGTGGCGATGACATACAGCACTCCGGCGCCGGCGATGCCGCCGAGCACCTGCGCCACCACGTAGGCTGGAAGATCCCTGGCGGGGAAACGTTTGCCCACCAGCAAACCGACCGATATCGCCGGGTTGAGGTGACAGCCCGAAATATGTCCGATGGCGAAAGCCATGGTCAGCACGGTGAGGCCAAAGGCCAACGCCACACCGAGAAAACCGATACCGAGTTGGGGGTAGGCGGCGGACAGCACAGCGCTGCCGCAACCGCCGAAGACCAGCCAAAAAGTCCCTACGAATTCCGCGGCAGCACGTTTGGATAGCGGCATGGAGGTGCTCCTTTTACTTGACCAGGACGGTTTTCCCGGCTTCGATCGTCACTTTTTGAGTGATCGGCGCGCCGGTGGGGGGGGCCACGCGGACGGTATATTCGCCGACCGGGAGCATGAGCATCTGGGTGGGATTGTTGAACTCGCCCGCGTGCCCGTAATACTTATCGTTGACGTACACCGCGGCGTACTTATCCGGCAGCGGGGTGCGCAGGCCGCCGAACGGACCTTTGGGCGGGGGCAGCGCCTTCAATGTCTGCTCCAGTTTGGTGGTCTTGCCGGCCTTCAGGTCCACCGTGGTGGTCATTTCCTCATAGCGCGGATCCACCAGCTTCACCTGGTGTTGTC
>JBEKDV010000595.1:0-3988 GCA_050014175.1 Candidatus Solibacter sp. | reverse complement strand
GGGTGGATCGCATCATCATGACTAGCTCCGAAAGGCTTGAGCCTCATGTTAACCTCTCGCACGCCGGCGCGGCAGCCGGCATTGCCGGCTTCCCGGGCTCAAGTTCTCTTCACGGCGCGGAGGAGTTTGCGCGCCGAGTACGTCACCACTCCGAAGAAGAAGGCGAAAGCCAGCACGATGACGGTGAATTGGCGCCGCGGTCCGAGACGCGTGACCACCGGGCCGGAGAGGCTGGCGAAATCCAGCGCGATGCGCAGATGGACGGCGGCGGGCCTGGCCTTACTGGAGCGGTTATCGACCACCAGCACGTAGTCGCCGGGTTCGCGGACGCGGAAGCCGAGCGCGCCGGAGCTGCCGGGAGCGGTGGCGGCCAGCAGACCGTGCGGAAACCCATCGCGCAAATGGGCGAGATCGGTGCGCGTCATGAGAGCCAGACGGACCTTGTCGGCGCCCGACTCCACCTCGAAGCTGGCAATGACGAGGGCGGGCTTTTGGCGCAGGTTGACCTCGACATACTTCCATTCGGCTGGGGGGATCTGGTAGACCTCGTCGACCAGTTCGACGCTGGTGGACGCGGCCACCAGGACGAAGCAGGCAAGGGCCGTCATGGCGCCGGACGGTTGGGCCGCGGGAGTACAATAAGGTCCATGAACGACAGTATGGCACAGCCCGGCCCGGGGCTTCTCCGGACGGACGCGCCAGGCTGGCGGAGCATGCTGAGCTGGATCTCGTCGTTGTTGCTGTGCGCTCTGTTTCTCTCCTCCGGGCTTTGGAAAATCACCGACGTGCAGGGCTGGGCGGTGCGCATGGCGCAAGCCAAAGTGCCGGAATCGCTGGCCCTGGCCGCGGCGCTGTGCGTCGGGATCGCGGAAACGGTAGGCGCGGTGATGATCCTGGTGCCACGCCTGCGCCGCTGGGGAGCGCTCGTCCTGGGGACGCTGCTGGTCGCCTTTGTAGGATACTTCGCCATCCATTACAGCGCGCTCCGCGGCGCCGATTGCAGTTGCTTTCCGTGGCTGAAGCGGGTGGTGGGCCCGGGATTCTTCATGAGCGACGGCGTGATGCTCGTGCTGGCACTCTTCGCCGGGCTGGGATCGCGCAAGCCCCAAGGATTGCGCGCGGTGGCGCTGATCGCCTCGGCGGTGGCGGTGTTCGCCGGCGTCTCCTACGGCGTGGGCGCGGCACGGCAGACCGGGACGCAGGCGCCGACGAGTATCCTGGTGGACGGACGGCCCTACGGTCTGGAACAGGGCAAGGTGTTTCTGTTCTTCTTCGACCCGGCCTGCATGCACTGCTTCGAATCGGCCGAGCGTATGGCGAAACTCCATTGGGGCGATACCCGCATCGTGGGAGTGCCCATCAGCCAGGGACAGTTCGCCACCCAGTTCATCGAGGACACGGGCTTCCACATGGCGATCACCACCGACCGGGACAAGCTCAAGGCGGTGTTCCCCTACGCCGGAGTCCCGGCCGGAGTCGTCATAGAGAACGGACGGCAAAAGGCCGCGCTGGTGAAATTCGATGGCCAGGAACCGGCGGCCACATTGAAGCAGCTTGGGCTGATTTACTGACCAAATCCAATTCCCGGTATCGAAGAAAGGCGGCTTGGCTTATACTCGAAACAGAACGGGGTCCGGAAGTCCGGAATGGATGTTCCGGTTGAGATAAGAGAGGTCATGCACATGAAGACTCGCATACTGTCCGCTTCCGCGTTCCTTCTGGGGAGCGCACTGTTCGCACAGGAATATCGCGGCACCCTTAGCGGCACGGTGACCGACGCGCTGGGCGCGGCCGTTCCGAAAGCTAAGGTGATCGCCACCGAAGTTCACACCGGAACCAGGACCACGGTCTTTACGGAAACTTCCGGCACTTACACCATTCCGTTCCTTCCGCCCGGCGAATACAGTATGTCCGCCGAGATGGCCGGGTTCAAGACGTATCTCCGCAAGGGCCTGACCCTGGAGGCCGGCGCGTCGCCGACCGTGGACATTCGCCTGGAGGTCGGAGTAGTCAGCGACTCGGTGACCGTCACCGCCGATGCCCCGCTGCTCGAAGCCTCCAACCCGACCGTTGGACAGGTCCTCAGCACCAGGGAAGTCGATTCCCTGCCCGTCAACGGGCGCGTCCCCATGATGCTCGGCAACCTCGCCTTCGGCGTGATTTCCACCTACGAACCGGGACCCGTGCGCCCCTTCGACAACGGCGCGCCCAACGAAATCAGCATCGGCGGCGCGCCTTCCAGCCGCAATGAAGTGCTCCTCAACGGCGCACCCAATGCCGGGCAGACGAACCAGATGGCGTACAGCCCGATTCAGGATGCCGTCACCGAAGTCCGCATTAACCTGTTCGACATGGATGCGGCATACGGCCACACCATGGGCGGCACGATTAATGTGGTGACCAAGAGCGGAACCAACGATATTCATGGCGCCACCTGGATCTACAACCAGACATCGGTAGTGGACGCCAATTCCTTTTTCAACAATTCCTCCGGCAAGCCGCGTCCGCCCTATCACCAGAATCAGTATGGATTCATGGTGAATGGTCCGGTGTACATTCCGAAACTCTTTAATGGCAGGAACAGAGTGTTCTGGCTGTTCGGCTACGAAGGCATGCGCGATTCGGACCCGGCGAACTCTCCGCTGGAAACCGGCAGCCCGGAAAACTTCGCCACCGTGCCCACCGATGCCGAGCGGGGCGGCGATTTTTCCGCGCTCTTGAAAGCCCAGAGCGCCGATGTGATCTACGATCCCAATACCGGCGTGACCTCGGGGACCACCGTATCGCGCACGCCTTTCCCCAACAATACGATTCCCTCCAGCCGCATCAACCCCATCTCCGCCAACCTCATGAAGTATTTTCCCGAACCCAATGCCCCCGGTCTGGTGAACGGCACGCAGAATTACGCCATCAACGCCGTCGATAGCGACGGCTACGACAACGAGATGGGCCGTCTGGATATCAACCTGAGCGACAAAAACCGCATCTCGTTCGACGCCCATCACAATTACCGCGCGCAGAACAAGAATAACTTCTTCGATAATCCGGCCACCGGCAACTTCCTCTACCGCATCAACCAGGGCGCGCAACTGGAAAACGTCTACAGCATCAGCCCCACGCTGTTTCTCGACGTGCGGGCCAGTTGGGCGCGCTACATCGAGAACCACTCCTCTACGGCGGACGGCATCGACCCGTCCTCGCTCGGTTTCCCCTCGTATATCGATGCCAATTCGAAGTTCCAGATGCTGCCCTACATCACCTTCGCCAACAGCCTGACCTCGGTGACGTCGAGCGTCTCGGCCGGCGCCAGGCCGAATTTCGAGCCGCTGGGCTACAACGGCGACAGCACCAATTACAACGACATCTTCCAGCTCTTCGGGGATCTGGTGAAGACGCACGGCAATCACACCTTCAAGATGGGCGCCGATGCCCGCGAGTATCGCTGGAGCGGATACACCTTCGGCAATCCCTCCGGAACTTACGGTTTCAATTCGCAGTGGACCAATAACCCCGCCGCCAGCAATACGGCCGCTCCCCTGGGGCAGGAGTTCGCCTCTTTCCTGTTGGGCCTGCCCTATAGCGGCAGTATTGACGAGAACACACAAAACACGGTGCAGGCCAAGTACCTGGCGCTCTACTTCAACGACGACTGGAAGATCAAGAGCAACCTGACCCTCAACCTGGGCCTGCGGTGGGAGCACGATTTCCCGGAGACGGAAAGATATAACCGGTCGCTCAACGGATTCAGTTCCACGGCGACGAATTCCATCTCTTCGGCGGCCGCCACCGCTTACGCCGCCAATCCCAACGCGCTCCTGCCCGCCAGCCAGTTCCAGGCCCTGGGTGGCCCGACCTACGCCAGTTCCGGCAGTCCGTCGATCTACACCGACAAGTCGCACATCGTCAGCCCGCGTTTCGGCTTCGCCTGGACGCCTCACGCTCTCGGCGGCAAAACCGTCATCCGCGGCGGCGCCGGCATCCTGGTGGA
>JBEKDV010000594.1:0-4002 GCA_050014175.1 Candidatus Solibacter sp. | reverse complement strand
GAGATCGCAGAGCAGTATACAAATCTCCTTGCCAGCACGCCTGGAATTCGATTTCAACAGGTCGAGAAAGACGACTGCTCCGCGTACAAGGACTTCTCGGGCCTGGTATCGCAGGCCGATTTTGGCATGAGCCGTGATGCAGTGGGAGAGGCGCTGCTGAACGAAGGCATCCCAACGAAGAAGTACTTCTATCCGCCGCTTCACCTCCAACGGCTATTTACAGCAAATGGTGCAGGAAGCGACGTGATGCTGCCCAACACTGAGAGGGTTTCCGAGGACGTGTTGAGTCTGCCAATCTACGAGTCACTGCCGAGCGAGGCAGTGGAACGAATAGCGCTGGCGATCCGCCGACTCGCCGGTGCTCCCCGAGAACACTAGGAGCTGCCAGAATGAACAAACTGAAGTGGCAGGAAACATTGCCGCGTATTGTTGCCGATTTCATCATTGTCCACCTCAGTATGATTGGAGCTCTGGGAGCGTCGGTGGTGTACCAAATCGCGTTGGGGAACGGGGGCGGGGCGAAGGTTCTCACTACCAGTTTCATGCATTACTACACCGCCTTCTTCTGGCTACTTTCTCCCATTTTCCCAGTCGTATTCATGCTGAACGGATTCTATACCCACACCCGGGCGTACGTCGGTAGACATAAGACGTGGGTTGTCCTCCGTGGTGTGGCGTTGGCGATTGGGGCCTTCTTTGGCGTCAATGTCGCGCTTTTCGCACGTACCGAAGTGGGCCGTAGCGTGGCTATTCCGTTTATGGTGCTGGCCGGAACGGGGCTCGCTGCGGCTCGTCTTCTCAAAGCCTATTTCGAGCGAAACTTCGAAATCAAGTCTAAGAACATTGGCTCCCTTTCCGACAGCAAGGGGCGGGTCTTGGTAGTGGGCGGTGCCGGTTATATCGGCTCGCTTCTGGTCGAGCGGCTCCTTGACAAGGGCCACCGCGTCCGCATCCTTGACTGCCTTCTCTATGGTGACGAGCCACTCCGGCCATTCAAAAATCACCCCGACTTCGAGATGATCATCGGCGACTGTCGGAACATACAGGATATGGTGAAGGCCGTCCGTGGCGTCGAGTCGATTGTGCACTTGGCTGCTATTGTCGGAGACCCAGCGTGCAACCAGGACCACGATACGGCGCTTGAGACGAACTACGCCGCCACACGCATGCTGATCGAGATCGCCAAGGGCCACGGCGTAAGCCGGTTCCTCTTCGCCTCCAGCTGCAGCGTCTACGGAGCTACGGACGTGGAGATGGATGAGAATGCGGCGGTCCAGCCGATCTCCCTGTACGGACAGACCAAAATCGATTCAGAGCGAGCCCTTCTGGAGGCGAAGAGCGATACATTCCATCCGACGATACTGCGCTACGCCACGGTATTTGGACTGGGATACCGCCCGCGCTTCGATTTGGTGGTCAACTTGCTCACCGCGAAAGCCCGTCAGGAAGGCCTGATCACAATCTACAACGGCCAGCAATGGCGCCCTTTCATCCACGTGCGCGATTTGGTGGAAGCAACCGTCGGAGTGCTGGAAGCGCCGGTCCGGCTCGTGAGGGGCGAAATTTTCAATGTGGGTGACACGCGTCTAAATCACACCCTCACTGAGGTCGCGGACGTCATTCGAGACGCTTTCCCGAACGTTCGGGTCGAGCACGTCGACAATTCAGACCGCCGGAACTACCGCGTCAATTTCGACAAGCTGCTGAATCGAATCGGCTTCCGGGCCCGTTACAGCCTCCGCGATGGCGTCGAGGAGATCAGGAAGGCATTTGATGAGCGACTGATTACGGATTACACGGATCTTCGTTACAGCAACCAGCGCTACCTGAAGGCAGTGGGCAACCCGGGCCACAAAGCGGAGGAAGACGCGATGGTGATGGCCGCTTTCTCGAATCACCGCCAGAATCACCCGACAGTCGCCGCTGCTCAGGCGGCTTCCGAGTAGCCCCCGCGTCCCCCGAATGTCCTCAGGCTGGAATGGTCGCTTCCGCGACGAACGCCTCCAGGAGTGGCGAATCATCAGGCAAGACTTCAGCGCCAAACGGCTCGATGTGAACCCGGATGGCGGACTTAACACGTAGCCGTGCGCCTCGGCAATCCCCTGCCTAACCATGCGTCCCAATACGGAACGAACGTGCCGGTCGGAACCGATCCGCAGCGTATCCTGCAAGAAGCGAATTCGATCCCCAACGGCAACGCTCGCGCTGGTATCATTCCCGAAAAGTGGGACGGCCACGCCGCCGAACGGATCGTGGACGTCCTTCTCAATCAAACCGTGCAAGCATCCTGCCTCGTCTGCGTGTAAGGTATTCCTTCGTCAATGATTTTAGATCGTGATCGCGGCGGAGTTTCATGGACGGCAGACAGGTTCTCCCCCAACCCGAACGAGGCAAGGACATCCGAATCGAGCTCACAGGCGTCCGTCCCGGTGAGAAGCTTTACGAAGAACTCAACTCCATGGGGGAAGACACGCTTCCCACCCCTCACGAAAAGATCAAGATCTTCACCGGTAACGGCCTACCATCAGCCGGCATGGAACCCTACCTCGAAGCGCTCCGCGACATCTGCTAGCGCCGTGACGTGCCCGGGCTCGTGCTCACTCTCAAAGACCTGATCCCTGACTACAACCCCAGCGCGCACCTCCTTCGGCGCGCCGTTCACCTTCCCAAGACCGCCGTCACGGCCGCGCCCAGAGCCTAAGCCGTCGCCGCCCGGTAGTTTGCCGAACACGGCAGCACTCTGGACCCCGTCCCGTACCCTTTTTGCGATGCCAACCAAATTACTCCAAAGAGGCAGCATCTGGCTAGTCGTAGTCCTGTTGCTGCTTGGTTGCTGTTATGCTACACGGAACACATGGCTCGGATCTTGCGGCCGAGCTCTTGTAACACAAAACCGGAACACATTCCTGAAACCGGAAGACGCTGTACTTGTGCCCACAGCCGACTGGCTCAGGGATGACTTTGGCTCGGAACGTCTAATCGAGGCTGCAAAGCTCGTTGAATCCGGATTAGGCGCCAGCCTCTGGGTCACATGCCCCACCTCATATGGCGTCAGCGAATGTGAGATCGGCAAGGCTTTCCTGACGCAGGCGGGCTTCAGTGCCTCGACGCTCCAGGCAGTCCAAACCCCTCTACTACCCGAAACCGCCGAGGCAAGCCTCGCCGCTGAACGGCTATATTCAATGGGAATCAAATCCGTCGTTGTGGTTGTACCGGATTACAAAAGCCGCCGTCTGGATCGGATTTACCGGCGCATCTGCGCGCAACGTGGGATTGTGGCCAGGACTCTGGCGGTTTCCACACCTCAATTCCACGCTGACAATTGGTGGCAAGCTCGGCAATCCCGGAAACTGTTTTTTAAGGAGATGGTCCGGTGGACCGGGATCTTTTAGCACAGTGCCTCCGCCACTCCCGCCAAACCCGTCCAGTCCCCTTCATCGATGAGTGTCTGGAAGGTGTTCGCCGCTTGGTGGAATCGCCTTTTACCGGTTCGGTCAACATTGGATCGGAGGAGATGGTGACGATCAACCAGCTTGCAGCTATAGTCATGGACATTGCGGGCAAGAGATTGACGGTGAAACATGTTCCCGGCCCGCTTGGCGTCCGCGGGCGCAACTCGGATAACCGTTTGATCCGCGAGAAGCTCGGCTGGGCGCCTTCCCGTCCTCTTCTTGAGGGCCTTGAGAAGACCTACTCTTGGATCTCCGCACAGGTTGGTGCGACGGCGCGCGACTTGATGGCGTGCTGACACATCAGGTGCAGAGCCCTGCGGTATCAATAGAAACTGGCGCCCCGCCGCAGCTTCGTAGCGGGCTGCCATTGGCTGCCGCGGCGGGCGGACCGTCACCGCAAGCTGATATTGTGCTGCACCACCGCTCCCTTGACTCCGGCAATGCCGAAATTTAACCAGGCGACGCGGCGGTAGAGGTCAGGGCGGTGTCGAAGCACCAGGCGCTCCAACAGAATGGACGATTGCGCGGCTCCGAAACGCTCAGGCAGCAG
>JBEKDV010000593.1:0-4003 GCA_050014175.1 Candidatus Solibacter sp. | reverse complement strand
AATGCCGCCTGAGGACGGCAACCTTCTCTTCTGCGGTGTAATGCTTTCTTGTCTTCTTCACGCGTTCTCTCCGTTATCTTAACGGCAGAACGCCTTCTCCATTTCCAGCAGAGGCGGGACAATTTCCTGTTGGTGAGGTCCTCGTCCAGGGCCTTTGCCTCGATGAACAGGCGCGGTTCCCGGTTTAGGAACAAAGCGTAATCCACCGGCTTATCCTTGGGCTTTCGCTTATACTCTCGATGGACTTCGTCCAATTCCTCTACATCCCACCCCAAGGCGGAAAGGAGGGGTTCAATGAGGGCACCCTTTGTGTTTTCCTCGACGATCAATTCCTTCCGATCGCGAAAGCCGAGAATTTTCTTTCTCAGCTTGTCGACCACGTCCTCAAGCGACATTTGAGCGGCTCCTTTCTTCTTCCGGTCTGGTGACCTCTCCGGCCGACCGCCGTAGTCCTCCGCCCACGGCCGTTCGGATCGTATCGGGTGAGCGGACTCCAAAGTAGGCGCTCGGCCAAGTGGACATTTTCGCGGATGTTGTCGTCGGAAGTTTTGTGGCGCACGAGCTTCGCAGGCTGCTTTTAAGCAGGGTGCTTCCGAGCAGCATACACCCGTAGGCTGAGTTGTTGCAAGACATCAACCGGGCAGTTGGGGAACGAATCCGGAGACTGCGCTTGAAGAAAGGAATCACGCAGGATCAGCTTGCCGAACTCACCGGCCTGAATCGCGTGCATCTCTACCGGCTGGAGAATGGACGCCAAAGCATGACGCTCAATACGCTTAAGATTATCGCCGACACCTTGGGGGTCCGGGTGCGCGATCTTGTCGGAAAGCTCTGAACGGAGTTTGGGGACGGTCTCCGGTCTCCGGCGGCCGATCCAGCAGTAAGTACGTGGACACGCCGGAAACCCAGCCAGGCGGGTAGGATGAGCCGTCCCCCGCCGCGACGGCGCCCAACCTGGGCCAAGCGTGCGCGAGAGGGCAGCCATTTTCGGGATACGCCGCAGGCGCGAGTTTGCCCCCAGGTGGAAGCTGGAACGGAGCGAAAGCCACCACCGCCGCGCCACACTCGCCCCCACGTTGCGTCGGAGACACCCACCGCGACGACGCTGCCACCCGGTGACGCGGGCGGGCCACAAGGCCGCGGTTCGATCCTCGTGGACTGGCGCGTGGCATGGGGCGCCGTTTAGAGTAACCCCAATGGCGCTAGAATGCCGGACGATGACTCGCGCCGGCTTGCTCCTCGTCACCATTCTTGCCGCGCCCGCCTGGGCCGATCCATTTGACGGCGTCCGACTCAAGCGCCACGCCATGCTGACCGGCGGCGCGGGCATCGACTACTCCCTTCCGCAGATCCACGCGCGCCTCGCCAACATCGAGTCCAGCGCCCGCGGATACTGGAGGGGCCTCCAGAAAGATCCCGGTCGCGCTGCCCTCTGGCCGGACCTCGCCAGCGCCACGATCTCGGCGCAAATCACCTCCGCGTGGAGCCGCCTCAAGTCCATGGCTTTCGCTTGGGCCACGCCCGGACAGAACCTCTACGGCGACGCGGCGCTGTTGGTCGACGTCCGTTCCGCTGCGGCCTGGCTCGAAGAGAACCGTTACAACGCCCGCGTCCCCAAGGAGTACGACAACTGGTGGGATTGGGAGATCGGCGCGCCCCTTCAACTGGGTGATCTGCTCGTTCTCCTGCACGACCAACTGACGCCCGAGGAAACCGGCAAGTACGCCGCCGCCATCGACCGGTTTGACTCCGACCCCCGCGTGATGATCGTGAGCACCGTCTCCACTGGCGCCAATCGGGTCTGGAAATGCATGGGCGCGGTATTGCGAGCCATCGCTGTCAAAGACGCCGCGAAACTGCAGCTTGCCAGCGACTCCCTCGGCGCGGTCTTCCCTTTCGTCACTTCCGGCGACGGATTCTACCAGGACGGTTCCTTCATCCAACATGGCCGCCATCCCTACACGGGCGGCTACGGCAGCTCTTTCATTTCCCAGCTCGCCGACATCCTGCACCTGCTGGCCGGCTCGCCCTGGGACGTCAAGGATCCGCAGCGCGACAATGTCAACCGTTGGGTCTTCGATTCCTTCCAACCCCTCATTTACCGCGGCGCCATGATGGACATGGTCCGGGGTCGCGAAGTCTCCCGCGCCGGATCGGGCGACCATGGCGCCGGCCACTCGACTGCGGGAGGCGTTCTGCGCCTTTCGCAGCTTGCCCCAGCAGGCCCGGCGGTGAAGATGCAATCCATGGTCAAGGAATGGTTGGTAAGCGACACGTCCCGCGACTGGTCCGCCGGGATCGCCCTCGATGAGGTCATGCCCCTCTCCCGTCTGCTGACAGATAGCGGCATCCCCGCGCGCGGCGAACTGCTGGGAAGCTGGATCTTCGGCGGCATGGACCGCGTAGTGCATCTCCGCCCGGGTTGGGGTTTCGGGGTTGCCATGCACTCCAGCCGCATCTACAACTTTGAGAGCATCAACCAGGAAAACCTGCACGGCTGGCATTCCGGCGACGGCATGACGTACCTCTACACCAGCGACCTGACGCAGTTTTCCGATGGCTTCTGGCCCACCGTCGATCCCCAGAGGTTGCCGGGAACTACGGTGGTGACCGGCTCCCTGCCGCGACCGAACCAGGTTGGCGGCAGCCCCGTAGCCGGAGGCGCCACGGTTGATGGCTACTCCGCCGCCATGATGCAGTTGCGGTCGCCTGGAGGGCAACTCAACGCCAAGAAGTCCTGGTTCCTCCTGGACGATGCGGTGATCGCGCTCGGCTCCGATATCAGCAGTACCGCGGCGGACCAGCATGTGGAAACCATCGTGGAGAACCGTCTCCTCACCGGAGAGCCCACGTTCACGGTTGCGGAGGATGGCAAGTGGGCCTGTCTCGGGGGCAACCTCGGCTACTTCTTCCCCAGCGGCGAGGGGTGGAAATCGGCGCGCGTGGACCGGCAGGGATCCTGGCGCGAAATCAATGCCGGCGGCTCCCCGGCGGGGATCATGCGCCGCTACCAGACCATCTGGTTCGATCACGGGGCCACGCCGGAGGGAACTTCGTACGCCTACGTCCTGCTGCCTGGCAAGAATGCCGCGGCGGTGGCCGCTTATGCCGCCGCGCCAGGAGTCCGGATCGTGGAGAATTCGGCCCAGGCGCACGCCGTCTCGAAACCCGCGCTGGGCCTGCGGGCTGTCAATTTCTGGACGGATAACCAGAAGAGCTCGGACGGCATCACGTCCGACAGAATTGTTTCGGTGCTGGTCATCGAAGCCGACGGCGCGATGCAAATTGCGGTTGCCGACCCCACGCAAGCCAACAGCGGCGCAATCCACATCGAAATCGATCGCGCGGCCGCCGGCGTGATCGAAAAGGACGACGCGATATCAATCGACCTGATGTCACCGTCGGTACGATTGACCGTGAACGTTGCGAACGCCCGCGGCAGGTCCTCCAAGTTGAAGTGCGCCATACATTAGGTAGTGTTCCCGGCGGCTCCGGCTTCCGCGCCATGGCCAGGGGTCGGTGGAGAGCTTCGCTGCCAGAGAATAGTGTCCGATATTGCGGAATAACGGCCAGGCGCGGAACTCTTTTTCCCGACGATACATTGGCGAAGAGCCCGAGGCCATTCGGTCGAGGGCGGTGTTCGCGGATACCAGCGCGATTTTCGTTCCCGTGGGCGGGCGCGCTGGAGCATCTGCCGGTGGTGCGCGTCACCAATATCAATCGGACGCTGGAAGACCTGAAGCAGCGCGGCATGTGGATCTACGGCCTGGATAAGCGCGGCATGGAAGCCTACGACCAGATCGACTACGCGGCGAAAAGCGTCCTCGTGCTGGGCGGAGAAGGCGGTAGACTGCACGAACAGGTGCGCAAGAACTGCGACTTGCTGGTGCGCATTCCCCTGGCGGGCAAGATTTCGTCGCTGAACGTCTCGGTGGCCGCCGGCGTGGTGCTGTTCGAATGGAAGCGCCGCCGTTCGTAAGAATCTCTGGCCGCCGATGAACGC
>JBEKDV010000592.1:0-4005 GCA_050014175.1 Candidatus Solibacter sp. | reverse complement strand
TCCTGGCAATGTTCAAGGAGGCTGGCAAAGGCGGGTAATTATGTAAAGTGCCAACCGCGTGTTCCGGCGGCAATCCCGCGCTGGACGCCGCCGACTCCGCATAATAATGTGCTCCGCATACTTCCTGAACATCAAGCCGCACGCCGATGAAGGCGAGCGGAATCTGTATGTGATGGACTTGGTCATCGCCCACCGGCGCCTGTGGGGCTGGCGGTTCGTGGATGAATTCTGCTGGCGCAAGACCGACAACGGCGTACCGGGCGGTTGGGGGAACAGATTTAAGAATGCCTTCGAGGCGATTTACCACTTCTGCCGCCAGCAGCAGATCAAGTTCCGTGCGGATGCGGTGAGTCATGCCTCGGATGATTGCTTCGACTACTCGCCGAACAATCCCAAGGCCGCATCCGGGAGCGGGCTGCTGGGCACAGGACCGCGCGGGCAGGCCGCCGGCCAACCGGGAGCCGAGGACAGTGCCGGCAGGCACGCCGGCCTGGCGCGCCCGAGCAACGTGATCGAGGTGAAATCGGAAAGCAGCCAGGGAACGCATTCCGCACCCTTCCCGCGCGCCCTGGTGGAGTTCTTCGTACTGGCATTTTCCGACGCCGGCGACGTCGTCTTCGATCCGTTCATGGGGAGTGGCACGACCATGGCCGCGGCGCACGTGTTGGGGCGGACAGGCTACGGCTGCGAGATCTCGCCCGGGTATTGCGACGTGATCGTGCGCCGCATGATGAACCTCGGCATCGACGCGATGCTGGAGTCCAACGGCGGCTCGTTCGCGGACGTGGCGGCGCAACGCGGTGTGGACCCAGTGCAGGCCATCAACCCAAAGGCCCTGGACTCCGGCGCGATCAAGCACCACGGGCCAAATCCGTTCTACGGAACTAAGAAAAAGGCTTCCTGATCCAGCGGCCCGGTTTTCCGGGCTGCGTAACCGAAAACCCAACTAACCCGAAAGGAACATCCCGTATGGACGTCAATCCGAATCTCTCCCCCTCCGTCACGCACCAGCCCAGCTTGCTGGGTGGCGCCGAAAACATCAAACTGCTCTTCGACGAAGAGCTGGACAGCCGCCGCGAAACCCTGGCGCGGCAACGCGCCTGGGAAGCGGTCTCGCTGGACCTGGCACAGACCGCCAGCCGGCGCGCGCAGAACGCCGCCACCATCGATCACGCCATCAACGCCGGCCTCGTCTTGTCCGGCCAGATCGGTGCGACCGAGGGCCAGCAGACCGTCTCGCCCGCGGGCACCGCGGCCAGCGAAACCACGAAGGGCGCCGTTGCCGCCGCCGGTGCTGGCGAAGCGGTGAGCGCCGAGGCCGTCACCGCCAACGTCGCGAACCTGTTTACCTCGCTGACGCCGGTGATCGCGAGTGCTCTCGCCGCCGCCATCTCGCAGACCATGGCGGCCCTGGTGCCGGTGGTGGTAAACGCTTCGGGCGGGGCCTCGACCCCTTCCCAGACGGAAGCGAAGACGGCGTAAACCTCCCCATACGGGAGATCCCTTGGCGAGGCGGTCGCGGAAGCTTCGGCGCCGAGGCCGCCCGAAAGGGCCTTCCCTTACCGACCAGAAAGGACCGATCAAACATGAAGTGGCTATCGTTAGTGCTCACGTATTTGCCGGTGGTGCTGCAGACAGTCACCACCGTGGAGGCGGCGATCACCGCGCCGGGCACCTCCAAGAAGCAGGTGGCGATGGACATCATCACCGCCGGAGCCAAGGCGGGAGAGAAGATCCCCGATGCGCAGGTCCAGCAGATTAGCGGCCTGGTTGACGTGGTGGTTGGAACTCTCAACACCACGGGAATCTTCACGAAGTCGACACCCGCGACGGCCTAGCCGACAATGACGAACCTGCAGGTGGCGATGTGGCCGGTGGATCGCCTCCTGCCATACATCCGGAACGCGCGCACGCACTCCGACGAGCAGATCGCCCAGGTGGCGGCCAGCATCGTGGAGTTCGGTTGGACCTCCCCGATCCTGGTCGGCGGTGATGGAGTTATCATCGCCGGCCACGCTCGGCTGGCGGCGGCGCGCCGGCTGAAGATGACCGAGGTGCCGGTGATCGTGCTCGACCACCTCACCGAGGCGCAGCGGCGGGCGCTTGTCCTGGCGGACAACAAGCTGGCGCTCAACGCCGGGTGGGACGAGGAGATGCTGCGCGTCGAGCTAAAGGACCTGGACGTGAACGGGTTCAACCTCGATCTGATCGGATTCTCTACCGATGAGCTTGAGGCGCTGATGGATGACGGCCAGGGCAACGATGGGTTGACCGACGAGGATCAGGTTCCGGAGACTCAGGTCGCGGTGGTCACCGTTCCTGGCGACGTGTGGATCCTGGGCGAGCACCGGCTGCTGTGCGGCGACGCCACGCTCGCGACCGACGTGGAGAAGGTCCTGGCCGGCGGCCTGGCGGATATGGTCTTTTGCGACCCTCCGTACAACGTGAACTACGGCGCCACGATGAAGGACAAACTGCGCGGCACGAGCCGGACCATTGCCAACGATAACCTGGGCGCAGATTTCGCGCAGTTCCTCTTGGACGCCTGCACCACCATGGTGCCAGTGTGCAAGGGCGGCATCTACATCTGCATGTCGTCGTCGGAGATGGCCACGCTGCAAACGGTGTTCCGCGAGGCTGGCGGCCACTGGTCCACGTTCGTGATCTGGGCGAAGAACACGTTCACCATGGGCCGGTCCGACTACCAGCGTCAGTACGAACCGATCCTGTACGGGTGGAAGGAAGGAACCGACCATTTCTGGTGTGGCGCCCGCGACCAGGGTGATGTGTGGTTCATCAAGAAGCCGCATGTCAACGATCTGCACCCGACGATGAAACCGGTGGAGTTGGTGGAGCGGGCGGTCCGGAACAGCAGCAAGACCCGCGACACAATCCTGGATCCTTTCGGCGGTTCCGGGACGACGATCATCGCCTGCGAGAAGGCAGGGCGCCAGGCGCGGGTGATGGAGTTGGACCCGAAGTACGTGGATGTCATTGTCCGAAGATGGCAAGCGTATACTGGGGCGCGTGCAGTCCAAGAAGGATCCGGGCGCGCGTTCCAGGACATTGGCATCGGGGCGGTGGTCACCCCGGTGAGGGGGTAACCAGACCTGCCCTCTGGCAACGAAGCCAATACAACACGCTACGGGGCGATGGCACCGAGTTCAATGATCACCGGGCGAAGAACACGATCCTGTCTTTAACCGCCCTAATTAATTGGTTCTAAGCTGAAACAGCAGCTCTTACGATGACCTCTTTACGCCGCAGGCGGCACAGAAGTCTGCTCCCTGCGGAAACGCCGTGCCGCACTTGATACAAAAACCATTCGAGACTGTCGCTTGCGCAGCCGATGGCTTCACTGGCTCGCTCGGCACCGCAGTGGTCTTTTGAGATTGGTGTTTGGCGAATGCGTATCCGCCTGCACCTCCCACAATTATGCAGACCAGCATCGTTGCAAATGCCTGCTGCGCAAGTCCTTGCAGAATGCCATCAAAGCCGGTCAAATTTGCACCAGCAGTGAGCACAGTACCTAAGGGGAGATGTCCGCCCATGAGTGGGACGGTAGGACCCAAAAGATAGCCGACGAGGGCTCCGCAAGTAGCCCCTACGGCGACCATCGGAACTGGGAATTCCCCGCCTGATCGGATTGCCGCGTCAGGATTGGTCGCCTCCGACAATCGCAGGCCGGTATTGGCTGGTCGCCCGGTTCCACACTTCGAACACAGTACATCCCAGTCGCCCGCAGTATACCCGCATTTAGGACATGGCCATGACATACGACAGTGTGCCTCCGGGCACACAGAGTATTAGACCAGAATCTCCGATTCTAGACAACCACTTGCAACCCCTGGACTTTGAGAGGATGGCGGCGTGAGTGGTCTGTCGGCGCGCGCCTATGCGCGGGTCCGTGGAGTGAGCCATGTGGCGGTCCTCAAGGCCATCAAGAACAAGCGGATCAGCCTGGGCGCGGACGGAACCATCGATCCGGTAAAGGCCAACCGGGAA
>JBEKDV010000591.1:0-4029 GCA_050014175.1 Candidatus Solibacter sp. | reverse complement strand
CCCAGTTGTGGCGGTAGATGACCAGCTTGAAACTCTGGCCGCTTAGCGGATGATGTGGATGGGTGACTTCGAAAGTACCGTCGGCATGGTCGGTATGCGCTGTAGTTGACGGACTAGGCCAAGGGCGACGTGGAACGAGGCATCCCGCGATACCGGCAATACTTGCGGATCCGTCCCGAGGCATCCGATGTGCGCTCCAACCTGGGCGCCGCGCTGGCCAGCAGGCCGATTGCCGGCTCCGCCAGGGATTGAACGGCAAGGTGATCGACCTTCTGACGCCGCTTGAAAAGCAGGACCAGGGCGACCTGGCCATTGCCTACCTTTACAGTGCTCTCGTGAAGCGCCGACAGCTTACGGTGAAGTTCCTCTTCTGATTGTGTTCCCCTTTGTGGGGTGAGCTTCATTCCCATCAGGCGGGCACGCCTCGGAACACCGGGGCCCGCATTTTGCCGACAACATCCAACCTCCGAATGGATGCTGCGGATGGCTCGCAACGCCCCCGATGAGAGTTCCGGTTTCCTCGTACCGCCGAATAGCAAGACCGTTCGCTGTGGCGACCGGCTCGGCGGCTTGCTCAAGCTCTACTCCCGCATCGCATGATTCTCTGACCACACGGCCAGGCGAATCGCCTGCCCCACCCATGTCCGCGTACTTCTGAATGGGCGTACCTGGTCGCTCGCGGCCACGGTCTACCTGCCCGTCGCCCGCGCCTCATATTGCGCGAGGCGCGCGCGCAGGGCCTGCACCATGGCGTTGTCGTTCACACCGATCGCAAGTTCCAGCGCGCGGCGGGCCGTCCCGGCGGCCTCGGAGAAGCGTCCCGTCTCCGCGTACATGGCCGCCAGCATATCGAGACTCTGTGGTTCTTTCCCCCCGGAGGCCTTGACGGCCGCTTCAAACTGCGGGACC
Source organism: Candidatus Solibacter sp. (assembly GCA_050014175.1). Lineage (GTDB taxonomy): Bacteria > Acidobacteriota > Terriglobia > Bryobacterales > Bryobacteraceae > Solibacter. Next base: position 3,120 of record JBEKDV010000591.1, on the reverse strand, counting down.
GCGTCAGCGAACCGGCCACGCGCAGCCAGCAGCCGGCCGAGATTGAAGCGGTACTCCACCGAATCCGGAGTATACTTGACGGCCTCTTCGAGGTGCGCAATCCCTTCGTCGAGGTTCCCCGCGCGTGCCAGAACGATGCCCAGGATATTGTGCGCATCGGAGACCTGGGGATCCGCTTCGAGGGCCTTGCGGGCGTGCTCGACCGCCTCATCGGTCCGCCCCGCTTCGATCAACGCCGCGGCGAGGTTGCTCTGCGCCATGGCGTCCACGGGTTTGATGGCGACGGAGTTGGACAAGGCATCGATGGCCTCGTTCAGCTTCCCCTGGCGAATCAAAGCTACACCCAGATTCGTATACGCCGGGGCGTTTTGGGGGTTGAGAGCAACGCTCTTGGTGTAATGCGCGATGGCTTCGTCCATTTGCCCCAGGTACCCAAGCGCCTGGCCGAGATTGTAGTGCGCGCGCGAATCTTCGGAATCCAGATCCAGCGCTTTCTTCCAGGCCGCGATCGCCGCCGTGTAGTCGCGCTTTTCGTTCAGGCCGGCAGCCACATCGAACAGCCGGTAGAAATCGACGGCCGGTGCATTCATCTTCACTAGGCCGCCGGGCGGGATGTTTGCGAATTCGGGAATATTCACGGCGCGATTGGCCGCGGTGGCGTTCTCGATCCGGATCGCCGGGCTGTCGTTCCCCTGCTCGTCGATGTGGGTCAGGTACATCTGGGTGTACAGGGAGCGGCCTTTGGACGAGAACACCAGCCACTTTCCATTAGGCGAGAAACTGTGCCAGGAATTCATGCGCGGCGTGTTCGATGTGAGCGGCCGCGCCACCCCACCACCTGACGGCACGATGTAGAGACGGCTATCGGGACGCATCAGCAGGCCGTTCTTGCACTCCACATAGACGATCCACTTGCCGTCCGGCGACACCTTGGGGAAGTTGTTGCTCATCCCGTTCCGGGAGGCCCCCTCCACAGGTTCCGGCGTGCCGCCGGCGCCGTGATTGAAGGGGATGCGGTAGAGATCGTACTGGATCTGCGTCTCATTCGGGTCGTTGGCATACGTGGCCTCCTTCTGACCGGGCGAGTAAGGATCTTTCGCCTCCGCCCTGGAGAACACCAGGTATTGGCCGTCGGGGCTCCAGAAGGCGCTGGTCTGGACATAGCGCGGGTCGTCGGCTCCGGGCAACGGCTTCAACTTGCCGGTGGTGCGGCTATACCATGCCAGTATCCCGCGCGTCGGAAAGAATACCTGGCCGAAGCCGTAGTCCCGATAGAAGCCGTTGAAGAGGCGGGAGTCGAAATCGCGAATGTGGGAGCCGGGATTCTCGATGGACGTGATCACGTACTCGCCGTCGGGCGAGATCTGCGACATGAAACCGAAACGTTTGCTGGCGCGCTCTTCTGCAAACGAGCTCCAGTGGATGACGTCTTCATTGCGGATGACGGTTTCCTGACGCACGGGGATCAGGCCGTACAGGCCCTTATCGTTCTGCGGACCGTCCACATCCAACCCCATCATTTTGCCGTCGCGCGAGAAGGAATGGCAGTTGGCGCAGGTCGGAAGGCCTTCCATCATGAGCTTGCTGCGCGGGGCAGCGATGTCGAGCAATCTCCAGGCGATCAGCGGCACCGCCTCCCGCGGCAATGGCATGATGATTCCCCGCTCGCCGACTGGAGGCGGCACGAGCGGGACATCGCGGTAGAAAATCGGCGCTCCCACCGGGTCCTTGGAGACCTCCAGCAGCATGTGCGCGGAGGAGACTGCGTGGCGTGTTGCATCATCTTTGAAACCGGTGATGCTCAAGGTCGCGGGATGCGCGGCGGAGTGCCGCTCGATGGCAGCCCAGGCGGCGGCGTCCGGTTTCCAGGAGTGCGCTTCGGCTTCGAGCGGTGTCAGTTCCGGCGCGGGAGCACCGGCCTTGGCGCAGCGTTCGTCGATCTCGCCGATACTCATGCGCTCGCCGCGCGCTTTCACTTTGATGCCGGCTGAATGGTCTTTGAACGCCACCTCAATGAGCCACACTTTGACACCGGCTGTCGCGTCGCGCCAGAGAAAGGTGGGCGCTGCGATATCGGGCGGAAAGATAGACCCCGGGGCCGGATAATCGATCGCGATGTGGGCCGCGGGTGGCTGCGCACCGAGAATGTACGCGCCAATCAAAATGGCGACAGGCAGGCGCAGCATCATAGTATCGTATCGGAATGCGGAAGGTCCGGCAACCAGGGGGATGAACGGGACTGCGCGGAAACGAACATGGCAGGACCGTCGCAGGTGCCGGGGAACAGGTCCGCCGCGGTCTTGGCCGCACATGGGCGCCTTTGGTGAGGATGCCGGCGAAATCGGCCAGTTTCCCGAAGGAGACGCATCGATGCCACTCGGTACGCGATTCCCAGGATCCGGCATCGTTCTTCCAGGACGTCTTGGTGGCGAGCGCGAAGATTGCCATGTTGGCTGCGTTGGTGGATTTTCTCTCGGCGCCGCCGAAGATGAAATCGATGAGGGTGATTCTGTTGAGGTACATACGTTTCTCCTATTCCGCCCGTTTTGTCTCGGGCACCCGAAAGCGAGTGGGCGCGGCTCCCAAGACAGGAAGCTGCTTTTATGGGGGGACCGGAGATGGTTCGGTTTTTCGGCCGTGGCCCCCGCTTCCGGCGCCGCGCTTGGCGCCACATGTGCGCCCTGTTGGCGGCTTCTTGGCGCGTCCGAAAAACCGAATCGGGCAGCATTCGGGCAGCGCCACAGCCATGAGTGTCTGGCGCGACTCGATCGCGAGCGAGCTACCGGACTGCCGATCACTCTGGACGCCTACGGCTACCACGCTTCTTCCAGCTCCATGGAGGTCCTCTTATTGACCCCGGCGGCCAGCGCATCGTCATCCGCAAGTGCGAGCTCGACATCGGCGACGACAACGTGGCACTCAAGAACGGGAGCCACGACATCCTCATTGAGGACCTCACCTGCCTCCACGGCCACGGCATCTTCATTGGCAGCGGCAATGATGGTGAACATGGCCTTGCCCATCGGTGTTGAGGGTCGTAGACCCATCGCCCGCACGGCCCGCGTCAAAGTGATGTAGCGCCGGAAATGTTCTGGCGGCATCCGCTCCGACATGGCCATC
>JBEKDV010000590.1:0-4032 GCA_050014175.1 Candidatus Solibacter sp. | reverse complement strand
CCACGCAGTTCAGCGCCGCCAGATCGTGCCCCATCACCGTGTGAAAGATCCGCCCCTTGCCATACGCCAGCACCATCAGCATCGGCTCCTCGTGATTCGTACCGCGGTTGGCCGGATCCGACCACGCCGTGGCCAGCACCGTCATGTTCTCCCCCGGCCCGCGCATGTTGGCGTAAAGCTCGTCGGGCACGTGCATCCATTCCTTGGGAAGCCCGTTGGTGATGGGGTGGTTCGTCACCTGGTTGACAACTTTGTACGCCAGGCGCGCGCCGTGCATCCCCGCGTTTCCCGGCGACGTATCGGCCACCAGTTTCCCATCCTGATAATAGAAGTGCGCTCCCGACTTCTCGTTCCGTCCGCGCCAGCCGCCGACGCCGATCATCAGGTTGTACTCCTTCCAGTTGGGAAATGCATTGTCGGCGGCGTGCACCGAGACCAGCCCGCCCCCGTTCCGCACGTACTGCTCGAAAGACGCCTTCAGACTCTCCGGCCAGCGTTCGTCCGGCGCGTCGTAGTTCGCCACCACCACCTGGTACTTGCTCCAGTCCGGCTTGAACGTGCTGAAATCGCCGTCCTTCGGCGGCGCCGTCACTACGTCCACCTGAAAGATACCGGCGTCACCCAGCATCTTTTTCAAGTACGGCGAGGTCTCCTGCCACGCATGGTAAGGTCCTCCCTGCTCGCCGTCCAGCAGCATCACCCGTATCGGCGGTGCCGCCCGCCCCGGGACCGCCCAGGCGAGGACCGCTCCCACTAACAGGCCCATCATCATCGTGTTCTTCATCGTCGTGCTCCCTACAGCTTCATCTCCCAGCCTTTGCGGATGAAAGGTTTGAGCAGCTTGTTGGCTTCTTCGTTATTGCTGAAGCGCATGTTCTTGGCATCCCACAGCAGCTTGCCGGGAACGCGCACCGCCACCGCCCCCAGAGCCAGCCACTCGATGTACTTGCTCGCCACCGGGAATTCGGAGACCCCGGGCGCGCCGCCCTTGCAGGCGCGGACCCAGTCCTGCTGGTGATTGACCCCCCGCTGCAGCAACTGCGGCGGCAGTTTGTACTCCGCCCACCGCGATGCCGGAAGCAGCCACACGCCCTCGCCGCGCGACGTGGTGGCCATGTACCCCTTGGAACCGACGAACACCGCCCCGTTGCCGGGCGCGCGCAGCGTGGGGTCCACCGGCACACCGCCCGCACCGGGCCCGCCGCGCCCCGCCGCCCCACCCGGACCGCCCGGCCCGCGGCCTCCACGCGCCGCCCCGCCGCCCCCTGCCTGTGCCACCGGCTTGCCATCGACCGTCAGTTGATCCCCCACCAGCATCATGCCGTCTCCACCCCCCACGAAGTTCCGGCCCTTGTCGGCCAGGTTGTTCATGGGCGGGAAAAGCCGGTCGTTCTCTCCCATCCCGGGCGGATTTTGGAAGGTGCCGCGCATGTTCTGGTACGCGTGGATGGTCACCGGCGGCATGTTGGCGCGCGCCGGAAACTCAAACACCGTGTGTGCGCGCAGCGGCCAAAGCCACTGGTTCTTGCCCTCCACCGTGACGCATTCCACGCTGATCGGCGACGCCTTGTCGAGTTGCAACGCCAGGTGCGCCGGACCCAGATTGTGCACCAGCCAGTCGCCCAACGATCCGCCGGTGGAGAAGTCCTGGAAGGCGCGCCACTGGCCCGTCATCAACGGGTTGAACGGCCGCGGCGCCGCCGGCCCCAGCCACAGGTCCCAATCGAGCGTGTCCGGCACCGCGGTTGCTTCCGGCCCGGTTTCCGGAAGGTTCGGCTGCCCGCCATAGATGCCGCCCGTCCACGCGTGCACTTCCCGCACCTCGCCGATATCGCCCGACCAGAGAATCTCGCACGCCGTCTTCGTGCCCTCGTGGTTGAACCCCTGGTTGCCCATCTGCGTCGCCACCTTGTACTTCGCCGCCGCGTCCGTCAACAGGCGCGCTTCCCCCGCCGTCCGCGTCAGCGGCTTCTCGCAGTAGATGTGCTTGCCGTGCTGCATGCACAGCAGCGCGATCGGCGTATGCATGTGGTCCGGAGTGGCGATCATCACCGCATCGATGTTCTTGCCCTCCTTTTCGAGCATCGTCCGGTAGTCCTTGTGCTTGCTTGCCTTGGGGTAAGTTTGGAATCCGCGCGACGCTCTTACCTCATCGACATCGCACAGCGCCACGATGTTTTCCGTCGGCGCGACTCCCTGCAGGATCGCCGGACCCCGCGTGCCGACCCCAATCCCGGCGATGTTCAATTTCTCGTTGAAAGACTTGTAACCCAGGGCGGACAGCGAGGGCGTGCTGCCGAAGCCCCCCGCCGGAACGGCGCCCGCCAACAGGGTTCCGTAAAAGAAATATCGCCGGGAAAAACGATTCTCGTCCATGCTAATCCTCTCCGCCGGGCACCCCCGGCACCCACGGTGTACCACGCCGCGCCAATCGTCGTCTACCGTACCCGGGCCGCGTAGCGTAGCCTTTCAAGGCTGCCATGCCCCCATTCCTTGGGGGCATTCTTTGGTGTGTCAGGCTTCAGCCTGCCAATCCGGCTTTGGTGTGTCAGGCTTCAGCCTGCCAATCCGGCTTTGGTGGGGCAGGCTTCAGCCTGCCAATCCGAGCAAAGCTCAGACTCTTCTTCCTCAGCACCCGCTTCGCCGATTCAGCCCCCGCCACCAGTCGGCCCGCCCCGGACCACGTTCGCCGGACACCCATCCTTAATCAGCTTGAAATTCTCGATGAATCGCGCCGCCAGCGCCCGATACTTGCTGTCATAGGCCTCGCGGCTGGGCCAACTGCTCGCCGGGTCCAGAATCTGCGCCGGCACGCCTTCGAATTCCACCGGGACATCGAACCCGAACACCGGGTCGGAGCGGTACGCCACGGATTTCAGTTTCCCCGTCAGCGCCGCATCCAGCAGCGCCCGCGTGTGCCGTATGCTGATCCGCTTGCCCACGCCAAACGGCCCGCCCGTCCATCCGGTATTCACCAGCCAGCACGTGACGCCGTGCTTCAACAGCCGCGCTTTCAGCATTTCCCCGTAGGCATAAGGATGGCGCACCATGAACGGCCCGCCGAAGCAGGTGCTGAAGGTGATTTCCGGTTCCGCGCCCAAGCCGATCTCCGTGCCCGCGATCTTGCTGGTGTACCCCGATAGGAAATGGTAGATGGCCTGGTCCGGCGTCAGCCGCGAGATGGGCGGCATCACACCGCTGGCGTCGCAGGTCAGAAAAATCACGTTGCGCGGATGTCCCGCCATCTTCGGCGGCAGGTAGTTTTCGATGTAATCCAGCGGATAAGCGCCGCGCGTGTTCTCCGTGAGCGCGTCGTCGTTGAGGTCCAGCCGCCGCGACAGCGGATCGAGCACCACGTTCTCCAGGATGGTCCCAAACCGCCGCGTGCAGGCGTGGATCTGCGGTTCCGCCTCGGGCGAGAGCCGGATCACCTTGGCATAACACCCATCCTCGAAGTTGAACACGCCGCTTTCGCTCCAGCCGTGCTCGTCGTCGCCGATCAGGCTGCGCTTCGGGTCGGCCGAAAGCGTCGTCTTGCCCGTGCCGGAGAGGCCGAAAAACAGCGCCACGTCTCCCTCCGCGCCCACGTTGGCGGAACAATGCATGGGCAGCACGTTCTGCCGCGGTAGCAGGAAATTGAGCACCGTGAAGATGGTCTTCTTGATCTCGCCGCCGTAGCCGGAGCCGCCGATGACCGCCATCCGCTGCGAAAAGTTGATGATGATGAACGTCTCCGTGCGCGTGCTGTCGATCACCGGCGATGCCAGGAACGTCGGCGCGCAGATCACCGTGAACTCCGGCACGTGCCGCTTCAGTGCCTCCGTGCTGCGAATCTTCATGAACATGTTGCGCGCGAACAGGCTGTGCCAGGCCTTTTCCGTGATGATCCGGATCGGTATGCGGTATTCCGGGTCGGCGGCGGCGTGGCAGTCCTGCACGAACACGTCGCGCCCTTGCAGGAATCCCGCCATCCGCGTCACCAGCGCGCTGAACTTCTCGGCGCTGAAGGGGCGGTTATACTCGCCCCACCAC
>JBEKDV010000589.1:0-4047 GCA_050014175.1 Candidatus Solibacter sp. | reverse complement strand
GTCGGCCGTCAAGCCGCGCGCATCGATGGAGTAGATCGCCAGGTTGGCCTTGGTGGCGGCGTTGATGGCCGCCTGCAACTGCGCTTCGTTATCCAGACCCGAGCGGGTGACGCCGCCGGAAAAGTACACCAGCGCCTTCTTCTCGGGGAAGGAGGCCAGCATCTTCGCCGCCTGCTCGATGGCCGCCAGCTTCTGATCCGTGGTGAAAATGTTGAATTCGGTTTCGTCGGCCACGAACGCGGCCTGCGTGTCCTCGCTGTTATCGTCGCCGGTATCGGCCAGCGCGGCCAATTCGCTCGCCTCGCCGATGGGCAGTCCCTTGATCACCCGGGTCAGCAGGTCGCGGTCGCTGGTGAAATCGCTGAGCACCTGGATCGTGCTGGCGTAGAACAGCACTGCCACCACGTCGTCCTTGGTGATGTGATCCTTCAGGTAATCGAGGGCGCCATCCTGCGCGCGCAACTGGTCCGGGATCTGCATGGAGGAAAAATCGAAGAAGAACACCATCAGCCGCTTGTCGTGATACTGGATCTGCCCCGGCGTGGCCGACGTGATGGTCGTTTTAGGCGCCTCCGGCAAGGCGAACTGATCGTCCAACTTCAGTTCCGGCAAAGGCTCCGGCTTGCTGGAGATACGCTGATACTCGAAGACCGAGATCTTCTGCGGCTTGCCGTCCTCCAGCACGGTGAAGTCTTCCGCCTTCAGCCCTTCCACCGTCAGGCCGCCTTTATCCTTGGCGCTGACGTCCACAATTACCAGGTTCGAATTGGCGTGGAATGTGGGGGTGCCCGGCGCCGGGGGCTTGACCGGCGTCTGCACCGCGGGCCTCTGGGCCGTAGCCGGCAGCAACAGCAGAATGGTCAGAAGTGTGGCAATCAGGCTCTTATTCCGCATATGCCTCAGAAGCTGAAACGTGAATTGAGTGAGATCCCGCGAGTCGCGGAGGCCGCCGTCGGCAGACCATAGTTGGACGAGTTGACCGTGGTCCCGATGCTGGTGATGGTCACGTGGTTGAGCACGTTGCTGGCGTTGATGGTGAACGCCAGCGTGCGCCGGCTCTCCCCGAAACGGAAGGAACGGTTCAGGCTGGAGTTTATGGTGACGCGGAACAATCCGGGGATGGTGTCCCGTCCGGCGTTGCCGAACTGGCCGGCCAGCGGCGTGGTGAAGGCCAGCGGATTGAAGTACGGTTGGCCATCCGCGTGAATCGGCAGACCCGTCGCCTCCGCGCGCAGGCTGCCGCCGCCCGCCAGTCCGCCCGTATTGGCCAGGTTGCCGGAGACGTACGCCGTCAGCGGAGTGCCGGTGGCGACGTTGAAACTGCCGTTCATGTTCCAGCTCTTGAGCACTTGGGTTTTCCAGCCGCCGTTGCGCAACAGGCCGCGTATGCCCACCGGCGAGGAAAGTTGGAACCCCGCGGTGAGATTGTGCCGCTGATCGAAGCTGGAAAGTCCGCGTTCCAGCGCCCGGTTGTTCAGGAACTGCACCACCGTCCCGCCCGTCCCGCTGAAACTCGACGCGTCGTCGATTCCTTTGGCGAACGTGTAGAGCGCGCTCGACGATACCGAGCGCGAGAGCCGCCGCGTGACGCGCACCTGCCCCGCCTCGTAATGCGAATTGGCGCCCTGCGTCTGATAACTGAAGCTGGTGGCGTTGTTAATTTGCAGAGCTCCGTTGGTAATCGAACTGATGGAGCGGTTGGGATTCTCCAGGATCCCCAGGTGCGTCCCCTTGGTGCCGATGTACTCGGTGTCGATCACCAGTCCATGAGGCAGCGAGTGTTGGATGGTGAAGTTCCACGTCTGCGCGTAGGCCAGGCGGAAGTTCGGGTCGATCGCGTAGGTGTTGGTCAGGGTGGTGGGCGAAGTGGCGAATCCGTTTTGGATGGTCAGCGGCGCGCTGGTGCTGGTAGTCAGCGATGCCGAGGTGGCAAAGGGCGGCTGCGCGGCCATTTGGCTCGCGATCTGCGCGTACGAAGATCCGCTGTAAAAGATGCTGTAGCCGCTGCGGATCAGCGTGTTCCGCTTCGGAAACGGCCGCCATGCCAGGCCGAAACGCGGCGAGAAATCCTTCGGACGGGAGCGCACGATGCTGCTCGGAAGCGCGCCCGAGTACGGTCCGTTTTCTCCCGACACGACCACCGCCACCGCCGTGAATCCGGGGCTGACATCCAGGTTCGCCAGGTGGCCGCGCAGTTCCGTGTAGGGCGCGAAGTACTCGTAGCGCAGCCCGAAGTTGACGGTCACCCGCGCGCTCACCCTGTAATCGTCCTGCGCGTATGCGCTGGTGCTCCAGCTCCGAAAGTAGTTATTCGAACTGCCGAAGCGCAGCGAGCTGGATTGCGGCAACCCCAGCAGGAAATCGGCGAAATCGTACCCCGTGCCCTTCACCGGCTGCCCGGCGGCATCCAGTTGGCTGGTCAACAACCCGCTGAAGGAAAACGAACCGCGCGCGTTTTGATAGTTCTCGCTGTTCTGTTGCAGCCGATTGTAGGTGTAGCCGAACGTCAGGTTGTGCTTGCGCTTCAGCACCCAGGTGAAGTTGTCGCTGAAAGTCGCTGTCTGGTTGCGGCTCAGGCTGGGCGCGCTGTCGCTCAGGCTGGAGAAATTGGTGAACGAGAGCGCCGGCGGCCCATAGTTGATGGGGTCCTGCGAAGTCCCGTTGATCCCCAACTCCGCCGCGATGTTCTCGGTATACGCGAAGAACGGGGCGTTCAGGCTGCGGCTGCGGCTGATGGAGAAGGTCGCGCTGTTGTTCAGCCGCGGCTTGAAGCTGTGGCTCCAGCCGGAGGAGAAACTCAACCCGGAGGTCTCGCCGGTATCCAGAAAGCCGAACAACTGGTGCGAGTTCGAATTGGAATTCTGCTTTTGGAAATTGAAATTCAGCCGGTCTTTGTTGTTCAACGGCGCATTGAAGCGGACTCCGATGTTGCGGCTGTTGCTTGGATCCGTAATCACGAAACGGTAGTTCTGCACGATGCCGGGGTAAGTAGGGTTCGGGAAATATTGCAGCAGCCCCGCCGAGGCGGGGTTGAATCGCGTGGTGGGGATCACGTTGTTGGGGAATGGCGAACCGGAGAGTGGATCGTAGATCGCGCTCGGCGTGGTGGTCAGCGCCTGCGAGAAATCGCCGCCGCGCTCCGCCGCCGTGGGCACCGATCCCACCATGCTCTTGCCGTTGCGGTTGATGGCAGTGCCGAAACTGATGGTGTACTGGGCGCGCTGCCAATTGACGATTTTCGGAATGTGCAGCGGCCCGCCGATGTTCGCGTTCAGGTTGTTGTTGGCCGAGTACGGTTTCTGCGCCGTCTGTCCGTTGAGCGAATAGGGGGCCGCATTCAGTGCCGAGTTGCGGGCCGTGATCGAGATCGACCCGGACACCGGAGGCGTGGTGCGCCGCCGGTTTCCGAAGCTGGCGAATTGTCCATTGAACGGACCGCGTCCGCCGCGTCCGCCCTGTCCGCGTCCACCGGCGTTCTGGCCTAGTCCGCCGCCGCCCCGTCCGCCGCCTCCACCGCCGCCGAAGCCGCCACCGCCGCCGCCTCCTCCTCCGCCGCCGAAGCCGGGGGGACCGGCGCCAGGTCCAAAGCCTCCACCACCGCCGCCCCGGCCGCCGCCGCCGCCATCGGGCGGAGCCGCGGGGCCGATTCCAAACCCGCCGTTGATGGCGCTGGCGCCGAACCCGCCCAGCCCCAAGCTGTCATTGGTCAAACTGGCAGTCATTCCCGGAGGCAAACCCGCGCCCATCTGCAAGCCCTGCGCCGCCGAAACCGCGCCGCCCGGACCACCGGGACCGCCCGGTCCGCCGCGGCCTCCCATGGCGCGCTGCCGCCGCGCTTCGTCGTCGCTCGATTGTTCCAGCCCGCCGCTCATGCTGCCGTTGACCAGCAACGATTCGTCGGCGTCGCCGCCCAAGTCGACATTCTGTGCCGCTTCCGCTTGCTGCGCGTCGGCCTGCTGTCCTTCCGGAGTGGCCCGCACCGCGGCACTCTGAAAACCTGGCTGCGCCTGAGCGGGCGTCCCGCGGCCCTGCCCGCGGCCTCCCGGA
>JBEKDV010000588.1:0-4077 GCA_050014175.1 Candidatus Solibacter sp. | reverse complement strand
GAGAGAAGCCGCTTTCCGCGGTAGGATTCGAACCTACAACCCTTCGGTTGACAGCCGACTCTGTTGTAGGCCCGGGTTCATCATTTTAGAAAACTCAGTTCGCCCGATATTCCGCAATATCGGACACTACCTTGCGGCAGCGACGACCTCACAGAGAGACGGATCGGCTCAGGTGCCAGCGGTTCAGCGGCTAAGGCTGCCCGCGCGGGAGGGATCAGTCCTAACACACTCCTACGGTGGACCAAAGAGCCGGATTTCGAAGCCGCGAATCCGCCGCGCGTCGGCTGCCCGCGGCGCCCCAAGCAGAGATAGACAAATCACCCTAACCGGTTTTAGGGCGACGAGCGCCTCAGGAGCAGCGTTCTTTCCCTGGGCGCGCCCTGCCCCGCGCCGAGCCTCTTGTCACCCGGCAAGCCACGGCACGAACCCCTAACCACCCCGAAACCGGCGCCCAAACCGCGGCCCATTTCGCTAAACCAGTCCGAAAACCACGCCGAGAACGCGCGGAAAACGCAAAAACCATACGGAAAACCGCCCGAAGAACCGTTAAACCGTTGAATAAAGGTCCGAATTTCCGTATGGTTGACACGTATGCAACCCCTTTTCTATTCGACTGGCCAAGTTGCCCGCCAGCTGGGCACGACCCTGGCGACCATCCGCATCTTGTGCGAAAACCGCGTCATTGAAGCCGAAACCACCCCCGGCGGCCACTGGCGAGTGTCCGCTTCGGAGGTGGAGCGCCTCCAACGCGATGGCCTACCGCCGATTCCGCGCCCCTTGCCCACCGAGAGCGCTACACCGGCCAGCAACGGGACGGCCGGCCGCCAGGGTTACGTAGACCCCCCGGCCGCACCTTCCTCCGAGGTGGTGTCCGCCGCCGATCAGGTGGCCATCACCAGGAGCCTGCTCGAAAAGCGCAAGATCGACCGCGATCTCGAGGAAAACGAAGACTGGTTCCGCGATCGCCAGGGTCGGCAGGCGGCCGCGGCAGCGGCGGAGCGCCAAAGGACCGAGGTCAGGCAGGCCGAGCAGCGGCGACTGCTATGGGTACAACAGTGGACGCAATACGCGCTCAACTCTGTGCCTTACGACGCGCGTCGAGAGGTTGAGATGGAAGTTCATACCATGGTGCAGGAGGCCCTCTCTGAACTCCAGCCCAGCCAACCGGCGGCCATCACCCAGCGCCTGGTGGACGCAGCCGTGCATCGGGCACTGGGGCCGTGGACCCGGAAGCAGGAGATGGAGCGCGCCCTCCAAGCGGGTATGAACAAGCTGTCGTGGAACATTCGATACGGTTCCGAGTACGCGGGGTTGAAACAGCGCGCATGGGACGCGGCGGTGGCAGCCGTCCGCAAGGTGCGCGAGGAGGCGAGCTACAAGGAGATGGAGACGGCCGCGGTGCAGGCGGTGCAACCGATAATCCGCGAGTATGAGTACCAGGAGGCATGCCAACGAATCGTGGGCCGCATATACATCTACGACGCGACGCGGGAAGAAGAGGAAGCGGCCAAGGAGGCGGTGCGGAAGGCGCTGGCGGCGCTGCCCTTCGATGCCGCAGCAGAGCAGCTTGAGAAGGCCGGGGAAACCGCTCTCGCGCCGTATAAGGCGGCGGTGGCCACGCGGAAGGAAAAGGCCCGGCTGGAAGCCGAAAAGCAGGCACAGCGCCGCGCGGTGGCGTGGAAGGCCGATTTCCAACTCGACCACATCGCGCGGTACGTTGAAAAGGAATACGAGTTCGACGGCGGATACGCGGCGATGCGCCGGGAGGCGGACCGGCTGCGACCGCTGATTCGGGAAGCGCTGATCGACGAGTTAGTGGAAAATCCGGCCATGAGCGCCGACGAGATCCGGGAGAGCATCGAAGATCAGATCGAGGACCGCCTTTAGACGATTACGAGAAGAGCGGATCATTGGTTCGGGAATCCAAAACCCCGCGAAATCGCACCTTCTGTGCGTCGCTCTTCTCCCGTGCGGATTCGGTCTTGCTGGCGGAGTCCAACTACGGAGGGCTTTCGAGGGAACTAAACTGTATGCCATGGGTACCAAGACGTTCGATCTGGCTGAGACTATTTCGGATCTGCTCAAGAGAATCGACAAGGGCCGCAAGACCGTAAGGGAGACGCAGCATGTCAGCGACGACTTATGTAGAGCATATGCGAATCGCGATAAGGCCGACCAACTCTTGACAGAGCTGCGGCGCAAGGTGGCTTCTTCGGCTGAGCCAGCGCAAAGCCAAGCCAAGGCGGAACTCGATCGTCAGGTGTCTGAGCGACAGAAGCTGGACGACGAGTCGAATCGGCTGTGGCTTCGGTGCAACAAAACGACTGCGTTCATCGGCCCTTTCATTAGCGATGTGTCTCTGCTGTTAGAGCGCCTTCCACTGAAGCCCGACTGGGACGTGTATCGTCAAGCCGTTGGGCGCCTTGACGTGGGCGAACGCGGTTCCTGGACAGATCCACCTGCGAGCCCGGCGCTCGAGACGCTCGAGATGCGGTTGAGAGAGATGCAGGGTCTTGCGGTCCGGATGCAGCGCGGGCGGGTACGGCGATTCGAACCGTTCCGCACGCCCGATGGTACCACCTGGAAGGACGTGTCGATCACATTCATCAGCGATCACCGCGTACAAATAGCCGTCTTAGGTGTCACGGATACTCGAAATTATGCGGAGATGGGATTCGCGGATAATAGAGGTGCTCAGGGGCAGAAACCGATTGCTGCATGGTTGTGCTTAAACCTGCTTGCTCAGAACGCCGGCACAATTAAGAGGCCGGAAGAGTTCAAGTCGAACAGGAGCCCGCTCGAGAAACAAATCCAGACTGTCAGAACCAGCCTGCGAGAACTGTTTCAGATCACGGACGACCCGTTCGAGCCTTTCCACGAGGCGAAGGCATACAAGGCACGGTTCAGCATCAGTTGCGCTGATTCATGCCGGCACTAAGCGGCCTACGAATTTTCGGCTGATTCCCCGGAATTTTCCGTGAAAATTTTGAGGTGTTGTAAATCTCTGTCCCTCAACGGGATTAGAAGAACCGACACCTGTGTTGCCCGCGCTGAATATGTAATCCTCACCGAAATTTCGCTGGAAGAGGATATATGCGAACAACAAACCTAGCGGTAAACCTGCCGGGCAAACTTGCGAAGACTCTCGAAATCCCAATCGAGCGCCGGCCGATTGACTGGTTGATCCCGAGCGACGCTAACCCCCGTACGCACTCCGCCGCGCAGGTGTCGCAGATCGCTTCCTCCATTTTGGAATTCGGCTTCACAAATCCAATTCTCGTTGGGCCGGACGGCAAGATCATTGCTGGTGAAGGGCGCCTCCGGGCGGCCCAGACGCTGGGCATGCGCGAAGTGCCGGTTATCGTGCTGGCGCACCTGTCTGAAGTCCAACGCCGCGCCTTGGCCATCGCCGATAACCAGCTCGCTTTGAACGCCGGGTGGGACGAAGAACTGTTACGCATCCAGCTAGCCACTCTTCAGGAAGAAGCCTTCGACGTCAATCTGATCGGCTTCGACGACGAGGAGGTGGCCCGGCTCCTTGCTGCGCTGGACGCGGCACAAGGGCTTACGGATGAGGACGCGGCCCCGGAGGTTCCGGAGACACCGGTCTCCACGGCCGGGGACCTTTGGACCTTGGGAGAACACAAACTCCTCGTGGGCGACGCTACGGTCGCAGCTGACGTCCAGCGGCTAATGGGCACCGATGCAGCGGACTGCGTGTTCCTTGATCCCCCGTATAATTGCGACTACTCGGGGTACACCAAAGAGCATTTGAGGATGCAGAATGACCGGATGTCAGACGCCGATTTCAAGCAGTTCCTGGAAAATGCGTTCCGATCCCTTCGCGCAGCCGTCAAGCCCGGCGCTTCTGCCTATGTGTGCCATTCTTCCTCATTGCAGCGCGAGTTTCAGAATGCGCTGGAAACCGCTGGTTTTCGAGTGCGCTGCCAGCTGGTCTGGGCCAAGAACACTTTCGCTTGGGGCTTCGGCCGGTACAAATTTCAGCACGAACCGATTTTCTACTGCCACGTGGCCGGGCAGAAGGATCGGTGGTACGGCAATAAGTCTCAATCCACG
>JBEKDV010000587.1:0-4089 GCA_050014175.1 Candidatus Solibacter sp. | reverse complement strand
CATACCTTCCTCTCTCCCGGCCCGCGAGGCATTACCCCCGCGTTCGGATATGGCGCTCCTCATTCGAGCGCCAGAGGGACTTCAACCCTCCCGATCAACGCGCTGCTCAGCGCACACTACGGACCCCTCGGACTCCCTCCCGGCTCCTCGCGATTTCGGCCGTCCGGCTTTATACGCTCGGTCTTCGCCCGACTTGGCTGCCAGGTAGGGTCTCTCCTGTTCCACGCTCTTCTTTGGAAACGTGCCACCGCCCGCTACCCCGGAATGGTCCAACAGTCGTTCCGGCCCGGACTGCTGTCTGTTGCCTTCGCCGTGACATGACCGGCTCGGCCCTTTCAAACACCTTTCGGTTGATACTATGACGTGGCTGCAGCGTTCACTTAATGTTGCGGCCCGCTCCTTTGCTCTCCACAGAATGGACTTTTGACGCCCCGCTCGGACGGTAGGCATCTCTGCCTTCGCCTGGGGCCTGCTACCGGGCGCTCCGGCGCTTACCCGGGCAAGACTCTCACTTGCTAGAAGAACGCGTCTTTCAGGACGCACCATGCTTCCAATCTAGCCCCAATCCGCCCCTGCTCGCCGCCGGTCTGCTGGCCATCCGCATTCGCCGGCGTTAGCCGGAACCCACAGGTTGTCGAAAAATCCCTGCGAAAGGGGGCGGACACTCTATAGCGGAGGGCCGTTCCTGCCGATATGATTCCTGGACGCTATTATGACCGCCACAACCGCACGCCCCCTAGCCCCCTGGGCACTTCGCCTCCTGCCGCCGTTTCCGGCCATCGCTCATCGCATCCTGGCGCTCGCCGGCCACGAGGATGCCAGCCCTCAGGAAGTGGGCGGCCTG
Source organism: Candidatus Solibacter sp. (assembly GCA_050014175.1). Taxonomy (GTDB): domain Bacteria; phylum Acidobacteriota; class Terriglobia; order Bryobacterales; family Bryobacteraceae; genus Solibacter. The sequence goes on along the minus strand of JBEKDV010000587.1, from coordinate 3,245 downwards.
ATCCGGCTGGATCCATCCTTTTCTGCCGAGCTGCTCCGTTTCGCCAATTCCGCACTGTTCGGCGTCCGGCGCGAAGTCACCAGCCTCACCCAGGCCGTCGCCATCCTTGGCATGGACCGGGTCAAATCCATGGCCACCTTCGTCGCGCTTAATAATATGGTGCGCACGTCCGTGCGGGCGCTCGCCCTGCGTAAGGTCTGGGTGCACAGCGTGATCACGGCGCTCATCGCGGAGGAGGCCGCGCGTGTCTGCCGCCTGGACAGCGAAGTCGCCTATACCACCGGCCTGCTGCACAACCTGGGCACGTTGGGCCTGATGTCCGCCTACCCCGACGAGTACTCCCGGATGCTTGAGGTGTCCAACGATTTCGGCTTCGATCTGCTGCAGACGGAGCGCGATCTCTTCGAAATCGAGCACTGCGCGGCCGGCGCCTATCTCGCCCTGGACTGGCATTTCCCGGACCAACTGGCGGCGGCCATCCTTACCCACCACGATGAGCCGGTTGCCCATCAACTGAGCCTCGACAACCTCATCAAGGTGAGTTGGCGCCTCACCGACGCGCTCGGCTACGCCGCCTTCTCCCCTGCCAAAGACTGGGAGTTCGACGATCTGGCCGCATACCTCCCGCACTCCCCCATCTCCTGGCTTTGCCATACGGCAGACTGCGCCAAGGCTGAACTCGACGGCCGGCTCGCCGCCTCCCCGCTCTAAACCCTGAGGTTCGGGGCGCCTACACTCGTGTCCGCAGCGTACCGACTCATCGGGACGATTGCTTTGCGGTCGGCAAAACGTGTCCGCACGCGGTGCTACGGGAAAACGGCAGAAATCGTGGACGCTCTGAAGCCACGGCCGATAAGATGGATGAAGACACAATGAGGTCGATCTGGCGTAGGCTACGTTGGCGAATTCCGGCCTTGGTTGCACTGTTGCTGGCGATCGGCGCCGGCGCGTGCTTCCTGTTGGAGAGCTACATCGACCCGTCCCGCCGTACCTTCCGGATCGGTTTTGAGCATTCCCCGCCTGACCAGGAATTGCTGTCCGACGGTTCCCCCGGAGGTCCGGCGATCGAGATCGTCCGGGAAGCAGCCCGCCGGCGCGGAATCCGGCTGCACTGGGTTTACGCGCCAGAGGGACCCGAGCAGGCCCTGTCCTCAGGCGCGGTGGACCTTTGGCCCGTGCTCAATGACCTGCCCGGGCGCCGGTCGCGCTTCTTCTTTGCAAAACCCTGGTGCTCACGGCGGTTCTGGCTGCTGGTGGAACAGAAGAGCCGAATCGAACTCGCGGGCCAGTTCGGGGGGCGCACCGTCGCAGCCCGCGCTCCGGGAACCAACCCGACCCTGGCGGGCGTCTTTCTCCCGGGCTCCCGCGTCATCGGCAGACCGACTTTCACCGCGATCCTCCAGGCGGTCTGCACTGGAAAGGCGGATGGCGGCCTGATGTGGGAGCGGCTGGGCCGATCGACCCCGATCGATTCGCCCCCCGAGTGCGAGGGGCATGCATTCCGTTATCTCTCGATACCGAACGGTTACGTCTACGCGAGCCTCGGCGCTCGCTTGGGTGACCGGCAGGCCCAGCGTGCCGCCGACACCATTCGAACGGGCATCAGCGAACTCGCCCGCGACGGAACCGTATCCGGCATCTACTTCGCCTGGGTGGGCCAATCCGCCAACGACACCCTGGTCCTGGATTTACTGGAAGACACGCGCAGGAAGAACCTCCTGCTCACCGCCGCCTGCGCAGTGGTACTCGCCATCGCCGCCGTCGTTGCCGTGCAAAACCGCTGGATTCGCGCGGCGCGGCGGTCCGCCGAGCAGGCCCGGGACTGCGCCAACCGCGCCACCGCCGTGAAATCTGAGTTCCTGGCCAACATGAGCCACGAGATTCGCACGCCGTTGAACGCTGTCATGGGTATAACGGAGTTGGCCATGCAAACGCCGTTCAACGCCGAACAGGCCGACTTCCTGCGAACCGCCCACAAAGCGGCCCAGGATTTGCTCGGAATCCTCAACGACATCCTGGATCTCGCCAAGGTCGAGGCCGGCAAGCTCAGCCTGGCAGAGGCAGATTTCGATCTGCGGGAATGCCTGGAAGGCAGCCTCCGAACCTTGCGCTTGCAGGCTGAAGAGAAAGGGTTGGCGCTGAGCTGCCGAATCGCCCGGGATGTGCCCGAATTCCTCGCCGGGGACGAAAGGCGGCTGCGGCAAGTGCTTCTCAATCTTGCCGGCAACGCCATCAAGTTCACTCACACCGGCAAGGTCGCCATCGAAGTCAACCGGGATGTGGGCGACCCGGCGTTGCTCCGCTTCCACGTCGTCGATACCGGCATTGGCATCCCACCGGAGAAACAACGGCTGGTGTTCGCCCCGTTCGAGCAGGCCGACAACTCGATTGCGCGCCACTACGGGGGAACGGGCCTGGGTCTGACGATCTCATCTCATCTTGTCAGCCTGATGGGCGGCGCCATCCATGCGGAAAGCCCTTGGATCGACGCGGAAACAGAACTGCCGGCCCAGGGCACCGCTTTCCATTTCTCCATCCGCTACCGGGAGGGCCGGCGGCCCCAAGCGAATCCCGCCGTTGACCCGGCGGCCACCCGCCCTCTGCGCGTATTGTTGGCCGAAGACAACCAGGTGAATCGGAAGCTGGCTTGCCGCCTGATGGAGAAGTTGGGCCACCGGGTAATTGTGGCCGCTGACGGAACCGAGGTGCTTCGGGTGCTGGAACACGAGGTGGTGGACGTGGTCCTGATGGACATGCAGATGCCGCTGATGGACGGCTTGCAGGCGACACGGGCGATCCGCCTGCGCGAAAGCGAGCGTGGCGGGCATCTGCCCATCGTGGCGCTGACGGCAAACGCCCTTTCGGGTGATCGGGAAAGGTGCCTGGCGGCCGGCATGGATGCCTATCTGGCTAAGCCCATCCAAAAAGACGAGCTCGCGCGGAGTCTTCAAGAGGCCGCCCAGCGCTTCGTTTCGCGGTGAAAATCCCCCGGTGGAAAACACCACGCCCGAATGCCGCCGAGTTGGTGGGGCGGACCCCCACGGTCCGCGCGGGTCCCCCCGGACCCGCTCTTTGCGCTGGGAATCACGCCATTGGCGCAGGTGACGCCGTAGAGGCTTGTTTTAGGGACTTGCAAAATTCCGGATCCAGAGCCCCTGGTTGGTGTTGGTACAAAACAAAATCGAGGGGAAATGTATCCGGCGGAGCGGCGAGGCAATAGAATATTTGTGATGAGCAAGATTTCT
>JBEKDV010000586.1:0-4131 GCA_050014175.1 Candidatus Solibacter sp. | reverse complement strand
CTGTTCACACTCATCAGTATAGCGGTTGCCGAGAGGTTGTCAATACAGTGTACTAGAGACGGCGCGGGGCGCGGTGCCGAGATCATCGGCACCGGGGCCGAGGTCGAGCGTGATCTTTTCCCTGCCCTCGCCGATTTCCTTCGCCAAGGCCTGCGCCTGCCAGAGGCCGGCGGCTTCCCGTTCCTTCAGTTCCCGATCGTCCTTAGGCCAGCGGAAACTTTTCGGCATTGATCGCTTTGTCGATCATGTTTTTTGTGAGCGAAGACCCCTCCAGCTTGCTGGAATAATAGAGCTGGTCGATGGCGAGCGAGTGGTCGAACTTCGCCTTTTCGAGATCGGGAAGGGACGGCAGGCTGCGCGTTTCGAGCTGCAAAGTGACCAGGGTCTCGATCTGGTTTTCGATTGTGGGGATTTTGAGTGCTTTCATGGCTTTTGTGATGTGAGGGCGTATTGTAGTACGGGAAAGCCTTGCAATCAAGCCGCTGAGATATGCTTTGATTGTACCACGCATGGCAGCGCACCTGACTCGGCTCATATGCACAGACACCATACCACACGCAGATTAACTGTCTCTAAAACACGATATCGGACTCGTTTCCGCCCGCCGACGCTTACCATCATCGATTATGGCGGATGAAGGAATGATGACGGCACGGATCATTGCCGCTGCCGGCACATTTCACATCCTTGAAATCATGCGTGACGCCACTATAGTGGTTGCACCATGGACAAAGCATCCGATCGGTTCATTGCACGATATCAACGGGTCAAGGACACCCTGGGCATCCCCGAACGGGATCGTCTCATCTTTGAATATCACCACGGACTTCAAGACGGCCGCAGACATTCCTTCAGTGAACTTGCCTCCGCCTTCCATGTCAGCAGGACGCGCGTGACGCAAATCGTGCTGAAACTGACCGATCGGGTCCAACGTAGCCCGTATCGGGACAGACCTCGAACTTTGGGAGCGTTGTTGGAAAAACTGATGGCATGGTTCATCGCGAATCCGGACGTCTCGTTCGAGATGGCGTCGACCTCTTCCGATAATGATACTGGCGGTAAGATCGATCTCAAGAAGGTAAAACATGCCGCGTGATACAAGTTTTCACACGCGCACCGCCGAAATCACTTCTTCCCATCCGCCAAAAACAGAATCACAACTTCCACGGCCGGAGGCATGGCCAGGACAAACGGCATGGCGGTTACTGAGAGCCACATCACCGAAGCCGCAATCCACGGGGGCAGGGCGAATGCCAGCGTGGTAAGTCCCAGAATGGGGACGATGAATATGCCGAGCGCGACGAGCAGCACCACGTTGATCCGTTTGAGCGACTTGGCGGACAGCACATTCTTGCGGGCCTGGAAGAGGATGTAGTCTAGCATGTACATACCCACCACGGCGCTCGTTTGCATGAGAAGCAGGCTTCCCTTTGCGGCCGGCTGCCCCGCGACGGTGCTCAGGTTCGACAGGAGTATCGGAAAGAAGAGGGAAATCGTGATGAGCAGGGAAAAGCGGCTTTCGATATCCTGTTTCATGCCTGTAACAATAACCTCCTTGACGGATTTGTCTAGAAACCTCCATTACGCCCGGCCAAATCACAAGGCAGGGAAGGAAGCCACGACACGGCTCTCTAAGCTTTGCGCTCACCTCTGCCGCCCCGCTTGAGGCTTGGGATGTGCCGGAGCGAATACACGATCACGCCGGCCATCGCGATGAGCATGAGCACGATCTCGAAGATGTTCCAGATCGCGAACCGGACGGCGTCGAATTCCTCTTTGGTGGGCAGCCTGAAACGCATACGGGATCTCCGGGGCGGGTCGCCTCAGCTTTGACCTTTCGACGGAACGGTTGGTGCAACGGGCGGGATCGTCGGACTGCGCCGACCCCTCCGATAGGCAACCTTCCTGACGGGAGTCGATAGCGTCGCCATGCGCTGGCTTGGCGCGTTGCCAAGAGAGGCGCCCGGCGCGGCGCCCGCCTCTTTCCATCGGAATCTCTTCTCGCCGCCGAGCCCCTGAAACTCCTCCGCCTCTCCGCTCTTCACCAGTCGGCCCAGAATCGTGTAGACGTTGGACAGCAGGTTGGCCGAATCGACGGCGTAGAACCCGGCGCGCTGGAGCTCCGAACGAACCTCGATGGCGGAGAGACCCATCCAGCGCTCCCCGGCCGCCTGGAGTATCGCGCGGATTCTGGCGGTCAATCCCACATCGACCATCGTCTTTCCGATCAGCCTCAAGAGAGACAGCCACGACGGTTCGAGACTTTCGTCCGGAACCAACGATGCGAGACCGCTGACCGTCTGCGCCATGCCGTTGATCCGGGCGTCGATCTCCTGTTCCCGGTTCCGGAGTTCGGCTTGCTGCGCCTGGATCTGACTCTTCTGCCCCTGCAACTCGGAAAGTTCGGCTTTGGCGCCTTCGAGCCAGGCCCTGTAGTCTATGGCCATTGCACACTCATAATACACGATGTGCAAGATCAGTGGCAACACAATTCTAGTTCCTGTGCAATATCGTGTGTTTTGTTACAGATGCGGCTTTTCTACTTCTTGGAGGCGATCTTCAGCCGGTCCTCGTCAGCTTCTCCACGTCGTGAGTCAGGTGCCAGAAATTGCACTTCGGGCACTGGTAGATCCTCAAAACAGCGCCTTTCTTCATCAGGCGATTCCTCACCGTCTGCGCGTCCCTTTTCCGATACGTCCGCTTGCCGCAGCCGTCCGCGTGGGTACTCATCGTCCCACGTTACTCTTGCTGAACGGTTTTCGAAGACAGCGAAGCTTGCTGCCGGCGGCAACTTCCGGGTCGTTCTAACTCAGAGAATCGGTGCGAGGCACCAAGGAGGACCATCACGTCATTACGTCGTGATACAACGTTCGCTTGGGAAGTGGCACTGTCATACTGCTGCCCTATATAAATGCGTGGACCAACACCCACTCCGCCTTCTTGGGGTTCGGCGGGATGGCCGTGGCGGGCGTTCGTGGCAAGACCCAGTGAGTCCACCGGGGAGATTGGCATCTTTTCAACGGCGATGAGGACCGTGCTCCCTTGCGGGGTTCGTAGGATGCCACGGAAGGAAGTGTTGCGTCTTTCAATTATCTGATAGTTCATGCGCTCTTGGACCCCGATGATCACGGCATCGATCAGAATTCCGGCGGCTTCGACGGTGCGCTCCAAAATATCCTTGAGAATTTTCCGATCTCCGCGGCACTGATAGGCATGGAACACATTTCCGATCACGATCTGGAGCGCTACCACCTCGGAATGGTCATCGAAGGGCCGGAGCTTGCGCAGGTAGAGGAACACCTGTTGGCCTGCCCCGAGTGCGTTGAACGGGCTGAACAGTGCGCCGCATACGTGGACACGTTGCGGGCGGCGATCATCGCCGGGGACTTTGATCTTTAGGGCGTCGGGGACCCGGATGCTTTGTGCCGGCTTCGGCTAGGAAAAAGGCGCTCCCCTCTTCCGCACGGCAAAGGGCAGAACGGAGCAGCTGACCGGCCGTCGTCTAAGCCATCCAGAGGTTTATCTCATGGTTCGGTGATGCGCGGCCGGCGCGGGGATCGCGACAAAACTCGGCAATCACATGTTCCGTGCAACGGGAATTACCGCGTACTTGAAGAATGACGGGAAGCTCGAAGTCGCGCAGCAGATGGCCGCGCATGAGTCGGCGCGCACAACAGGTCTCCACGAGCGCCGCAGCGATGACATTTCGCTCGCCGAGGTGGAACGGATCGCAATCTAAGGCGCACGGGCAGACTTGGACTCACTGTCCAACCATCAACAGCAGATTCCAGTTGAAGCTTGGTACGTACACTTCTTTTGGCGCTCCGTTAGGCCAGTTCCCACCGAAATAGACAGAGGACGACAAGTCGCCCCCACCGACGAACCCCACCGGCCTCGATGCATCGCAGGCGCCGGCCGCGCCAAACACATAAGAACCGGCAGGAATGTCAGTATCGGTAGTAAACGTGCCGCTCGTTGCGCCCAAGGGATACGAGTCAAAAGGAGAGACCGTGGGGTCCGGCGAGGCGGAAAACATAATGCCCGCCGATCCGGGACTGCATCCGTTTAGAGCAAGGCCGGCGAGCGTATAGGTCACTACGACGCCCGTTGGGATGTCGTAGGCGGTCGTTT
>JBEKDV010000585.1:0-4133 GCA_050014175.1 Candidatus Solibacter sp. | reverse complement strand
TTGAGCGAGGACCAACTGCTCGAAATCATGGAATCCTGCCGGGATGGCGCCGTGCTTCGTCCCGTCGAAAAGGGATACCAGGGAACCGTGAGAGGCCTGGCCATACGGTTCCTGGTTTATGGGGCATACAGCGAAATCTTCGCGCGAGAGACCGGATTGAACCGCGGCATGGGCGGCTCCATGCACGCCTTCTTCGTCCCGTTTGGAATCTATCCCAACAACGCCATCGTAGGCGGTTCCGGGTCCATCGCGCCGGGCGCGGCTCTCTACAAGAGGGTCAACCGCAAGCCGGGAATCGTGGTGTGCAATATCGGAGACGCATCCTTCGGCTGCGGTCCGGTGTGGGAGGGCATCACCTTTTCCGCCATGGACCAGTACCGCCAGTTGTGGGACGAGTCGCTGGGCGGCGGTCTGCCCATCCTGTTCAACTGCATGAACAACTTCTATGGCATGGGTGGCCAGACCCTCGGCGAGACCATGGGGGTGCAGGTCATCGCCCGGATCGGCGCGGGCGTGAATCCGGAACAGATGCACGCCGAGCGCGTCAACGGCTACGACCCGCTGCCGGTGATCGACGCCTTCCGGCGCAAGAGGCAGGTGATCGAGGAGGGCCGCGGGCCGGTTCTGCTGGATACGATTACGTATCGCATCAGCGGCCACTCGCCTTCGGACGCTTCGAGCTACCGGTCCAAGGAAGAAGTTGAGCACTGGCTGGCGGCCGATTCGATCCCCGCGTTCCGTAAAAAGCTGCTAGAGATCGGGGCGGTCACCGAGGAGGCGCTCGACAGCGCGAAGGCGCACATCGAGTCGGAGATCTTCGAGATGTTCCGGCTGGCCACCGATCTGGAGGCTAGCCCGCGCGTGGGAGCCGGCTCCGAGCTGGTCGGATCGGTGATGTTCTCAAACCGGAAGGTGGAGAAGTTCGATACGCGGCAGCCCGAGTTTCTGCAAGACCTCTCGCAAAATCCCAGGGTGCAGCAGATCAAGCAGAAGGTGCGGACCGCGACCAAGGACGGTAAGCCCGTACCGAAGATGAAGATGTACAACGTTCGCGACGGCATCTTCGAGGCCATGCTCTATCGCTTCGCGATCGATCCCACGATGGCGGCCTTTGGAGAGGAGAATCGCGATTGGGGCGGCGCCTTCGCCGTCTATCGCGGCCTGACCGAGGCGTTGCCCTACCATCGGCTGTTTAACTCGCCCATTTCGGAGGCGGCGATTGTGGGCGCGGCCGTGGGATACGCGCTCGAGGGCGGCAGGGTGGTGGCGGAGCTGATGTACGCCGACTTCATGGGCCGCGCCGGCGACGAGATCTTCAACCAGCTCTCCAAGTGGCAGGCCATGTCGGCGGGCCAACTGAGCATGCCGGTGGTGTTGCGCATCTCGGTGGGCGCCAAGTACGGCGCGCAACACTCGCAGGACTGGACCGCGCTGGCGTACCACATTCCGGGATTGAAAGTGGTCTATCCGGTGACGCCCTACGATGCCAAGGGAATGATGAACAGCGCGCTGGCCGGCACCGACCCGGTGGTTTTCTTCGAAAGCCAGAGGCTCTACGATTACGGCGAGATGTTTGTAGAGGAGGGCGTTCCCGAGGGTTACTACGAGATCGACCTCTCGGAGCCATCCATCAAGCGGAAAGGCAAGGATCTGACCATGGTCACCTTTGGGCCGGCGCTCTATACCGCCCTGACGGTGGCCGAGGATCTCGAAAAGCGATTCGGGATCTCCGCCGAGGTGATCGATCTACGGGCCGCGAACCCATTGAATTACGAGCCGCTGGCGGCGTCCGTCCGGAAAACGGGGAAGGTGCTATTGGTGTGCGATGCGGTGGAGCGTGGCTGCGTGATGCAGACCGTCGCGGCAAACCTGACGCAGCTCTGCTTCGACGATCTGGATGCGCCGCCCGTGGTGGTGGGATCGAGAAATTGGATTACGCCCGCGGCGGAGCTGGAGACCCTGTTCTTCCCGCAACCGGCCTGGCTCCTGGATGCGATTCACGAGCGCATCCTGCCGTTGAAAGACTATCGGCCCGAGACCAACCAGACGCTCGGCGAACTGCTGCGGCGATCGCGGCTGGGGGTGTAGGGGCGTGTAACTCGGTTCGCTCGGGGCTCCAATCCGAGCCCCGAGCGTGAGCGAGGGGTTGACTAACTAACTTGGGTATCAGTCGAGGTATTTCGTTTCCAAGTGGGTCATCAGTTCTTCGCCGCGCAGGCTGATCGTCCGCTCGCACGGCGGCGATCACAGCCGCTTGCCTCTGGCGGACTGCCCGGCCATCAGAAAGGTGCTCGGAAACCTGCCCGTGCCGCAGAGCTTGAAGGTCCCGAAATCCTTGTACCAGTCCCCCTCCGGCACGTCCGGATCCTGTGCTTTCCACTCAGCCAGTTCAAACAGGTCGTCTTGCGAAACTCTGCGCTCCCTCGCTCGGTCCCGCAGGTGGGCCCACTTCTCCCTTGGAAGCCGCTCCCACTGGATTTTCGGCATCCTTCAACGCCCGAGGATTAGAGTTCGGAACTCATCCACCACTCGGTCCTGTTCGTTTGGATCGTCCTCGGCCAAGTTTTCCTTTAGCCTCTTGAAGAACTCGTGCTTTCGGTTTGCATAGCTTTCCAGGCCAAGGCGCACGAGCGAGGCGATCGCTTTGCTCATGCTGGCGTCAACCGTCTCGGCGTATCGTTCCACTTGGCTGGCGACCGCGGACGGAAGGCCGACGCTATACCTCGGTCCGGGCTTGCCCTGGCGATTCGGTTTAGATTTGACTAGACTGGGCTTTCGACCGCGTCTTGGCGTGTTTGCTTTCGAGTGAGGCATATAGAGTCAGTATGCCTCAGCGTGCATCACTTCCGCAACGCACGACCGCCTCATGCCCTGTCCACCGGATGTAACGGGACTTCACGGGATGTATTTGCCGGAAGCGGCGATTTGAGGCAAGTCTACGATAACGGTGTCTTTCGTCCACCATCCGCCGTTTTATCCGGAGTTCAAGGATGAACTGCGACATGCACTGCGACACAACCACACCGGTGCCGAGATGCTCGTTTGTCTTCGCCACTGCGACGAAACGCTAGTTCTCGACTGGTATTTTTTCGGCGTGATCGATCACGAATAAGTCGAGTACGATCTTTTGGGGTTCCAATTTGAGTCCGAGTTGTTTCTCTAAGGCTGCGAAGACATTAAGCCCGCCATTTTCACTCGGTACGATGCCGCCTTCCGGGACCACCGAAGGCGCAGCGACCTGTCCCACGGTTTCCGAGTTGAACGTCAGGGTGAAATCGTAGTTTCCCTTCAACCCAGTAGAGTCAGTTATCGGTCGGCCCGTCAGTTAGTTTAACAATCCGGCCAATCGATCTACCGGAATACTATTTCCCACCCAGCGCTGGAGTCCATTCGCCCGGCCAACTACCATGGCGTTCCTCCTGGGTATGTAGCTAAACCCGTCCGGGTCCTTGATCGGTCCCGGCGGTGGCGGTGCATCAACCTCCTCAGGTGCGGGAGACCTCGACTCCTTCATTTTCAGCCCACTCTTCGCCACCACCAGGGAATAGCCCTGGGTTTCCGATTTCTGATAGTGAAAGGCCAAGTTGAAGCGCTCGGCGAGCAGGTTCTGCAGCATCACTTTGACCTGTGCCGCGGTAGCTCCGGGCGGTACCTTCGCCTCCACATTGAATCGGTAGGTGTCCGTGGAAACCGGAGGCCGAAGCTCATACGGCTTCACGCCGTATGCCTGGATCACCATCAGCGAGACGCTGGCATTGGAACACGTATAGCGGATCGGGTCCCTCGACCCGGGTCCGCCGAAGCAACCCATCATCCCTTGGGACTCTCCCTCCTTACGTACCGGGGCCGATTTAACCGAGGCTACTTCAAATCCCAGCGGCTGATCGGCCGCCTCACCGTACTGTGATCCGCCGAAAAAAAGCGCCAGTGCCGTTACCGCGATCGCGAATTTCATCGTTTGACTCTCCAACTCTCAGTTGTTTTGCCGTCGTAATTCAGACGCTAGCTATTCCCTTCGGCGCTCTCCAAAACTGACCCACCCGTACTCTCCAAAAGTGACCCAGGTATTCTGATCTGAACCGAGCGGGCGCGTGATGACCACGATGGATCATCACGATGCTCAAGGTCCGGAA
>JBEKDV010000584.1:0-4154 GCA_050014175.1 Candidatus Solibacter sp. | reverse complement strand
GCCGTAGCTGTCCGACTTGCCATTGTTCCCAAGAGAAAGCCTGGAAGGAAAAACCAACGGCTCGACAAGGCCGACGCCGACTACAGAGCTGGTACGCGTGGCCTCGATCTCTTTCGCAAGCACATACCGAGGCATGACAAGCTCAGCAAATGGCGTCGAGCGTACGAACAAAGAAAGCTCTTGAATACTCTGGAGAAGCGCGCCGAACGTGACCGGAAGCGCCAGAAGAGGCCGACAATTCGCGCCGAAGAATTGTCGGACGGCCAGCCCAGGTCGGGGAATGGTCACCCCGACAACGCTGCTTAGGGATTGGTCGCCGCCATCCTGATGCAGTATTTGACCTGAAGGAGAATTTCTAATGGCAAGCATGAAGGAACTGCAAGAACAACTCGACGACCAGCAAGAAGTAATCGACCAAGTCTCTGAAATCCTGGAGAGCGCCTATACTCCGGAAGCCAGCCGGGGCGACATGGTCGAGGCAATCTCCGAAGCCCTCGACGTACTGTCGGGAGAATCGGAAGATTCGGAAGATGATTCCGAGGACGACAGCGACGAATAGGGCGGTCCGGGGAAGGAACTCATGGGCAGAATCCACCCTCTCAGCCGCGAACAGATACAGGGCCGGAAAGACCAAGCCGTCCGGTTTACGCGCGATGTTGTTGGAGATCGGGAGCGCGCGGCGGAAATAGAAGACGAGGACGTTGAAGCCTACGCCGAGCGCCGAAAGCTCACAATGGCAAACCCGATGCAGCAGGACCAGGCGGCGTGGCGGGCGGGCTTCGACGCGGGCGCGGCGGGCCAGGGGTCCGCGTCCTGCCCATATCCGGCGCGGACCGCCGAGGCCTTGGCGTGGCGGTCCGGCTTTGTCGAGGGCAAGGCCAAAGCCTCGCGCACCAACACAGCGCGCAAACTGGAGACGACCGCCGAGCAGGACGTAATCGTCCGCGCCAAGGAAGTCTTGGAGGCAGCTTACGCGCCATCGGCTACACGCGGGCGATTGGTGGCGGCGATCCGCGCCGCCATCGAAATTCTCGGCGGCGACGATGACGACCAGGCCGCTTAGGTTGTGGTCCCATGCCTCAATCGATTTCTGACTACCTGAGGTCCGTCCGCCAAATGGTCGAAGAAGCGGAGCACAGTACCGATGTCCGCGTGAAAGTGGCCGCACTGCGAATTCTGGAACGCCAGGCAATGACGATTCGAGAGTTGGAGTGTGACCACTGGGCGGAGTCGGGGATGCTCCTGAATCGGCTGAAAACACGAACGGCGCCGATTTGAGCGGCGCCGCAGTTTGCTTTTCCTTGAAGGCTAACCGATGCTCACGACAACATCGGACACCCGTAGTGTACCAGACCCTGCAATCGACGGCAAAAGTGAGTACGGGTTTCCACGTGCGACTGTGGTCCCGGCGGTCGATCCGGCGTCCGCCGAGTTGGAATACCTCTCCGAATGCAGTCCGAAAGATCGCCCTTGGGACCAACATCGGGGCCAAGCTGACGACGTCGCGGCGATATTCGCAGGCGCGGGCGGTGTCTGGTTCTCGCGTTTAGGGCAACGCGTGGCACTGTGCTCGCTGGTGCTTGGATTTGGCTGGTCACCCGACAGAGCCGATTCGGGCGCGCTCACGCTGAAACTGCGGGAGGCCCATTTCTGCCGTGTGCGGCACTGCCCAATCTGCCAGTGGCGGCGCTCGCTGATGTGGATTGCCCGCTTTCTGCAGGTCATCCCTGAAGTGCTTGCGAAGTACCCAAAGGGACGTTTCATTTTCCTTACGTTGACGCAGAGAAATGTTCCTGTCAGTGAACTCAGGGTGACGTTGCGGGCGATGGGCAAGGGCTGGGACCGCATGAGAAAGCGGAAGGAGTTTGCGGTTGTGTCGGGGTGGCTTCGGACGGCGGAGGTCACGCGCGGCGCGGATGGCACCGCGCATCCTCATTACCATGCGCTCTTGCTGGTGCCCAGCGACTACTTCCACGCGTCCGACAAGTACGTTACCCAAGTGGGATGGACGAAGCTCTGGCGCGAGTGCCTGAGGCTGGATTACGACCCTATCGTGCATGTGGCCGCGGTCAAGCCGAAGCGCGGCAGACCGGCGCGGGGCGAAACGCTGCCGGCGCTGGTGAATGCTGCGCGTGAGGCCTTCAAATATGCGGTGAAGCCCTCCGATATGATCGCTGATGGGGGTTGGCTGCTGGAACTCACCCGGCAGTTGGATAAGCTCCGGTTCATTGCGTCGGGTGGAGTGCTAAAAGACATCCTGGGGGAGCGGGACAAGGAAACGAACGACGACCTCCTGTTACACGAGGGCAGCGAGGGCGAGAAGGGCGAAGCCGCTAGGCTCTTTTTCGATTGGCGGCGACCAATCCGGCGATACAAGCGGCAACAGGAGCCCCGGCGTGGAGCGTCCGTGAGCCAAAGACACCGCTAACTGGTGCAGGAAACGGGAAGTACGCAATGGGGCGACGTTCATTGCATCGACCGAGACTTTGGATCATGATGGAACGAGGATGGTATCTAATTTAGATCGCCACAAGAAGGACCTTAAGTCTCTCCTTCGCCAGGGCCAACTTCTTTCCTTCGCCATACAAATAGAATGTTCGCCTGAGACGTTCGGCAAGGCAATTGAGGAGCAGTTCAAGGACAAGGCAGCCGCAGTGCTCAAAGAGCTCCCCTCATTCCGTGATTCCTATCAGGCGTGGTATTCAGAAGCAATGGTACTAGTAAAGCAGATCCTTCCGGATCGGCTCGCGGATTTCGTTGGCTACTACGAGAAGCCAAAATCGCGCAAAGACGTTTCATACGAGACGTACAGGATCGCGGACTACCTTCAAGGACTCTCGGTGAAGGACGGCCTGAGCAGGAAGATCGTCGGACCGGATGCGGCTATCCCTCAGTTCCAACAACAATTGGCGATACTGCAGTCGGTGGAAAGGCGCTTTGAAAGCTCTCTGTTCGATATTCGTCAACTGGTCCAAGCCGATCTTTTTGACTCGGACCTGGACGCAGCGGAGGCACTTGTGAAGTACAAGTTCAACCGCGCCGCAGGGGCAATGGCTGGCGTGGTTCTCGAGCGCCATCTTGCGCAGGTTTGCGAAAACCACGGCATGAAGATCGCCAAGAAGCAACCCGCCATCTCTGATCTCAGCAATGCACTCAAGGACGCAAACGTCATTGATATTCCGCAGTGGCGTCTTATTCAGCACTTGGCAGACATACGCAACTTGTGCGACCACAACAAAACGAAGGAGCCCACTGCCGAGCAAGTTGATGACTTGGTGGCTGGTGTAAGGAAAATGACGAAGACCCTTTTCTGATTTTACCGGGCCCCGATTGTCCGGGGGCCTGGAATTGGCCCCCGTGCAATTTTCTCGGGCAACTGACGCGGCGCGAGGAGTCGCATCCCTGCGTTGCTCCCTTCCTCCGGCCAGCCATCCTCATGCTACCAGATCCGGTTTTGTGAATGCAATTTTTGAGGGCGGAATGCGCTAAATCCCAGGGGGTGTCGGGGGACAGAGTCCCCAGACAGACAGTCAAGAACAATTCTCGATGCAGACTGCGGAGGGCCTTGAGCGCAGATCGCCAGGAGCCGAGACTGGCGAACACGTGCGAGGCAACCGGTATTCAGTAGCCGAAGTGTTTGCATACCCCCGCAACGAAGTCTTGCGCATCCTCGAACACGCTGGGATCTTCGGCAACACTAGTAATGGCTGCTGTAATCCATTCCCGTTTGTTCGCTGGACCATCCCGCCACCAGCCCTCAAGCTCTCCCTTTTCCACTAGGAACAACCCGACCTTCTGACCTGCTTCGATTAGGTTTTTGGCAGCGGTACGGGCGCCACCCTTTAGCTTGTCAAGCCCGTATTTCTTAGCTTCACTCCAGTCGGCCGCATTCTCGATAAGCTCGGCCGCTTTCCGCTTATTCTCCGGAGAGAGCCGTTGGGCAGCATCAACGGCGGTAAGCAACTCTTTGAATTCGGCTATGAAGTCCTGAACGTCAATTACCGCACCCTGATCTCCCAATTGCTTTGCAGTAGACTTTGGCGCTTGGCAAGAGTGACCCAGTGGTGCTCGGTTGGAGTCACCCACGCTGAGAACGGGACTGGGAACGAGATGTGGAAGGGCCGTCGTCATCCACGCCGAAGGCGTGCGCATGG
>JBEKDV010000583.1:0-4163 GCA_050014175.1 Candidatus Solibacter sp. | reverse complement strand
CGCGATCGTTGGCGGCGGTGATGACGGTGTAGGTACCGCCGGCGGAGGACGCGGTGATCAGCCAATAGGCGTCCGGGGCAAGGTCGGCTTCGAGGCGGAGTTGGGGCGCAGCTTGCTTCAGGTCGGCGAGGGTGCCGAGGAGGATGGCGTTTTCCGCTGGCAAGGCGGACTGCGCGCGGAGGGTACGGCCGACCATGCCGCGGACGCCGCGGAGCAATTCGCGTTGCGCGCTTTGGGCGACGGGCGTGGCGGTTAGCGTGGCGATGGCCGCGGGCAGGGTCGTGCGGTACGGACGGGCGGAGGCCTCGTCCAGAGGGGCGTACCGCAACCAGGCATCGGCGCCGGTTTCGGCGTGGAGGGGAAGAAGGAGGGTGGCGATCAGGAGAAGATAGCGCATGATGGGGGTGCCTTTGGTTGGGTGGGGCAGGCGCTTTCGCCTGCCAACCTGTGGCGCAGTGGGTTGGCAGGCGAAAGCGCCTGCCCCACACATATGGAAGCGACTGAGCTGGATGGATGGCGAAAGGCATTAGTAGGGAATCGATACCGGGCGATCGTCTTTGGGATCGGCCCAGCGGTCGTTGGGGACGATGGGGGTCCAGCCGGGGCGGCCAGGATCCTGGTCGTAGGGGTAGCCGCCGAGGCGCTGATAGAGCTCGGCATATTCGCGCAGTTTTTCGCGATCGAGCGTGACGCCGAGGCCGGGTCCCTCCGGGACGCGGATGGCGCCGTTCTCATACCGCACGAGGCCGCCTTGAATGACGTCGTCTTTCAGGTGATGATAGTGGGCATCGGCGGCGAAGGAGAGATTGGGGATGACGGCGCCCAGATGCAGCATGGTGGCGAGCTGAATGCCGAGCTCGCCGGAAGAATGTACGGCGACGCCGAGCTGGAAGGTTTCGCAGACGGCGGCGGCTTTCACGCAGGCGCGGATGCCGCCCCAGAAGGTGGTGTCGAGGAGGATCACATCGACGGCGGTATCGAGGACGTTGGCGGCGAGTTGCTCGAAATTGACCACCACGGTATTGGTGGCGAGTGGGACGCGCACCATTTGGCGGGTGCGGCGCATGCCGTGGAGGCCGTAGACGGGATCTTCCAGGTAGTCGTTGCGCAAGCCTTCGATGGCCTGGCCGAAGCGGATGGCCTGTTCGGTGGACCAGACGGCGTTGGGGTCGAAGCGGTAGGAATCGCCGGGGAATTCGGCGGCCAGGGCGCGATAGGCTTCGAGCTCGTAATCCTGGGGAAAGACGCCGGCCTTCATCTTGTGGGTGGTGAAGCCGTAGCGTTGTTTGAGGGCGCGGGCATTGGCGAGCACCTGGTCGATGGTGCGAACCTCGCCAGTGCCGGTGGCGGGGTCGGGGTAGCGGAAGAAGCAGTAGGCGGCAAAGGGGACGCGGTCGCGGAGGCGGCCGCCGAGAATTTCGCAGACGGGGACGCCCCAGGCCTGGCCGAGGATGTCGAGGCAGGCGAATTCGAGCGCCGCCAGGATCTGGGTGCGGTTGTTGTAGAGGGAGGCGGTGGGATTGGCGATGAGGAAGCGCATCTCTTCGAGGCGGGCGGGGTCGTGGCCGACGAGGTAGGACTTCATGGCGCGGAAAACGGCCTCGTTCGATTCGCCGCCGCCGCCCATTTCGCCGAGGCCGATGAGGCCGTTGTCCGTCTCCACTTCGACGATGGTGCGGACAAAGCGACCCCAGTGGCAGCCATTGGCGTGGCGCAGAGGGGCTTCCAGCGGCACCGTGACCGTGGTGGCGCGGATATCGCGGATCTTCATATTTTGTTTCATGGTACAACAATACTCAGCGACGACTGGCGGCGAGCGACGAAAGGGAAGCGATGTTGAAGGAGCAGTGGGAGATATTTAAGCGCGCGGCGCGGCGCGAGAAGATGGACAAGATCCCGATGGCCCTGATCGTGGACAGTCCATGGATCCCAGGATATCTGGGAATCAAGCATCTGGACTATTTCCTGGATCCGGAACTCTGGTTCCAGTCGAATCTACGGATCATGCGCGAGTTTCCGGACATCATTTTCATTCCCTCGTGGTGGATGGAGTACGGGATGGCGGCGGAGCCCTCGGTGCTGGGCGCCAAAATCAAGTTCTGGCAGGACAACACGCCGAGCGAATACCACACGCTGTATCGGTTGGAAGACATCGATAGTTTTCCGGAATACGAGGTGGAAGCGGACGGGTTCGCGGCGTTGACGCTGCATCGCATCGGGATGGCGAGGCAACGCATTTTGGATCTCGGCTACATTTTGCCGATGGTGACGGCGCGGGGCCCCTTGTGCACGGCGGGCTTCGTGCGCGGCACGACGGAGTTCATGATCGACATCGTGGAAGACCCCAAGGGGGCGCACCGGCTGATCGATCTGTGCACGCGGGTGATCATCGACTGGCTGAAGGCGCAGCAGAAGGCGATGGGCGATACGGTGGAGAGCATTTTCATTCTGGACGACATCGTGGGCTTCATCAACGAAGAGCACTACCTGGAGTTCGCGCACCCCTACCTGAAGCGCATCTGCGACGCTTTTCCGGCGGACTGGGTGAAGCTTTATCACAACGACGCGGAGGTGGATGCCTGCCTGGATCACTTGCCGGACGCGGGATTCAACGTGCTCAATTGGGGCAAGCACAGGCACATCAGCGAGGTGAAGCGGCGGGTGGGCGACCGGATGTGCCTGATGGGGAACGTGAACCCACTGGAAATCTGCGTCCGCGGCACGCCCGAAGAAGTGAAAGACGAAACGCTGGAAGTGCTGGAGTCGGGCGGCGAGGGAATGATTCTCTCGGTGGGCGGCGGGGTGAGTCCGGGGATGCCGCGGGAGAATATTCTGGCCATGCTGGAGGCGCTGGAAGAATTCAACGCGCGGCGCGCGGCCACTCTGACGGCCGTTTAGCGGGGATCGCAATGGTGGATTACGCCTTAATGAATCAGCACCTCTACGAGGGCAGTGCCAAGGAGGTCGAACGGATGACCGTGGAGGCGCTGGCGGAGGGGCGCCCGGTTCAGGAAGTGATGAACGAAGGCCTGATTGCCGGCATGAGCGTGGTGGGCGAAGATTTCAAGCACAACGTGCTGTACGTTCCGGAGGTGCTGATTGCGGCGCGGGCGATGAAGGCGGGAATGGCGGTGCTGAAGCCGCTATTGACGGCCAAGGACGGCACTACCAATCCGGTGGGGGTGCTGCTGATGGGCACGGTGCGCGGCGACCTGCACGATATCGGCAAGAACCTGGTCTGCATGATGGCCGAGGGCGCCGGATTCGAGGTGCACGATATCGGCGTGGACCAGAGCGTGGAGAAATTTCTGGCTGCGGCCGCGAAATGTAATCCGACGATTGTGGGGATGAGCGCGCTGTTAACCACGACGATGACGTACATGAAGACGGTGGTGGACGGGTTTCGAGCAGCGGGGCTGGGCCACATCAAGATGGCGGTGGGCGGCGCGCCGATCAGCCAGGCGTTTGCCGACGAGATCGGCGCGGACGGGTATGGCGTGAACGCGTCCGCCGCGGTGGATCTGTTTCTGCGGCTGGCGGCGGAAAGCAGGGCGGCTCTCCATGGCGACGTATAAAATTCTCTACTGGCAGGAAATTCCTTCGCAGATTAAGGCGGAGGACGACATGGACGACGTCACGGTGCAGATGCCGGACCGGTTCCAGGAGCGGATCGACCGGATGGCGGCGCGGCGCGGGCTGCAGGAGTCGGACGCTTACCTGGCGCAATGGAAGTGGAGCGAAGAGGAAGAGCGCGAGGGTTCGGCGGAAGAAGTGGCGGAAGCGGTGAGCGCGGAGTTGGAGGCAAAGGCCGATTGGTAGCTGTCACCATCAACGGCCAATCGACGCGGGCGGCGGACGGCACCTCGCTTTTCGATTGTGCCGAGGGTCTGGGCATACAGGTTCCCACTTCCTGCCGGAAGCAGGGCAAGTGCAAGGAGTGCATCGTCGAGGTTGCGGAAGGCGCGGAGGAGCTTTCGGAACGGACGGAGTTGGAAGGGCATCTGAAGGGGAATTTCCGGCTGTCGTGCCAGGCGCGGGTGAGGTTGGCAGGCGAAAGCTAGGAACTTGCAAAATAAACTGTCCGGAGATCTTGGCAGGCCCCGGACGGGTTCGGGGCGCGGGTTTCCGCCCCGAACCTGTTACTTAATCTACGCAGATATGCC
>JBEKDV010000582.1:0-4165 GCA_050014175.1 Candidatus Solibacter sp. | reverse complement strand
GTTCCTCCTGTCGCAGGACGATGGTGTATGGGCTGCGTCGCGGCATGGCCAACTTTGCCACAAATGTGGCCATGCGTGCAATATAAATACGTTAGTGTAGTTATGGAACTGGGTACTTAGGCGAAACGAGCCAAGCTATGGTCGAACCCCTTTTCCCCTTTTCCAGGGGGAGGCGCCAAAGAGCAAACTCCTGCTATCAGTTCAGTTTCGGCAACACGCCCGCAGCCGAGTTAACGCCTGGCGATTTCCCGGCACAGCGCACCGAGGCGCTTGACGCCTTCGCGGATGCGCTCAGGGGCTGAGTTCGAGAAGTTGAGCCGAAAGTAGTTGCGAGCGCCGTGGCTCGGGAAAAAGTCGCGGCCTGGCACAAAGGCAACTTTATACTCGATGGCGCGTTGCAGGAGTTGCAGCGTGTCCAGCTCTGCTGGTCCCGTGACCCACAGGAACATGCCTCCCTCAGGCTGCGTCCACGTATAGCCTGATGGCATCTCGGCCCGCAGCGCCGCATTCATGAGGTCGAACCGCTCGCCGTAGGCACAGCGGATACGCTCGAGGTGAGCCGGTTGGTCGTTCTGCACGAGATAGGCATACGCTACGCGCTGATCAAAGCTCGATGTGTGCAGGTCCGCCGCCTGTTTTAATATAAGCATCCGTGAAAACACTTCCGCTGGCGCCACGACCCAGCCAAGGCGCAGCCCAGGGGCGATGGTCTTTGAAAACGTGCTCGCGTAAACGACACATCCTGCCTCGTCCCAGTGGTTCACAGGGAGCACTTCGGTGCCACGGTATCGGAGTTTTCCATACGGATCGTCCTCGATTACGACCAGCCTGTGTTCGGCGGCGATGTGCGCGAGCTTCTTCCGGCGCACGGCCGTGAGCGTCACGCCGGTCGGATTCTGGAAGTTAGGAATCGTGTAGAGGAATTTCGGCCGGTGCTGTCGGATGAGTTCGGGCAGCGCCTCTGGGATGAGTCCTTCAGCGTCGGTCGGCACCACAACGAACCGTGCCTCTTGCGTCTGGAAGGCCTGCACCGCCGCCAGGTAAGTTGGATTCTCCGTGAGCACGACATCGCCCGGGTTGAGAAAGAGTTTTCCAGCCAGATCAAGCACCTGCTGCGAGCCGTTCGTCACCAGCACGTCGGCCGGCGACGCCGTGACGCCACGTTTCTTGACCTCATCCGCTATCCAGTCGCGTAAGGGCCTGAAGCCTTCGCTCTCGCCGTACTGCAGCGCGGCAGGACCGTTCTTATCCAACACTGAATCCGCCGCGCGTCGCACTGCCTCGACTGGGAAAAGCTCAGGCGCAGGCAATCCGCCGGCAAAAGAGATGATGTCAGGCTGAGACGTAACTTTCAGAATCTCACGGATCGTCGATGGCCGTAGTTGCCGCATGCGACTGGCAAAGAGATCAGTGGAAACAGACATGTCCCAAGCAAAACACATAGCAACGCTGGCAGACAACCGTTATTCTACGGACCAGGAAAGGGGTCCATGAGAATGTATCAAATGCATGGCAAGCAGGGTGACGAAAGCATAGGCTTAAGGCACATCATCAAGCTCCGCGATATCCCGGCCCGCCCGCTTGCGGCCTCGCCTCTTGAAGTGGCCGCTCAAGGTGCTTGACGTCGCCGGGCGGTCTGGCATCCTCATTCCGTGCTGCGGTCGATGCGAGTGGAGTACCTTAAAGCCGCCTGCGACTGCGTTCCTCTGAACCCGGCGCGGGCCAACGGCCATGAGAACCCTGTGAAGATATGAACCAGAACCTTAACCGCCGTGATTTTCTCTCTCAATCCCTCATGGCTACTGTGGGCGCTGCCGTGGTGACCTCAGCCGCTGAACCCCCGGTCAGCCCCAATGAAGCCAACTCTCCGGTTTCGGCCCAGCCCATGCCTATGGGGAAGATCGGAAAACTCTCGATCAGCCGCCTTATCTCCGGCGGCAACCTCATTAGCGGATGGTCGCACTCCCGCGATCTCCATTACGTCGCTGAGCTAATGCGGACCTATAATACGGACGACAAAGTGATGGACACCCTGGAATTGCTCGAGAAGCATGGCGTGAACGCCATCATCACCGACCCTAACGACAAGACGTTCCGTATCTTCGGCAAATATTGGAAAGAGCGCGGGGGAAAGATCCAGTGGATTGCCGAGGGTCATCCCCGCACCGACGACTGGAAGACCAACATCCAGAAGTCCATTGATTTCGGCGCCTCTGCCATCTATGTGCAGGGCGTCATCGGCGATGAATGGCTGAAGGCAGGCCAGCTCGATTTGCTCGGTAATTGCGTGACGCTGATAAAATCCCAAGGGTTGCCCGGCGGTATCGGCGCGCACGAACTGGAGGTGATTGTTCAGTCGGAGAAACGCAAATATGGTGCCGATTTCTATGTAAAGACCTTGCACCACAGCGATTATTGGTCCCGGCAACGGTCTGATTCGGAACCGGCCGTCATCAGCAATCCGGCGGATAATTACTGGGATCGTGACCCGGAAAAGACCATCGCTTTCATGCGGGGAGTCGAGAAACCCTGGATTGCGTTCAAGGTCCTTGCCGCCGGCGCCATCCGGCCTGAATCAGGCTTCCCCTATGCCTTCAAGAATGGGGCTGACCATATTTGTGTCGGCATGTTCGATTTCCAGGCCGAGCGGAACGTGGCGCTGGCACTGAACGTCCTGCGCAAAACGGTGAACCGGGAACGCCCCTGGCTCTCTTGAAGGTGCAGCGGCAGCGGCTATCTCCTCCAGCTCGTCCCAGACGTCCAGCCAGAAGGCTTTGTCGGCGAGCGACTCCGGGATCTCCAGCTCGAGCGGCGGGGGTCTGGGCGCTGGGGTTCTGAGCGGGGTCACAACGGAATGGCGAACACCTGCACCAGACTCTCGCGCGGGCCACGCCGGACACTCGCCGGAGACTCGCCGTAGCACCTCGGATTCGCGAACAGTGGTGCTACGGCGAGTCTCCGGCGAGTGTCCGGCGAGTGTCCGGCGAGGCTCCGGTGAGGCAATGGCGGTATGAGCGGGCGGCAGGGGACGCTACTCCACCCATTCAGCCGAAACAGGGAGGATTCCAAAGACACAGTCTAAGTTATTCTCTTTGAAAGGCTTACGTATGAAACTCTGTTTGAACTGCTTTGAATCCAAGGGGCGAAGTGTCTCGTATTTGTACACCCCTTCAACCGTCAGCCTTCGGGCTTCCGCGCCAGCCGTCCGCACTGCCGGGTTGCTTCGGCGTCGAAACTTCTGGCATGGTTGGTTAATGCATGTTGTTCAGAGGCGCTTTATCGGCGCCGCCGTCCTGATGGTTGGGCTCGCGGGCATCCACTCAGCGTGTCGGGGACAGACCCGTCCCGATGCACTCTTCTCGACCCGGGACAAGGTTGGCCAGGTCGGCGCGAACCGCTACTACACGCCCGCCAACCAAGTCCTCACGCCCGCGGGCATTCAGGTCGAGCTGCCCGGGATGAGACCGCAGGCGATCGCGCTGAGTCCCAACGGACGGTTGCTCGTCACGGCGGGCAAGACGCACGACCTGGTCGTGATCAATCCAGCGACGGGCACGATCCTGCAACACGTGCCTCTGCCGTCCGGCCAGGCTTCAGACGTTACGCCCGATTCCGTTTCCGGGGAAATCCTTCACCCGGACAAGGAGGGCCAGCTCAGTTACACTGGCCTGGCCTTTTCACCCGACGGCGCGCGCATCTACCTGGCCAATGTGGATGGCAATGTGAAAGTGTTCGGCGTCAAGGACCCCGGGAAAGTGGCGGGTCTATTCTCTATTCCGTTGCCGCCTGCCAACGCGCAAGGGCGTAAGCCTGAGATTCCGGCCGGGTTGACCGTGTCACCGGATGGCAAGCGCCTCTATGTGGCGCTCAATCTTTCCAATCGGTTGGCGGAGTTGGACGCCGCCAGCGGCCGCGTGCTGCGGCTTTGGGATGTCGGCTTCGCGCCTTTCGCGGTGGCGTTGGCCGGCCAGAAGGCTTATGTGAGCAACTGGGGCGGCCGGCGGCCCGAAGGGGAATGCGCCACCGGCCCGCCGGTCTCGGCACGCTCGTGCGCGTGGACCCGGTCCGCTACATCGCGAACGAGGGCTCCGTATCGGTCATTGATCTGAGTCAGGCGGAGACAGCGTCCGAAGTCCAAAGTGCGAAGGCCGAAATCCTGATCGGC
>JBEKDV010000581.1:0-4174 GCA_050014175.1 Candidatus Solibacter sp. | reverse complement strand
AGTTAAGCGGCGGCAAGTCGCTGGATGCAGATGCAGGAGGCGCGGCAACATGGCAGTCCGTACCTGTCAGTATGCCACATTTGCCCGTCACATGTCCCTTTAATTATGCGCGGATGTATAGCTGCCCAGCGCGCCCCCATGGAAACGGAGCGCGTGGCACTGCATGAGGTCCTCGAGGGTCAGGCAGTCAGGCCCGCATTGAAGGAGGATGTGCCTGACGTAGTACGTCATCGCATCTGCGGCCTCAGGCAGTGACTTTTTCTCTCCACCAACGTATTCGAGCTCGATCCTCTGAATGTGAAGAGCGGTCGTCGTGCCGGTCCATCGTGCGCGGAACAACGCCAAATCCACGTCCTCCGAATCGGTGACGTGGATCAAGGTTATATTGTGCTTTAGGGCGACATCTCGCGCGCCCTGCTGAAACCCCGACGTGCTGGCTATGACGGCATGATGGGCCTGTACATCCAGTGATTTCGTCACGAAGGCCTCCACTTTCTCCACTGGGACCGCCCTTTCATAGTCCTTGCATTCAATGACGGTCAGGTAATCGTACAGTCCCCGCCGAAAGCGGATCGTCACATCGAACTGCCGCCCGTTAATGGTGTCGTTCCACCGAATTACGGCACCCTGGTCCGCTGCTTGGTGGATGGCCGTCACTAGACGCTCAAAGTGTTTCCACTCTGCTGGCATATCTAGATTGTCGCAGGGACGGCCCGCTTCACCCAAACGGTACAACGTTTACATGAGCGCCGCTCTCCGCCGTCGTGTGAGCTCGTAACCAACCGACGCCGGGCCGCATACCTTGGTATATCAGCGAGATCGGGGCGCTTCCGGACGGACCGTTGCCTAGTCGGACGCCGTCAACTTGCACAAGCCGCCATCTCGCTTATGAACTTGGACTGGCCAGCTCCGGGCAGAGAGAAGCCGCAGGGGCCGGGTCTTGATTGCGGGATCGCCAGACCGCAACCGACGTTCCAGTGGCGGCGCCCGTGACCGCCGCCCCTATGCCGATCAAGTCGGCTTATGGCCCGACATGGTAGAAGTTCTCAGCGAACGAAGCCCACTACACCGCGACCCTCAGCTTGATTCCATCATTCGGCGCATGTACTAAATCCTGCTTGGTGCCAAGGTACCGCTCCGTTGTCTGCACGGACGCATGGCCCAACAGCAACTGGATCTGTTCCAACTCGCCGCCCGCAGCACCGCACAACTTCGCGCAGGTGCGACGACAGTCATGGGGCGCAATTCCTGGGACACCCGCAGCCGCGGCGTGTGGCTTAAGTAGCTGCCAGACGACCTTTTCGCTCAGGCCGTCGCCTTGCGCCTAGCCGGCGCGGTTCACCGGTCGGAACACGTAACCTTCAGCGATGCCGGCCGCCGAAGTCCACGCATCGGTCGCAACCTTTACCCACGTCGGCATCGGCACCGTCCGCACACGCCCATGCTTTCCGCGAAGATCCACGATGCACCAGCGTCCGTCCCGCTGTTGGACGTGGCCGGTGGCGAGCGCCGCCACTTCGGACCGGCGCAGTCCGCAGCCCAGGAGGACCGCCAGGATGGCGCGGTCGCGGAGACCCTTAGTCGTGGTCGCATCCGGCGCGTTCAGCAGCGTCTGCGCCTGTCGCGCCGTGAGCCAGTTCCCCAAGCGGACGCCTTTGGACGCGACGCCCTTCACTCGCGTTATCCCGGCGGCCAGTTCAGGTGCCAGCAGCCCGTTGTCGGCGGCCTCGACCGCCAACTTGCGCACCGCCGTGATCCGCACGTTGATGGAAACGGCGCCGAGCCCGCGGGCCTCCAAGGCAACGCGCCAGGCGCTCACAGTCGCCTTGGTGAATCCGGGCCGTGGTTCTCGGCCGTACCACTCGAAGAACTCGTCGAGCCCCAGGTTGTAGACGCGCCGCGTGATCGGCGATGACACGCTATCCAGCACCAAGCGCTTCAGTCTCTGCCATTGGGCAGCCTGCGGAACAACAATCAAATCAGTCATTCAGGTCCCTTAATGGGCAATATCGGTAGCCCTGTGGACATTACCTCGGGGCGACCGGGACATCAAGCAAAACTGGGACGGGGGAGAGTCAGCCTCCGGATTTGGTAAACTCTGCGCACCGGCCTGGGCGCGAAACGCTGTGCAACAAGGTGGGATTAATTCCGTGGTCGGCGTTTAGCCGGTGTTGCGGCAGCAAGGCAATCGGTCGACCAGGAGGTGCGGGACGCCAGAGGTGTCTTTAGAACGGACGAGAGAGGCGGTAGTTCCTGGTTTTGGGGTTCTTGGGAGGTGCAGAACTAGCCCTCCCAGGAAGCGCATGGGGACATTCATGGGCAAAAATCGCGCTCCAACAGCAGCTCCAAGAGAGGTGGATGGGGGTATACTGTTGGCGGCCCGCGAGGTCAAAATGGAAATCCCGGCTTAGGCCGACCGCGCCGGGGTTTATGCGCTACGGCACGGCTGCCGAGGGCACGCGTGCGTAGAGTGCCAGCTCTGCGATAACCCGCTGAATCCTCTCGCGCCGATACGGTTCCACGACCAGATCGAAGGCTCCGGCTTCGAGCAGGTCAATCCAACCCCCGTCGACTTGCGGTAGAAAGAGGATCAGCGGCGTCGGCTCCGGGCACCGCCCGCCCATCTGTACCAAATCTTGGAATCCTCCGTCTGGCAACCATCGCGTGCTGAAAATGGCCCGAATCGAAACGCCGAGATCGAGGGCACGGCTGGCTTCTACACAGGTAGATGCCGTGAACACTTCGGCACCGCATTCGTGCAGCAGGCCGTGAAGTATGGCTGTTTCAGCGGGGTGCATCACCACAAGGATCCCGAACGGTGATCGCCTCTCACTGGGTGCTTCTGTCGCGTAGTGGCACGATGCCTCCTCGACAATCGCCTCGGCGATATCCCGAAGCCTCGTCCAGTGTAGACTGCTGCCCAATTCGCTGTCTGAGCCGGCAGCCAGGTTGGATCCTCCCCAGATCCTGGCATCCGGCAGATCTTCCGCTGCTTGGAACGCCTGAATCAATCTCGCAACCTGGAAAGTGTCTTCGTCGTAGGGCGAACCACGAATCACGCTGTAGGTGTATCGCCCATTCTTCCGCCGGCACAGCAGGCTGATCAGATTCGTGAGGCCCCGCGCCGCCAGCACTAGGCGGGAGTTCGGATCGCCTTTCTCGTCCGCGATCACAAAGCCGTGAGCCGACGTATACAGGATTTCCGGTTCGGCGGTGATGGGGGCAGTGCCTGCTCTTCCTTGCAGGAGATCTTCCAGCCGGTCACAGACCCGGCGGATGGTAACCTTGACCAGCGCTTCGTCACCCTCCGCCTTGCCCTTCATCCGCTGCTCACGGAATGGTTCAAAGACCCAGGTGAAGTGGTTCCGGACCAATTCTTCGAGGTCGACGGGGTACAGCCCACCGCAGACGTCGACCTTGTTGTTGAATTGGACAATCCAGCGCAGCAACGGATCGGAGTGACATTGTTCGAGCAATTCGTGGTACTCGAGGATGAACGAAGCGAGACAGACGTCCTGATCGGCGTTCCATACGTAAACCGGAAGAGGACACCGGTGCGGCAGCCATCTTTGCATCAGCCGCCCCTGACGGACGGCGATGTAGGCCTGCATGGCGGCACTCATTGTGGCCTCACGGATCACGCCCGAATGATGGTCGAAATGGATGTGGGTTCCCCGGCGACCTGGCGTGTCGTCCATAACCTCCAGGCCGATCGAGTATTCCGGCGTGGCGGCCAGGAATCGTTCCCAATTCTCGAAACGCCTGGGTGGCACGCGTAATTCTATGTATCTGAAATCCTTCTCCATGGCGCCCACGCGCGGTTCAGATGCCGAGGACGCAAGACCCCGTCCCACCCGACACCGGCACGGCAGCGGGTACCCTCCACCCATCATAGTAGTCTCGGCGGCGTCGCCGTGCAATCCGCACGTATCGCTAGAGCGGAGTCTTCGAACTCGCGCGTGACCGACCGAGCGCCGGGATGCGTTTCAGCCGATCCCAGCATGTCGTTGAAGAACTTTCAAAAGTCTCTTGACCTTCCGCGGCGAAACGCAGGAGCACCTCCATGGCCGTCTCCACCATTCCTACCAGCCACCCGCTTTTGAGGTTTCATCTCGCTGCCGCACGGCTACCTCTGCCGGTCTCCGCGTGGAAACAGTCGATGCCCTTGACCGGC
>JBEKDV010000580.1:0-4178 GCA_050014175.1 Candidatus Solibacter sp. | reverse complement strand
CGAAGACGTAGGAGCAGTGCTTATTACCTTTGGCACATCGATCGTCCCCTCGTTTCGATTCGTCAACCTCTGTATCCGATGGGGCGGCAATAGGCGCTATCCGAACACCACCGGGTATTATCCGTTCGAACGGAAGATCTTCCCGCCGGTCTCCTCCACGTAGGGGAACCACCGTGAGGCTTGTAAAGGCCTACGGGAAGTCAGTACCACCTCACACGCAACGCTTGCTGGCCAGCAAGAAAACTGTTGTGGCCGCGCGAGTGGTGCGCGCGGCCTCTTATCAATTTCACGGTAACATTACAGTTTCGGGCTGGAGCGGGCGAAGTTTTATAAGTTGTTGCAATTGCAGGTGGAAAAAAAATAAATGTTGGTGAACGATGACCTTTCCTTCGCGGCAAAGAATCGAAAACGCGTGCCAGATTGTGTATGAGGCGATGCCGCCCACGGCACAGTATTGCTGGCCGTTATTGAGCGAGCGCGCCGGGTGCGAGGTCTGGCTGAAGCATGAGAATCACGGGCCGCTGGGGGCCTTCAAAATCCGCAGCGGGCTGGTGTATTTCCGGCGATTGCGGGAATCGGGCAGCGCGGCGCGGGTGGCGGTGACGGCGACGCGGGGGAACTTCGGGCAGGCGGTGGCATTCGCGGCGCGGCGCGAAGGGATGGAAGCGGTGGTGTACGTGCCGCACGGCAACTCGCCGGGGAAGAATCGGGCAATGCGGTCGTTGGGCGCCAAGCTGGTGGAGCACGGAGAGGATTTCGAAGAGGCGCGGCAGGAGGCGCGCCGGTGGGCGGAGGCGGAGGGGCATCATTACGTGCCGTCGTTCCACGAGTGGCTGGTGGAGGGGACGGCGACGTATTCGTGGGAATTATTCGGCGCGGTGGAGGGGATCGACGTGGCGTTCGTGCCGATCGGCATGGGGTCGGGGATTCTGGGGATGTGCGCGGCGCGGGCGGCGCTGGGGGTGAAGACGGAGATCGTGGGGGTGGTGTCGGCGCACGCGCGGGCGTACTACGAATCGTTCGCGCGGCGGGAAGTGGTGGTGTCGCCGGCGCGCACGCGGCTGGCGGATGGGATGGCGGTTCCGGCTCCCGATGCAAGGGCGCTGGAAGCGATCTGCGCGCACGTTTCACGGGTGGTGATGGTGAACGACGAGGAGGTGGCGGCGGCCATGCGGGCGGTGTTCGACGACACGCACAATGTGGCCGAGGGCGCCGGCGCGGCGGCG
This sequence comes from Candidatus Solibacter sp., assembly GCA_050014175.1. GTDB lineage: Bacteria > Acidobacteriota > Terriglobia > Bryobacterales > Bryobacteraceae > Solibacter. The sequence goes on along the minus strand of JBEKDV010000580.1, from coordinate 2,952 downwards.
GTGGCGGCGATCCTAGGGGAGCGCGACGGATTGCGCGGCAAGCGGGTGGCGGCGGTGCTTTCGGGAGGGAATGTGGATCGGGCGATGTTGGCGGAGGTGCTGGGCGGGTAGGCGAGCCTGTTTCGGGGACGGGAGGTTGGTTTCTCCGTCCCCGAAGGGCGGATAGTTGAAATTTCGAAGTTGGTCTTGTTGTTACAGGGCGCCGCCGGCAGCCAGGCAAACCTGTCCGGAATAGCGGAGGACCAGGTGGTTCAAGTTGAAATCCACGGCGCCCAGGAACTTGATGGTTCCGGTGGCGTTGGCAAAGCGGCCGGTGCCGCCGGAGACCGTCGCGACATAATTGTCGTACGTGATGGCGACGACGTTATCTTTGCTGGTGGTATCGGCAGTCGCCGTGGCCGGCTTGAACAGGATATTTTCGCCTTTTTCGGTTACCCAGTAGTGCTGCACGGTGAATTGGATCTGCTGTCTTCCCTGGGCCGGGAAACCGACGGTCGTGGGTCCGGCGATGATGGCGGCCGAGACGGTTCCCGCCAGGTCGCCGTACACCACGCCGGTGTTAATCCGGTTCTCGATGGCGGCGACATTGGTGAAGAGAATACCGCCCGCCGGAGTGCAATTCTGGCTGGGCGATTGAGCGGAGGCGAGCGCGGCGGCTCCCATGAGCAGCAGGACGAATGACGCGAGTTTCATTGTTGGCTCCTTTACGCTAGAATCGGTGTGGCGCGAATCCGGATCTGAAACTACCGAATTGGTTCCGGAGACGAGCACGGAAACAGTATGGCCGTGGTGCGCGGAGCAAGTCTTAAGGAAGTTTCAGGGATTTCTCAGGGAAATCTCATGCTGCCATGCCGCCGAATCGATTGAGTTTGGTAGCGGCGATTCCGGGCCAGGAGCTTACCGGGCCGGGAGAGGCGCAGGCTTATGGCTTCGGCCCGTTCCGGCTGTTGCCGGGCGAACGGGTTTTGCGCCGCGGCGATCAGGTTCTGCCGCTTCCCCCGAAAGCGTTCGAGGCGTTACTGCTATTGGTGCGCAATTCCGGCCATTTGATGTTGAAGGGCGAGTTGATGAAGGCGTTGTGGCCCGACAGCTTTGTGGAGGAAGTGAATCTGGCCAACAACATATCGCTGCTGCGCAAGGCGCTGGGAGACAAGACCGGCACTGGCAGCTATATCCAGACTTTGCCGAAACTCGGGTACCGGTTTCTTCCCGCGGTAACCAGCATCTGGGGGCGCGGAGCGGCGGCGGCAAGTTCCACCCGGACGGAGGAGGCGGCGGCGGAACGGGTGATGCGGTTCATTGCACTGCCGTTTCGCCTGGTGCACGGCGACGAGCGGATCGATTTCCTGGGACGCAGTCTGCCGGAGGCGATCTCGGCATCGCTGGCCGGGCTGCGATCGATGACGGTACGTTCCAGCCTGCTGGCGGCGCGGTTTGCGGAAGGCGAGCCGGATCCGAGGCGGATCGCGCAGGAAGCGGACGTGGATCTGTTGCTGGCGGGGACGATTGTGTGCGACGGCGACCAACTGCGGGTGAGCGCGGAGCTGGTGCAAGCGCCGACCGGCACGTTGCTGGCGTCCTATATCTGCCAGACCAGCCGGGACAGCATTTTCGAGGTCCAGGAGAGCCTGGTACACCGGATCGTGGAAGCGCTGATGCTGCGCTTAACGGAGCGCGAGCGGCGGACGCTGAATCATGACGTGCCGGGGTCGGCGAGAGCATACGAGTTCTACCTGCGCGCCAACCACCTGCAGCGCGAGCGGACGGTGGACAACATCGTAATGGCGCGCGACCTGTACAGGGAATGCGTGGAGGAAGATCCGAACTACGCGGCCGCATGGGCGCGGCTGGGAAGGTGCTATCGCTTCCTGGAGAAGTTCGGCGAGGAGGGGCCGGAGAGCCTGGAACTGGCGCAATGGGCCTTTCACCGGGCTTTCGCGCTCAATCCGGATCTCTCCATCGCGCACAATCTTTATACCCAGATTGAAGCCGATTTGGGCAACGCCCAGGCAGCCATGGTGCGGCTGCTGGCACACGCGGAGACGCATCCCAACGATCCCGAGTTGTTCGCCGGCCTGGTGCAGTCCTGCCGTTTCTGCGGGCTGCTGGAGGAATCGGTGACGGCACACCGGCGCGCGCGGCGGCTGGATTCGAAGGCCGTGACCAGCGTGGCGCATACGTTTTTCCTGAAGGGCGACTACGAGCAAGCGCTGGAATCGTACGACGCGGCGGCCGGCTACTATCTGGATGCGGCGATCCTGGCCGTGACCGGCCGCGAGGCGGAAGCCGCCGGGTTGCTGGGCCGGCGCCATTGGTCCGGAGTCCGCGCCGGGTGGATGCGGGCACTGATCGCCTCGCTCGCCGCCTCGCTGGAGGGAGACCGGGCGAAAAGTCTGGATCTGGTGAGAGGGGCGCTAGCGCAACCGGCAAGAGATCCGGAAGTCAAGTTCTATCTGGCGCGGCATCTGGCAAGAGACGGAGCGCATGCGGAGGCTTTGGAGACGATACGCGATCTGGTTATGGAAGGCTTTGCCTGCTCGGCCGCGTTGCAGCGCGACGCATGGTTGCGGCCGCTTTCCAGGCAGCCGGGGTTCCAGGACGTGCTGGATGCGGTGCTCGGGCGCGAGGCGGAAGCAAGAGCGGCGTTCCTGGCGGCCAACGGAGATCGGGTGCTGTCCTAAAGCCCGGAGACGTAATAAGACACACAATCGAAGTGTAATTCCATCGGGGCGGCCTATGTGGCGGCACGGCGGGCAGCGCGGGTGGACCCGATGGAGGCGTTGCGGTGGGAGTGAGGGGGAAGAAGAAGAAGAAGAGAAAGAAGAAAGAAGAAGAATGCCCCCTTGAAAGCGAAGAACCCGCGGAGCGGGGCCATGCTGGCGAGGAACTTGGCGTGATGGCGCGGTTGGGGGAGACTAGGGATACCCAGGTAGCGGAAGTAGGCCGATACCC
>JBEKDV010000579.1:0-5625 GCA_050014175.1 Candidatus Solibacter sp. | reverse complement strand
GGGGCTCTGGATCCGGAATTTTGCAAGTCCCTAGCTTCCGCCTGCCAACTCTTCCCCTAAAGCTCTTCAGCATCTGCCCTTCAACTCAACACCTCTTCCCTCACCGTGATGCCGCGTATGAAATCGCGATCGAGATCGTAGCCGAAACCGGGTTCGTCGCGCAGCGCAATGGTGCCGTACGGCGTGGTTTCCACGGCGGGAGAGATGATGTCGCGCTTCCAGTAGCGCTTGCTGGCGGAGACGTCGCCGGGCAGCACGAAGTTGGGCAGGCTGGCGAGCGCGACATTGTGGGCGCGCCCGATGCCGGCCTCCAGCATGCCGCCGCACCACACCGGGATGCCGGCGGCCTGGGCGATATCGTGCACCCGCTTGGCCTGGCTGAATCCCGCGACGCGACCGAGCTTGATATTGATGATGCCGCAAGCGCGCAGTTGGATGGCCTGCTCGGCGTGGCGCGCCGTGCGGATGCACTCGTCGAGGCAGATGGGCGTCTGCAACTTCGCCTGCAGCGTGGCGTGATCGATGATGTCGTGGTGATCCAGCGGCTGCTCGATCATCATCAGGTAATAATCGTCCAGTTTGCGCAGGTGCTCGGTGTCGGCCAGGGTGTAGGCGGAATTGGCGTCGGCCATCAGCTTGATCGAGGGAAAACGCTCGCGCACGCGGCGGACCACCTCCACGTCCCAGCCGGGCTTGATCTTCATCTTGATGCGCTGATAGCCGGCGGCCAGTTCGACTTCGATTTTCTCCAACAACTGCTCCACCGAATCCTGAATGCCGATCGAAACGCCGCAGGGAATCTCGCGGCGAGCGCCGCCGCCGATCTCCCGCCACAACGGGACGCCGTGCATGCGCGCTTCCAGGTCCCAGACGGCGGCCTCCAATCCGCCGCGCGCCATGTTGTGGCCGCGGATGTGGGCGGTCAGCGGGAAGACATCTTCGGCGGACGCGAGCGGCTTGCCGAGCACCCGCGGGGCGGCGTAATCGCGCAGAATGCCCCAGGCGGAGGCGGTCCATTCCTCGTTGTAAAAGGGATTCTCGCCGGCGGTGACTTCGCCCCAGCCGGTGATGCCGTCGCCACTGACTTCCACCAAAATGATGTCACGGCTGTAGGTGCGCGAAAAGCTGGTTTCGAAGAAGTGCACCAGGGGCATGCGGATCTGGCGCAGGGTGATGCGGTCAAGTTTCATGGCCACGGCTCCAGGAGATAGGCGCCTTCGGTTTCCGTGCGCGCAAAGCCGGTGACGGCCATGCCGCGCCCGAAGGCGTCCAGAAAAAGGCGGGCGTTGGTCAGTTGGATGGCGCGCGCTCTCTCGCTCGCCTGCTGGCGGATGACGGCGATATCGGCGGGGTAGGCTATGCGCTCCGTGGGGCAGGCGGGGTACCCTCTGGGTCCGCCTGCCAACTCTTGATCTCCCCCCCGGCGTGCACCCGCGGCGAATCGATCCACCATTCGGCGGTACAGCGGTCCGTGGGCAGGCCGCCATGCAACGGGCTGGTGGTGGCGCCGTACTGGTTTTCCTTGTAGACGCGCACGATGGCGCCCAGCTTCTCGATGTTGAGGAACGCGTTCTTCAGTTCCAGCGGATCGAAGGTCCACTCGATCAGAGCGATGCCGCGCGCCAGGGCGTCGTCACGCTGGCGGAGTTTCAGGCGGCGCCCGATCTGCGCGTTACGGTATTCCTTCAGCACGCCCAACATGTGGCTGTGCAGGTATAGGCGCCCGTCCGGCTTGACGCCCGGAATGGCGAAGCAGAATCCGATCATGCGGGCGCCGTCGTAGGCGCCGAACACGTGGCCGCCTACCTTGACGACCACCACCAGAAAACGCATCGGGATCAGGTCGCTATCCTCGTAGCTCCAGATGGTTTTCTGTAAGTTCAGAACGTCTTCGAATTCCTCCAGGTGGAATAACTGGCGGATTTCGATGGGCGCTACCTGCGCTTGGCTTCCTGCCACAGAGCCTCCATTTCGTCGATGGTCGCGTCTTCCGGTTTGCGGCCCTGCTCTCCCAGCCGCGCTTCGATGTGGCTCCATCGGGTGCGGAATTTGGCGTTGGTGCGGCGCAGGGCCTGCTCCGGATCCACTTTGACGAAGCGCGCCAGGTTGACCAGAACGAACAGCAGATCGCCGAGTTCGTCTTCCAGCTCGTCCTGCGCGGCATTACGGCGCGCCGTAGCGAACTCGGCCAATTCCTCGTGGAGCTTGTCGAGCACCTGCTCGGGATTCTGCCAATCGAAGCCGACGGCGGCGGCGCGGGAGGCGATCTGCTGCGCTTCCACCAGCGCCGGCAGCGCGCGCGGCACGCCGCCGAGCAGGCCGGTAGCGAGCTTGCGCTCCGCCTTGGGTTCGGCGTCCTTGACGCGGCCCCAAATGGACAAAACCTCGTCGGCCGAGCCCGCCGATTCCCCGCCGAAGACGTGCGGATGGCGGCGCAGCAGTTTCTGGTTGATGGCGTCGAGCGCGTCCTCGATGCGAAATAGCCGCTGCTCCGACGCCATTTGGGCGTAGAACACCGCTTGCAGCATAAAATCGCCCAATTCCTGCGCGAGTTCCCCCCAATCGCGATGGTCTATGGCGTCCAACACCTCATACGTCTCTTCCAGGGTGAAGGGCTTGATGCTGTCGAAGGTCTGTTCGCGGTCCCACGGGCAGCCGCCCGGACCGCGCAGGCGCGCCATGATCGCGACCAGTTGTTGAAACTTCTCGCCGGCAGTCTCTTGATTCATTCCATTTTGAGGATGCGATTTCCCTCAATGTAACACACCAGGCCAGGGAGGCATGACGGCGCGGCGGCATACGCCATCGCTTGGCACAAAGTACACCACACGCGGGTGCTGTTTTGGAAGTACTGGAACCGGTAGAGGGTGGAGAACGCAAAAAAAACTAGTTAAATATCTTAAATTAGTGGTGCAAATACCTTTACATTCCGTTACACTGTTAGCAACTATTTGGTGGCGTAGCTGAAAAGTTTTTCGGGGGAGTACCATGTCGTGTTCCACGAGACGTGCAGTTTTCGTGGCCGTTGCCGCCGACGCAACGGCCTGCGTCCCGGTGCCGCACCGTTTCCGAAGTTCATTCGCGCATCAAGGCACGCCTCCCCACAAGACAACCTCGCCTCGCAAGATCAAAGCCGCGGAACCAAAAGGATGGCGGCTCGGTGTACCCGAATCAGGACCATGGGGTCTCAAAATGGAAATTCCGAGTAGAGTAACTTTTCAAGAGGAGTATCGATTATGTCTCGCATAACAACAGTCCTTGTGCTGATCTTCTTGTCGGCCACCGCGATATTTGGACAGGCCGTTGCCATAGGCAGCGTCAGCGGCACGGTTTCGGATCAGAGTGGCAGCTCTGTTCCCAACGCCACCGTGAGAATGACGGAAACCGAAATGGGCTCCGTCCACACGGGCAACACCAACGCGGAAGGCCGTTACACGTTTAACAACCTGCCGGTGGGACCGTATCGCCTGGAGGTTTCGGCGAGCGGCTTCAAGGGTTACGCGCAGACCGGCATCATTTTGCAGGTGGCGGAGAACCTCACCCAGAACGTCTCGTTGCAGGTGGGTGCGTTGACCGAGACGGTCGAGGTGCAAGCCGGCGCCAGCATGGTGGAAACCAGGGATTCGTCCATCTCCGCGGTCATCCAACAGCAGCAGATCGTGGATCTGCCGCTCAACGGCCGCAACCTCGCCAGCTTGCTGACCATCTCCGGCGTCGCCACCAGCGACATGACCCTGAATGGCGGCGATCTGACGGGCAGCAAAAACATCCAGGGAACCGCCGGCGGTTCCGTCCAGGTTTCGGTTGCCGGCGGGTCCGCCAACGGCGTCAACTTCCTCCTCGATGGCGGCGATAACAACGACGCCTTCAGCAACGTCAACCTGCCCATTCCGTTCCCGGATGCGGTGCAGGAATTCAGCGTGCAGACCAACGGACTCCCCGCGCAATACGGCTTGCACCCCGGCGGCGTGGTCAACATTGTGACCAAGTCGGGAGCCAACGCCTTCCACGGCGACCTTTTCGAGTTTCTCCGCAATGGCGATCTCAACGGGCGCCAGGAAGGAACCCTGGTGCGCGATACCTTGAAGCGCAACCAGTTCGGCGGCACGGCGGGCGGCCGCATCATCAAGGACAAGCTGTTCTTCTTCGGCGGCTATCAGGGCACCCGCCAGCGCAGCGATCCGGCGGCCAATAAGGCCTACACCCCCACCGCGGCGACGCTCAAGGGCGACTTTAGCGTGGTCGATGGATCCAACAAGTCCGGCGGCTGTCTCTCCTCGGCGAGAGCATTGAAGGACCCCAGCGGCGTCCTCTATCCCAACAACCAGATTCCCGTGAACACATTTGATCCCGCCGGCTATAAACTGGCATCCACCTACATCCCGGTCAGCGCCGACCCTTGCGGGTTGACCTATTTCGGCTATCTCGCCAACAACCCCGACGACGAGTGGATTGGCCGCGTCGATTACAACGTCAGCGGCAAACAGCAGTTCTACGGCCGCTACTTCATTTACGATTACCTGGCCATGTCGTTATTCGATGGCCATAACGCCCTGACCACGGGAAGCCCCGGCAACCAGGACCGTTCCGAGACCATGACCATCGGCGACACCTATACCTTCAGCCCCACGGCCATCAACTCCTTCCATGCCACCTTCGACCGGCGCAGGGACAACCGGGCTTCGGCAGCCAACCTGTTCAGCCCGAAGGATCTGGGCGTCAACATGTTCATCAACGTCCCCAACTATACGCAGCTCAGTGTGAGCAGCTATTCGGGGAGCGGATTCAACGTGGGCTGCGGCACCTGCGCCTTCGCCAACTTCGACATCAACACCTACCAGGTGGCCGACGATTTCACTCTCATCCGCGGCAAGCACCAGATCGCTTTCGGCTTCGATGGCCGCAAGGACCAGTTCAATTCCTTTAACAACCAGCAGTCCAACGGCCAGTTCACCTTCAACGGCGGCATCTCTGGCGATGGACTGGCGGACCTGCTGATCGGCCGCTTTGACGGCTCGCCCGGCTTGACGGACGGTAATGTGATTTCCGATTACCTGCGCCAAACGGTCATGGCCGCTTATGTGCAGGATGCCTTCCGGCCCACCTCCCATTTGAGCATCAACCTGGGCGTCCGTTGGGAGCCCTCCGTCCCGTCCTACGATAAGTTCGGGCGCGGCAACCAGTTCAGTTACCCGCTCTTCCTCCAGGGCTGGCATAGCTCTGAGTACCCCCTCGCCCCGGCGGGCCTGATCTTCTCCGGCGATAAGGCGCAGGACCCCTACGGCAACGCGTTCACCAAGGCGCACTGGGCCACCTTCTCACCCAGGTTGGGCATCGTGTGGGATCCCAACGGGGACGGCAAACAGACCATCCGCGGTTCGTTCGGCCTGATGCACGACACCACCGAGCTTTTCTATCCCGAGCGTTGGACCACCAATGCGCCCTATGTCTCTTCCACTCAGGTCGCCACCGGAGTGTTCTCCAATCCTTTCGCCAGTTACCCGGGCGGCGACCCGTTCCCGGGCGTCCCGGGCTCGGTATTCCCCGTCGGCGGAGCTTACATCAGCGTCCCGCCCAACATGAAGGTCACTTACATGATGCAGTGGAACCTGAGTTATCAGCGCC
>JBEKDV010000578.1:0-4213 GCA_050014175.1 Candidatus Solibacter sp. | reverse complement strand
GGAGGCCGAACAGAAGGCGCTGTCGCCACCCATGAGAATCAAATCGGTCGTGCGAATGGCTGCAATGCAAGTCATGGTTAGTCTTCCTCCGCGAGTTGTTTGAAGAATGCTTCGTCTTCATCGGCAGGGTGTGACGGCGTCTGGGCGCTCTCCTGCGACCCGCCAGGGGCGGGAGCCTGCTTCTCCTTGGATTTTGACTCGGGTGCCGGAGGGTGTTCCAGCATCGAATCCAGCGGCAGAGCGTAGGGAAGCTCGTTTGCCGGGATTCGATCGAGGCCCTTGGATTTCAAGCCGATCCAGCAACGCATGCGTTTCCCCGCCACATATCGGAGTTCCTGGCGAAATCCAAGTGTTTCCATGTTGCGGTTGAATGCCCTCTTGTTGAGGGGAAAACGCTGGCCGCTGGCTTTGCACCAGCGGTCATAGCTGAAGATGATCTCCGCGACCGGGATGGCCGCTGTCGGTTCCGCTTCGAAGTAGTCCGCGATGAATTCGGATAAGGGATTCATCTCTTCCTGTAATGCACGGGTGGAAGCTTCGACCACCGACGGTATGTGGAGGCCTTCACGGTGCCAACGAACGCACCCTTCCACTGCCCAGGCGAGGATACCAATGCTGGCTTCCCTGGTCGTCAGAATTCCTTTTAGGTATCGGTCCACGACCTTCGGCTTCTGCGTGAACGGCAACCGAATGAGTCGCCGCCACATTGCATCATCGTCGGCCATCACCGCCGGAACGTGATTCACCACGAACCACAATTTCAACTCTGGGCGAAACTCGAATGTTGACTTGTACAGATGGCGGGCCGCCATCAGGTCCCCACCAGAAATCTGTTTCACAACTGCAGCGGCGAGGCGTTGGCCGTCGTCCACCTCGACAGCGGTCACGAGCCTCGCGCCAGCTAGCCGAGCTAGATCCTCGGAAGGACCGCTGGAGTGTCGGTCGCGAGCTAGAAACGTGGCTGGGTTGGCGGCTCTGGTGTAATCGCCAAGCGGAACTGTAATGGCGTTCATGGTGGTGGTTTTGCCCGTACCACCGGGGCCATGAATGATAAAGATCCGGTCTTCTCGCGTCGACCCCTGGAGGGAGTACCCGACGAGCGTCTGAAAACATTCCGCATACTCCTGGTCTCGACCAAGAGCTTCGAACAAATTGGCCTCAAACTCAGCGGACTTTGCCCCCGCAACGTATTCGACGGCGGTCTGCCGGGTTATCAGCAAGTCGCGCTGAGCAGGCAGCAATTTGCCGGTGCGCAGGTCCACGACACCATTGGGAACGCCGAGGAGGTGGTAATGCGTATCGAGACTCCGCAACATGATGACAGCTCGCGGATCGGATCGCGCCACGTCAAGTGCAGCCTTGAGCTTGTTGCTGGACTCGGACTGTAGAATCCACGAGTACCATTCATCTCGCGTCTTTTTCCCTCCGATGAACTTCAACGCGCTGAGTCGAACTCTGTAGCACTCCTTCAACATCTCGATCACGATTCCGACCTGATCGCGAACCCAGCGGGTGCCGTCCCAGCGGAGCCAGATCTCTTCATCTGCGACGTAGCGGAGGTCTTCACCGCAACGGTCGATGAAAAACTCCGCGTTGCCTGTATCGCTTCGGTTGTACTGGAAGCAGGCGAGGTCACCGGCTTCCGGAACATCGGAGTCGATATTGAACTCCGTGGCGTTAGCCACAGAGCCGTCTGCCTCGGACAACTTCACCACGACCGGTCCTGCGGCGAGCGGCTGGCCGGGCGGCTGCGGCTTTCTTGTGTCCGCACTCATTTCGGCCTCTCTGAGCGGGCGGACTGTACACCGGACCCAAAAGTGGAGCCACAGGTGGCGATAGCTTTAGCAATTGTGCGGCGGCGGTAATCGGGGCGGAGCCATTTGTCGCGCATCAGGGCAGAGCGGCGGAATAGTCTGTCGATGCGGGCCTCGTCGGAGCGGGTCCAGAAGGCCAGCATGCGGCACAGCTCCAGATCTTCTTCGGAGTGGTTGGGGCGCGTCGGCGGTTCGTCGAAAAGCTGGCGGAAACGCGGGCCGTTGCGGGCCGTCCTTGCCCTGACGAGCAGTTCGTCGTCCGGCAGGGCCACCGCGTTTTTCGGCGTGCTCTGCGGCGGAGTTTGCGGTTTGGTGGGGACACCGAAGACCTCGCGATGGAACGTGAGCAGTTCCTCGGTGCGATCCACAACGTCAGTGGGTGTCCCTGGCAGATGGTTGCCGGTCATCGCAGCCCAGCGTCCGCGCCAGTAGACCTCGATGTCTCCCTTCCGGTTGCCTGGGCCGGGAAGCTTCTCAGAGCGGCAGATGATGTGGATTCCGCGCAACGATACGGAGACCTCCGTGTAGGAATCGATGCGCCCGACGATTGTTTCGGCCCATTCCGCGATTTCACCCGTGGTTGGATCAACGCAATTGTCGAGATCAATGAAGACGAACGGAGCGGTCTCATCGTATTCGAAGCGGAAGCCAACACCGCAGAACTGCGGCGGCTCGAAAGGTGGCTCGGCAAGCGCCATGGGCCGGGCATGCTTTAGTGTGTCGAGCACAAATTCGAACGACGCAGAGCTGTCCGGTCGGTTCCCAGGCATGAGCGAGTGCGGGTCAATCGGGACCTTGCGGGGTTTCGTGCCGGGTCCGTCGGCAAGTAGAACATAAAGCACCCAGCGCGCAATCGCGATTAGGGCCGTCGGCAATTTGGTAAGATTCGTCATGATAGGTGTTCCTTTCTGGCTGGGCGGGATGGCACCGCACTGGCGTGGCGAGAACCTAAACCAGCGCAGTGCCATCCGCCCCGCCGGGCTTACATGAGATTCAGGTAGAAGCTCACGACTTTGTCGCCGTTGATCTCGACGACCTTGCTGCGGATCACACCGCTTAGCGCGTAGACCGCGCCGACCTCCAAGCTTTCGACGAAGCTTGCCATCTCGCCAAACGACGAGACGAGGAGCCGAACGGCTGGTTTGCCCTCCGGTTCGAGCACTGCTTGAACGGAGGCCTGCTCTTTCCCATAGGTGTTGGTCTTCTTCTCAACGTGCTTGATGATCCGGACAGGAGCATAGACACGCGGCACCTCGACGGGTGGCGCGGTCGATTCCCGGAGGAGCCGGGCCGGAGGAGTTACCGGATCATACGGTTCCTCAAGAGCCGCAGGGAACGGGCTCTTTGCTAACAATTCCGCATCGGAAATCTCGAATTCACTTTTCGTGAGATTGGATTCTGTCTGTGCGGCGTTTCGGAGCTTCTCAATCGGTTGATCTTTATCCATAGAATGTCCTCGGATTTTGAAATCATCGGCGGCCAGCAACCCCACCGCGTCGGTTCGCCGACTAGATCGACCGTCGGCGGCAGGCCAACCCAGGATGGTAGGCCCGCGCAAGAAAAGGGAACTCATTTCTAGTGCGCCGGGAGTGCGGGTTCAGGCGGTTCTACAGCAGGCGACTCCTGCGCGTCGGGTTCGGCGGCGGCGTCGATGCCAGCGACGCTGGGAGGCACTGGATCGGTGGGCGGCAACTCCGACGGCAGGCTCACCGAAGCGATGAAGCTGCGGACGCGGGCGCATGTTTCCTCGTCCACGACGCGAGCGAGTTGTTCCGGTGTCGCAACATCGATTTCCGCAAGTCGGTGGAAGCGCAGTTCGGTCGTTTCGCAGTTCAACACGCGCTCGGGTACCAGAGCGTAACCCAGGGGCGTCTTCGGGACCTGGGTGATCGAAGCCTGTCGATGCTGGGACTTAGCATGCCCAGGACTTGCCGACCTCTTGGAGTGCGGAAGAACGTCCGCCTTTCGTACGCCGAAGAGTTGGTACTGAGCCATGTTGGAGGACGATGCCACCCGTTGCCTTACCGCGACGATAATCGGATCGGGTTCGGTTGGCGGGTTGATCGTGAACGTCTTCTGGCTACCCGTAATGGTGTGGATCTGAAACGGCATGCCTTCAAGAATGTGGTGATTGGCAAGGCGTTTCGGGCGCGTTGCACCCAGGGCCTTACCGATGAGCGCTGCGACCAAAAGGCCCACGAAATGGGCGATGCGCCCGACCACGGTGCGGCGCGCTCTTACGGTTTCGATGGCGGTCAGGTCCTGGCTTGCTTCCTCTCTTGGCTCGACACCACTCACCTGGGTGGTCTCGGGTTGCGGTACGGGAGTGACAGTCGCAAGGACGATCTCCACGTCAGGCGAAATTGACTCCAGGGGGCTAACATCTTCTTCGTTCATGA
>JBEKDV010000577.1:0-4213 GCA_050014175.1 Candidatus Solibacter sp. | reverse complement strand
GGAACTCGAGACCACACTGACTCGCGTCTTTGGAGAAATGCAGTGCCACCCTGCGCTCATCCGATCGTACCTGCTCCCCTTTTGTTGATCATCATGTCCCTTTAATTATGCGCGGCTGTATATCTCCGGCACGGTTGTCGGCCGCGGCCGGCTGATTGGGAGGTTCGAGCGGGACTAGGCCCAGCGAGGATAACTCTGCATGATTCCTTGACTGCTAAACTAAGGCTTAAGCCGGGATTGAACATGACACGCGACGAGGCGATTGTCGAGATCACCCATAAGTTGGTCGAGTTCTACCAGCCGATTCGCATCTACTTGTTCGGATCGGTCGCGCGTGGCGATGACGGGCCGGATAGCGATCTCGATTTTCTGGTGGTGGTCTCGGACGATGTGCCCGAGGACAAATTGCGTCCCGGCGCGGGACGGAGAGCGGTACGGGGAACCGGGTTCGCCAAGGACATTGTGCCGTGGCGCAAGACCGATTTCGAGGAGCGGGCGGCCTGGGTCAAGGCATCCCTGCCGGCCACAGTCGTGCGCGAGGGAAGACTACTCTATGACGCCCGGTGAAGCCCGCGCCAGGGAAACGCGGGAATGGCTTGACAAGGCCGATGAAGATCTGGCCTCGGCGCGTGTCCTGATCGGTTCCGGCCATATCGCCAACGGGCTCTTCTTTTGCCAGCAGGCCACCGAGAAGAGTCTTAAGGCCTTCCTGACATGGCACGAACGGCCATTCCGGCGAACGCACGACATGGAGGAGTTGGGCGAGGCCTGCCGCGCCATTGATGGCACACTGGGCGCGCTGATGGAGCAGGCGGACGTTCTATTCGGATTACGCATGGAAGCTGCGTTACCCCGGAGCGCTCTACGCTCCCGAGTTGAAGGAAGCGGAAGCCATGTTGGGCATTGCCGGCGGCATTTTCCGCGAGATCCGGTCGCGGCTCCCGTAGGAGACAAGCGCTTCAAAAGGTAGCGGCGATCATCAAACGTGCCGTCAAGAAGACGGCCCATCCCGACACTCGAACGGTCATGTGAACGTCATTGCGGCGGGGCGAAGGCTCCGCGTCCGCCGCCGGCGGGCGGTTTGAGTTCGTATCCGGCGGGGGGCTCGGCGCCCAGCAAGTAGCGCACGAAATAATCCCAGCGGCGGCGCACCATGTAGGCCTCGTTGCCGAAACCGTGATTGCGGTTGGGCAGCAAGAGCAGATCGAAATCCTTGTTCGCCTTGATCAGCTCGTTGACCACCAGCAGGGTGTTGTAGGGCGGCACGTTGTTATCCATGGTGCCGTGGGCCAGCAGCAGATGGCCCTGGAGGTTTTTGGCGACCAGTTGGTTGGCCTGATTGTCGTAGTTAGTGGCGCCATCGGAGCTGGTGGTCAGCAGTCCCTGCCACTTCTCGGCCCAATCGTCTTCGTATTCGCGATTGTCGTGATTGCCGGCTTCGGAGACCCCCACCTTGAAGAAATCGGGATAGTGGAACATGGCGCCGGCAGTGGCGTAGCCGCCGCCGGAGTGGCCGTAGATGCCGGCGCGGTCGAGGTCGATCCAGGGGTAGCGCCGCGCCAGCTCCTTCATGCCGGCGACCTGGTCGGGGAGCGTGTTATCGCCGAGGTTGCCGAAGTAGGCCTCGTGGAATTTCTTGCTGCGCCACGGCGTGCCCATGCCATCGATTTCCACCACGATAAAGCCGAGTTCGGCCAGCGCCTGGCAATCGCCGCGCGCGGCGGAAAAGCTGCGACTGCCCACACTCCCGGTCTGCGGGCCCGGATAAATGTGGTTGACGATGGGATATTTCCGGGCGGGGTCGAAATTGGTGGGTCTGAACATGAGGCCGTAAAGGTCGGTGACGCCATCGCGCGCCTTGACAGTGAAGGGCGTGGGCGGCGTCCATCCGGCGGCGGTGAGTTTGGCGATGTCGGCGCGCTCCAGGGGCGTCAACAGCCTGCCGGCGTCGTCGCGCAGGACGGCGACGGCGGGGACGTCGGGCTTGGAGAAGCTGTCGACGAAGTACTTGCCGGAGGGGGAGAGAGTTACTTCGTGGTTGGCGTCCTCGGGCGTGAGCAGGGTCAGATTCATGCCATCGAACCCGATGCGGTAGAAGTGAATGAAGTACGGGTCGCGGCCTTTCTCGCGGCCCACGCCGAGGAAGTAGAGTTGGCGAGCCTTCTCGTCGACGCGCAGCAGTTGGGTGACGTTCCATTCGCCTTTGGTGATCTGGTTTTTGAGCTTGCCGGTCTCGGAATCGTAGAGGTAGAGGTGGCCCCAGTTGTCGCGCTCGCTGAACCAGACGACTTCCCCAGACTCGGGCAGGTAATGCCAGTTGACGCGGCCGTTGCCGCTTTCGAAGAAGGTGGGGACCTTTTCTTCGAGGACGTCGCGCACCGCGCCGGTGGTGGCGTCGGCGATGCGCAACGTTTCCTGCTTATGATCGCGCGAGGTGGAGACGAAGGCGAGTTTGGAGCCAACGTTATCCCACTGGACATCGGCCCATTCGCCGCCGCGGCAGGCGACGTTGTCGCACAGGGAGGAGCGGTGCTGGTCGGGGAGCAGTTGCAGGCGCACGACGCGCGGGCCATCGAGATCGATGGTGACGCGCTGGATGGTGGTGACGACCGCGTCGCCTGGGAGGGGGTATTTCCACGCCTGGAGGGTGGGGTGGCCCACCTTGGTTTCCACCAGGTACATTTCGCCCACGCCGCGCTGGTCCTGCTGGAAGGTGGCGATGCGCTTGGAATCGGGCGACCACAAGAGGATGGGCCGATTGCTGGCGGCCCATCCGGCATTGTCGGTGGCGTAGCCGAAGTCCTTGATGCCGTCGGTGGTGAGCGCCTTCTCCTGATTGGTGGCGGCGTCGCGCACCCACAGATTGGAATCGCGGATGAAGGCGGCGTGCTTCTTGTCGGGGGAGAGAACTTCGGGGGCGGCGCCACCGCCTGCGCCACCGCGGCCTCCGCGTCCACCGCGTCCACCGCGTCCGGCGGCAGGCGCGGCGCCGTCTTCCGCCGTGCACTTTACGCCCTGCACGTCGCATTTCCAGCGTCCGCCCGCCTGGACGGAGACCGACTGCCCGTCGGCGGAAAACTCGATCTCCTGGAACGGAAGGGCCGCGGCGGTGTAGGCGCGTCCGGTGGCGGCGGAGAGCGCGGCGGCAAGCTTGACGTGGTCGAAGGCCGGTGCGCGCGTGCCTTTGGCGGGGTCCACGAAGACGAACTCGGCGCCCTCCGCGGTGGTGACGCGGTACCAGAAGCGCTCGTCGGGCAGCCAGTTGGGGCGGACAGCGGAGCGAAGCACGAGCGGCGTGGTGTTGTAGCCCATGAGTTTCTCGGCGCGCGCGTAGTCGGCGGCGGTGAACTTCTGTTGGGCGGAGGCGGAAGCGAGTGCGAGCAGAGTGGCGGCGAGGCAGCAGGCGCGGGGTTTCATTCAGGCAGGATGATCACATTCGAGAGGGGCGGAAGTCAAGAGGGGACGTCGAGCGCGCCGCGGTGGAGGCGGACGTGGATGCGCGAATCGGGGGGCGCGGCGGCGGTGACGACTCCGGCCTGGTTGGACACGATGGCGTAGCCGCGCTCCAGGACGCGCAGCGGGCTGAGTTGCGAGAGCTGGGCGGCGAGCTGTTCGAGGCCGGCGCGGCGCTGGGCCAGCCTCGCGCGCATGACTTCGAGCGCGGCGTGGTGAGCGGTTTTCGGGGAGAACTTGCTGTCCGGCAAATCGGCGGCAGGGGCGTGATTCGGCCAGTCGACGGGGGCGGGACTTCGCGGGAGTGATCCGGTGGGACGGCAATTGGGGGCAGTCTACGATAACGGCGTCTATCGACCACAATACTTATCCGGCGTCAGCTATTCGCTCTTCGTTTTCTCGGAAATGATCTCGATAGCCTTGAGGATGCGTCGCGTGTTCGCACAAACGGCGCCCGATATGTAGACGCCCAGGGCCCCGATCAAGGCATACAGCGACATGATCCCCCACGCCAGTCCGAGCCATTTGTTCTGGCTGAACAGCAACATGAGGATGCACGCTGTGAAGCATACGACGGAGGGGTAGAGTGTTAATCTCGTAACCAGCAGGCTTCGCTTGCTTATCACTTCCATCTCATTCAATGCCCTGCGCAGGGCTTCCGACGGTTCTTCGGACATGGTATTCACCCTTTCTTTATGACGGATTTTCGAAGGCAGGCGAGCCCGTAGGCCAGTCGGGACTTCGCGGTTCCGATGCCGAT
>JBEKDV010000576.1:0-4221 GCA_050014175.1 Candidatus Solibacter sp. | reverse complement strand
CTCGCTCGGGATTCCGAGATTGGCTGGTGGCTAATGGCTCAACCCGCCGAACCGCCGTATACGGACCCGTACGTACGGTGGTGTGACAGGGAAAGCTGGCGACAGCCTACCTATGTCGATTGGCGCCCACGCGGCCGGCGCCCTTCCGGCGTCAGATCTTCTGCACTCTCCGCAGCGTGTAGAGCTCCGGCTTCATGTTCTCCTGCTCGAAGCGCTTCCAATCGTCGTTAACGTGGATCAGTTTTCCGCTAATGTGATTGCTCCGCTCGCTGGCCAGAAACAACGCCAGGGCGATCTGCTTCTCCGCCGGCACTCCACCGGTGACCCGCACCCTTTCCGCGTCCTCGATTTCCTTGCGGCCCGCCTTTTCTTCTCCCGCGCGCAGAATCTCGTCGGTCATCGTCGAGTACACCGCGCCCGGCGCGATGATGTTCACCTGCACGTTGTGATCGCTGACTTCCGCCGCCAGGTTTTCCCCGAATCGCACCAACGCCGCCTTGGATGACGCGTAAGCGGTGAAATTGGGGCGGGCATTTGCCGAGCCCCCGCCCGCAATCAGAATGATCTTGCCCGACCGCTTCTCGATCATCGGCGGCAGCGCCACCCGGCAGGCATTGGCCGCGCCGATCAGGTTGATTTCCACGGTCTCGTTCCACGCCTTCGGCTTGCTCAGCAAAAACGGGCCGATCGGACCCTGCACCCCGGCGGCGGCGATCAGAATGTCCAACCCGCCGAAGCTGCTCCTCATTCGGTCCACCGCGTGCGCCAGTTCTTCCGAATCGCGCACATCGGCGCGCAGGCGCAATGCCTTGCCGCCCGCCTGTTCGATCTCCAGCTTGGCCAGATCGAGTTCAGCCTGGCTGCGCGCCAACAGCCCCACCATCGCCCCCTCGGCCGCGAACCCCATAGCCAGGCGTTTGCCGATCCCGCGGCCCGCGCCGGTGATCAAAACGCTTTTCCCTTTCATGCTATTCAAGTGTCAGTCCTCGACTTTCGTGGCATCGATAGCTTCCCGGCAATTCCGGCACACCCGGATTGTAATCCGCTTTCACCTCGCGTGCCGCTGCCGCCCTGTCGCCATGCAGCGGGGATTCATCACCCGCTGGCCCGGCTTCCTCATCTATGAGCGAAAGATGACGTTGGCCAGACTCGTGCTCAGCAATATTGAGGAGCCGTGCACACGGCAGGAAAGAAATCCTTACGCTTCAGTTGCCGCCGAGGGGGGCGGCTGAAGCAGGCAAAGGCCCGTCACGCGTGGGCGGAAGAACCTAAAATACGAAGGAGATTTCAATGTTCATGACGCTATTTGTTGTTTTGCTGGTAATGTGGCTGCTGGGATTCTTCGCCTTCCATGTCGCCGGCGGGCTGATTCACATCCTGTTGATCATCGCCGTGATTTCTTTGGTGATGCACTTCTTCCGCGGCAGCACGGCTTGACGCGGCTCCGCAAGGCGGGACAGACCATCGCCTTTGGTGGTACGACACAAGACGATCGTGTGTCCCGCCCGGCTACGTCCTGGCCGTAATCGTCAGATTGCCCGCCTGAAGTCCCGGCGAAGTTGCCGTGACCCGAATCGCGCCGGATTTCCCGGTGGATTGCACGATGCCGAGGCACAGCCCGTTGAAGGCCTTTCGGCGCGTGCCCTTGTAGTCTTCATGGCTCTGCGGGTCTCCGTTGTCCAGTCCGATGAGCTTGCCTTCGCCTTCCACCACGAATGCGACCTCGCTATCGGCGGTCGGCACCACGCGGCCCTGGGCGTCCAGAATCTCCACCGTGACGTGGGCGGCGTCGCGGCGATCGGCCGCGATCTCCGCGCGATCCACGGTCAAGCGGACGGCCGACGGCTCTCCCGTGGTGGACACCTCCACCGTGCCGGCCACCTTGCCATCCTTGGTCCCCACCGCCTTCAGCGTGCCCGCTTCATACGGCACGTCCCACTCCAGATGCAGATCGTTGGTGGTGCGCGGCACGCGGGCGCGCGCCCCGGTGTTCCCGTAGCGTTCTTCCATCCCGTAGCGCGGGAAGGCGTAGCCCTTGGCGCCAATGGATCTGCCGTTGAGGAAAAGCTCCACCGTGTCGCAGTTGGTGTAGCAGGTCACCGGGATGAACTGGCCCTCCTTGCCTTTCCAGTTCCAGTGCGGGAACAGGTGCAGCACGCTTCTTTCGGTCCACTGGCTCTGATACAAGTAGAAGCCGTCTTTCTTGAAGCCGCAGGTGTCGATCACGCCGGCGGACGAGCCCTTGCCCGGCCAGCGCGACTCACCCAGGTAATCGATGCCGGTCCACATGAAATCGCCGGCCACGTAGTCGTAGGTGCCGACGAATCGCCACAACTGCTCGACATCGATGTTGCGGCCTCTTCCGCCGCGCGCCAGCGGACCGGGGCCGAGCACGGCCCTGACCGGCGCGGCATCAGGGAACAAGCCGCGATAATCGCCGCGCGTGCCGCCCATGCTCCCGCTCTCCGTGCCGATGACGCGCCGCTGGGGGAACGCCGCGC
This sequence comes from Candidatus Solibacter sp., assembly GCA_050014175.1. Classification (GTDB taxonomy): domain Bacteria; phylum Acidobacteriota; class Terriglobia; order Bryobacterales; family Bryobacteraceae; genus Solibacter. Next base: position 1,720 of record JBEKDV010000576.1, on the reverse strand, counting down.
GGTCGATGCTGTAGTATTTCTCCTTGCGGTCGCGCCAGCGATCCACGTAGTTGTAGCCCACCACGTCGAGCAGCGCCAGAAACTCCGGCCGGACCCGGTTGGTCAGCGGCTCGGAAGCGATCTGGTCGCAGCCGGCCGTCACCAGGCGCGTCGGGTCCTCGGTGTGAAATACCTCCAGCAGCTTGCGCAGGGTCTCGGCGCCTTCGGCCCGGGACTGGTCGCCGATTTCGTTGCCCGCGCTCCACAGCACGACGCTGGGATGATTGCGGTCGCGGTGGACGAAGTTGGTGACGTCGCGCTGGTACCACTCGTCAAAGTAGTTGGCGTAACCGTAGGGGCCGATTTGCCCCTTGCCGACCTTCCACTCGTCGAACGCCTCATTCATGACCAGAAAACCCATGCGGTCGCAGAGGTCCAGGAATTCCGCGGCGTAGGGATTGTGGCTGGTGCGGATGGCGTTGCATCCCATTTCCCGCAGAATTTCCAGCCGGCGTTCCCAGACGCGCTCCGGCACGGCCGCGCCGACGCTTCCGGCCTCATGGTGCAGGCAGACGCCGTTCAGCTTGACGTGCTCGCCGTTGAGCAGGAATCCCTTGTCGGCATCGAACAGGGCTTCGCGGATGCCCGTGGGCGTGTCGTACTCGTCCACCACGCGCCCTTGCTCGCTGATCGTGGTGTGCACCTTGTACAGGTAGGGATCGGCCACCGACCAGAGGCGGGGCTTGTCGACGCTCACCTGCTGCACGAATTCGTACTCGCCCCCGGGCGCGATCTGTTGGGTGGCTTCGGCGCTCTGCACCGCCTTCCCGTCGCGATCCAGCAGGCTGGTGCTCAGCACGCAGGTGGCCGGGGTCTTGCACTCGTTCTTCACGCGCGTCTTGACCTGCAGCGTGGCGGCGTTCTTGGAAACGCGCGGCGAAGTGACGAACGTGCCCCAATAGGCCACGTGGAGCGGGTTGGTGGCCAGCAGCCACGTGTGCCGGTAGATGCCGGAGCCGGAATACCAGCGGCAGTTGGGCTGCCTGGAGTTGTCCACCTTCACCGCGATCACGTTGTCGCCGCCGGCTTTCAGATGCGGCGAGAGATCGTAGGAGAAGGCGATGTAGCCATACGGGCGCTTGCCCAGGTACTGGCCATTGATCCACACTTCGCTGTTCTGATAGATGCCGTCGAACTCGATGACCACCGCGCGGTCCTTGTAGGAATCGGGCACACGGAAGCGTTTGCGGTACCAGCCGATGCCCGTGGGAAGGCTTCCCTGGGCTTTTTCCTGTTCGCCGAAGGGACCCTCGATGCTCCAATCGTGCGGCAGGTCGACAGAGCGCCATGCGGAGTCGGAGAACTCGGCCTGTTGGGCGCCGGGCGAGTCGCCTTTGAAGAACTTCCAGCCGAAGTCGAAGCCCTCGCGAATTCTCGCCGCGGAACTCGCGGGCTGATTTTGTGCGTGCAGCGCGGAGACGAGCGCTGCTCCGCCGACCGCCTGGCGAAGCAGCCCGCGGCGGGTGAGAATTTGCTGATCCATAGTTCGCTCCTTTGTTCATCTGCCTGCTGAAAAGCCACTGCGAGTCGTCGGCTTGCCAAGGTGGGGCAGGCGCTTTCTAGGGACTTGCAAAATTCCGGATCCAGAGCCCTTGGTTGGTGTCGGTACAAAACAAAATCGAGGGGAAATGTATCCGGCGGAGCGGCGAGGCAATAGAATATTTGTGATGAGCAAGATTTC
>JBEKDV010000575.1:0-6976 GCA_050014175.1 Candidatus Solibacter sp. | reverse complement strand
GGTTCCGCATCCGTCACGACAATGAGAACCATCACCAGGTCGCCAATGGCCTTAGTCCAACGCTTGAAAGCTATGAAGGGGAAATCCGACCAGAGGACGCTGAGGAGGCAAAAGGCAAAGTAGATGAGGATGGGCCAGCTCGCCTTGAGCAACGCACTTGTCCGACTGCTCCGGCGGATAAGGACCACGATTCCTGCGGCCAGCAAAACCAAGAAGACAAACCGGTCAACCGGACTCCCATGGAGTTGCACATCGACGTCGGCGGGGGGTGCGATCCCGAACCAGACGGAGACGGGCCTCGATCCGACGATCCAGAGCCAGATAACCGGCAGCCAGAGGGCTTTGGAGTTGCGGACGGACGTGTCGCGATCGAGGAAGAAAAGGCCGGCGATTCCAACGATGCAGATGAAGAGAGCAATATGCGGGGACATTTAGGGCATTTTTACGCGGTGGGTGGCGGAGCCTGCTGACTCATCGGGGGTCCAGGAAAAGGCGTTGAAGGAGTTCCAGCGTCAGCACCTTGTGGATCTCGGTGGTGTAGTTTCGGTCTCCTTTGAGGTGGCCCCGCACCATGGTTTCGAGCCTATTCCCCTCGAGGTAGGGCCGGGAAAGTGTGCGTGGGTCGAGCAGCATCTCCCGAACGTACCGGGACAGGACCTCCCGGTACCACACACGATAATGGGCGAACTTGTGCCGGCCGAGGAAGAGCCGTTCGAGGCGGAGAGGAGAAAGAAGATGATCGATTCGTGCCACCCACTGGGGCATACCGTAGTCGTAGGCGTATTCCGCCTTGAAGGTGAACTCGAGAAAAGCCCGGCAGGCTGCCGAAATGAGGCGTCCCGAGTCCCCGCCGACGCCGCGATCGCTCCGCAGTTGGGCGAGAGCTGGATCGCCATCGCCGATCAGTCGCAGGCGGAGATCGTCGTTCGCACCATTATTGGAGGTCGGCGCGCGGTAGACCGTGCGGACGAAGTCGTTGTCGAGGTAGGGAGACCGCACGGTGAGCTGGGTTTGCTCCAGGGCGAGAATACCATAATGATACCAGGGGGACTGGCGGAAGGCCGCGAAAGTAACTGGGTGCTCACGACGCGCCTGGGCGTAGGTGTCGCGCGCTTGGCGAAGGTAAGAGGCGAACTCAGGACGGAACAACCCGGGCACAGGCGTCACGGGTTTGAACATCACTGCTTGGCGGAGTATCTCGCTGCCATAGGTCCCGACTATTTTCACCGGCGCGATCTCGCGGGCCTTCTCACTGACGTAGAGGTCAGCAGAGCGATATACGTCGGCGCCTCCCTCTGTCAGGTATACACAGCGTTCGGCGTACCGGGGAAAGCGAGAGAGGAATTCATCTCCGACCGTGATGACTCCGTGCGTTTGTTGGCATACTCTGGCCACTCGTCGAGCAATTCGCACGTCCTGGCATTCGCGGACCATCCCTCCAAACGTGTAGCAGGGAAGCGACCCAGGAGCAGCCTTGTGCCACGCCATGATCACCCGGGTGTCCAACCCACCGGTCAAGGACATCCCAATACGCTCCCGCCCGTTGAAGTATCGAGGGAGGTTCCGCGAAAAGGCATCGCGCAGTTCACGATAATAGGATTCCGGCTCCAGGTGGGCTTGGTCCTCCCACTCGCGAGGCTGGAAGTACGTGCTTTTGCGATCGATTGAGCCGTCACGAAACACCCAGGCCGAAGCACCCGGCAGTACTTGGATGCCTTTAAATATTGTCCGGTTCTCCAAGACGCAGCCGCAGGCGACGAGTTCGCCCAAAGCCCGAGCCTCCGCCCGCCGGAGTTCGGGACGTACCGCGAGGATTGCCTTGGCTTCGGCGGCGAAATAGAAGGCCTCCTTCGCCTCGTGATAGTAAATCCGGTGCATGCCGAAACGGTCGTTGAAGAGGGTGGCCATTCGGCGTGTCTGGTCTGTCAGGAGCCCATGAAACAGTCCATTCAAGGTTTTCAGAAACGAGGGATTCTCCTCGTAGAGGTGGACGAGATAGGAGGGCCCCTCCGTCGCGACGCCGTGCCCGCGCTCCTTAAGGCGACGAGCGGTGTCCGGCTCGGGATACTCCTCCCCGGAAAAGACTAAGACAACATCCCCGCGTTCGTTGCAGAGGGGCATTCCGTCGGCGAAGGAATTCCTCCGCACAGTCCATCCGACGTACACTCTCAGGGACTCATCAACCCAAGTTCCCGTCCCATAGAAGGACTCGTGGCGAAGAGCCTCAACCATCCGTAACAATTGTGTCTCGGCCCACTCGCACGGCATCTTGGTGATTAGACCTACGATTCCAGGCATTGATATTTCTCTTATGCCTCTGTCTCTGACTCGTATATGCGGCGGTAGAAGGCTTTCCGCAAGGCGCGAAGCTTGGCGGCTACGGGTTCTGGCAAATGGTCAACGAAACGGCGGTGCAGGCCGAGCCGGAAAGCGGCCCAACCGGTGCGAGTCAAAGGGACGTAGTAGCGAGGCAGATCGATCTGCTGGAACCCGTTGCGTTCCTTAAAGTCGCTAAGACCGTCGCGTTGCTTTTTCCCGTAGGAAAAGTTCGAGTATACGAGATAAGGGATCCCCCGTTCGGCACATGATCGGACCGCTTGTGCGATGAGCGCGTTCGTCGGGGCCTTGTCCCTTTGCCGGATCATTGAGACAATATGCATCAAGTTGGCCTGGGTTCGAGTTTCATCGCATGTGAGCTTCGCAAAGCCAATCAGCTCTTGGCCGAGAGACGCTCCGATGAATATGCTGCTGTTGAGAAACGTTCCGGCGTACCCACGCACCCTCTCGAGGCTCATTCCGTAGTGGGCAAAGTGCTTTCCTTGACGCACGGGGCACTCGTTGTAGATCTCCCAGATTCCCTGAACGAGTGCTTCATCGAAAGGTACCTCCCGGAGCGTCACCCCCTTCTTCTCGGCCTGCTTGGCTTTGTTCCGGGCTTTGAAGCCGATCTGCTGGGTCCACCAGTGGTTGAAAGTGGATACCGGAAGGACAGCCAAGTTATCCCATTCCATGGGGTAGGCGTGCTTCGGCGACGTTTCCGGCAATCTCTGCATAAATGTGAAGAGGTCGATCGGGAATCCGGACGTGCGTAGGGCTCTGAGCATCGGCTCTGGGTCGTCCAGAAACTGGAACTTGTCTGCATCGAGGCGCGCGATCCGGAGAAACCGCCCCGCAATTCGAACATCCCTGCCCGAGACGTGAATCAGTGAAGACATCAATGAATGATCCCCATCCACGCGGACTCCAGAGCTGGAGTGCCGTCGAACCGGAGCATAACCTTGCCGCTTTCGGACGAAGAAAGAGGCAAAGCGCGCGATACGCACTTTAGGCCATCCCACGCGCGGCCCCACACATGACCCGACAACAGGGCGGCGCTGCATATGCGCAACGCGATACTGCCAGACGCCGTCAACCGTGGATCAATGCCCATCGGCGAGCTTAGGGGAAAAGTGGCGGGGAAGGAAGGGAAGGGATTCGAGCCCTTGGGGTGGCATTACCGACCGCAGCCGGCAAGCCGACTGCTGCCTTACCAACGGCGACCTCTCCGTGTTGCGTGTCAATTGGTCCGTGCGGCACGAAGGGGTATCCAGTCGTGCGTCTGACAATGCGGCTGACTGCCATCAAGTTGAGCAAAGATGGAGTCCATGATTTTAGCGGTTAGAAGAATTTCCCGGTACGGAATCGGCACTGAGGCACCTTCCACAATGGACCGGTAGAAAGATTCGATTAAGTACTTCATGCCAGACTTCATATGGAAGTCCCTTGCCAGAAAAGTTTCTACGTTCGTCATCAGGTTTCCGACACACTGCTGGGCCACGAGCAGAGGCGGGACAAACTTCTCAACATAGCTTTTGAATCTGTTCCCCCGCAGCTTGATGAGTGTCTCCTGATCCTGATCCAGAACAAGACCGTTCTTGCTCCCGTAAATGCGAAACTGATGGAGCGAGGGCCGCATCTGCGACGAGAAAGTAAAATAGGCGGTCGCGCCCTCCTCTTCAGCAATGATGACTCTCAGTTCGTCGATAATTTCGTTTTCGCCCATCCTCTTGAGAAACGGACTTACGAACCCATACGCGATCACCTCGGGCGACTCGCTGCTCAGGAACTCCGCGATCCTGGCGATGCCGTGGCTAATAATATTCTGCAATAGTTTAGCCCAAAAAGCCGCTTTGGACAAGGGTTCGCATGCGCCGCGCCACATGGCTGAATTGATCATCGTGCCCGACAGTTAGCTTGAGCCCTTTTCCGGTGGCGAGTGCGATCAGTCTTCGGGCCTCGTTCTCGTCAACTGTGAATGGCTTCTCCACATAGACGTGGCATCCCCATTCCAGGCAAAGCTTCGCAAGATCGAAATGAGTTTGCGGCGGCGTCGTGATGTGAACAACGTCTGGCCGGGCTTCACTGAGGAGTTCCGGTAAGTCGCCAAAATACCGTTGGACCGGAAACCGCTCGGAGAGCTGGCGCGCCATCAGCGGTTCCCTGTCAAAAACACCAACGATCTCGCATCCCTTGATTCTCTGGATCTGCGCGGCATGCGCATCGGCGATCTTGCCACATCCCACGATGGCGACCTTAAGCATCTCGCGCTCCATCCCGGCAGGCCTCGAAATAGCGCCTGAGTCCCTCCTCCATCGGCACTTTCGGCGTCCAGCCCAGCCGCGTCTTCAGCTTTTCGTTGCTGTAACGCGTCTTCTTCCAAAAGGCGTCCCACAACTTGCGATTGTACGCGGGCGGCAACTGCCCTTTTGACCAGGTCGAATATCGCTCCCACAAATAGCAGAGTGTGTAACTTACGACGTGAGGAACATAGAGTGACTTAAACTTTCTCACATTCTGTTTGTACAGACGCAAGAACAGGCGGCTGGAAGGCAAATCGTCGTCCACGACGTTGAAAACCTCGCCCTCGACCCCCTTTTTCAAACCTGCCATCGCAATCGCTTCTGCACAGTTTTCAACATACGTGAACGGGATACTGTTTGAACCACCCAGGTGCAGAAATAGACCGAAAGTAGCGATCCCCACCCGGCCAGTGATCGCCGTCTTGCCGGCCCCGTAAACATACCCAGGCCTGACAATGACGTATGGGATCCCGAACCTTCTACCATACTCGCAGACGATTTCGTCTTGTTTGACTTTTGCAAAGCAATACGCGTCCCCCCGGAGCTCGGGATGCTTTTCAACCGGACACGTCTCATCCAACAGCCTGAACCGAGGTTTCTGCTTATTGGTATAAACCGTAAACGAACTGATGTTAACAAATCGCCTCAGGCATTTGTACCGCATGCTCGCTTCCAGAAGATTCCGCGTAATGACGACCGAGTTCAGGAAAGCGTCGGGAAAGGACTTTTCGCCTCGGCCTGCGGCCAAGTGAAAGATGACCGCCACATCCTTAGTTGCGGCGGCGCAATCCTCGCGCGACAGAAGATTGCCTTTGAACACTTCAACCCGCGCCCCCTCGCGGCCGCGACCAGAGGGGTTCTCGAGCCTAGACACATCACCAGACGGCCTGGCGAAACAGCGCACGTTGCGGAATCCACGGCCCAGTAGACTCTCTACGAGTCTGGGCCCAACGAAGCCGGTTGCTCCTGTTATCAGGATAAGATCGTCCTGCCCGACAATAAGATCGTCTCGTTCCATCTGGCCAGTGTTTTACCCTTATCGCGAAGTTCCCCTAACAAGCGCTTGAGAAAGTCTGGCCGCTTATAAGTACAAACGCAGACACTAATATGCTTCGTCCCGTCACTCATCGCGTTGGACGGATGTCGTGGAAGATTGGAGAAGTGCAAAAGTGAACCGGAATCAACGCTGCGCTGGTCCATTCGACTTCACGGCGAAACGGGTCGCAATCGGGCAATCCCCGGCCCAACGGAGGATCTCGCCGTCTGCCAGAAACCGGTACTGCTCCGGCTTGACAGGATGCGTCCCCAGTTCAACGACAAAGTTGCGCGCCAGGGAAAGGATATGTTGCAGGTAATCCGGAGCTCCGCGCGCTGCCAGCGAGAAGAAGAAGTCGGTGAGACGGTGGCGCCGGGCCAGCAACTGGTCCACGACTTTCCGATAGAGCCGGTTACCAAAGCTCTTTTCTCCCGGCTGAAATGAAAAGTTACGCCGCACAATCGTTCCGGGCGGTAGCAGTCCTCCGAGCAAAACGTTAGCACACAAGTGCATGTGGTGATGGCCGTCGAGTCGCCCTGGAGCCGCCCCGTAGAGACGACTGAACTCGTCGAGTTGCGCCCCTATGACGTACTCGAAGGAGCGACTCAGGCCGGGGTGATAGACGACCATGGCAAACCGATGGTGGCGCAAGTAGGCGGCGACTTCACGCTGCCGTTCCACCAGCCGTGCGGGACAGTTCGGCGCCGAAAACGGCGTGGTAAAGTTGAGGTGCAGGCCAGCATCGATCCCTCGTCCCAGAGCCATCGCCGCCGCCCGCTCGGAATCCGCCATGAAGACCATGGCGCTCACTGAAGAAACGGTCCCGCGGAGGATGCAATCGAGGGTCCGGTCGGAAGTTTCGCGGTTCCGTCCCCAGTCGTCAGCGTTTAGGATCAGATGACCGGCATTAGGCACCCCGCCGATCCGGCCTGTCGACTCGCCTGCCGGGCTAGGATTGGCCGAATCCTCCGTCCCCCACGGCGAAGAAAGGGTGCCGGGGGGCGTCGAGGTGGAGTCTCCGTTACGATTCACTGTTCTGCCTGGTTCCCAAAACTCCTACTCATTAGGTCTTGCTCTGCTATTTGTAAGGACTCCTGGGAGAAACCTTCTTAACCGCTGCATCTGCTCGCGTCGGCGGAACGTCACCAGTTCTTGGGATACTGGCCTCTCCCCTCGTCGGACCAGCGCCCAGATATAACCGGCCCCCAGGGTCAGCCCTCCCACAATGAATGGCTTCTTGGTCATCTGATAGATTGTTCTAGACAATTCCCAAATCGGATGGCTTCCAAGAGCGTAGTCCGAGACACCGGTTCTGAATCTC
>JBEKDV010000574.1:0-4243 GCA_050014175.1 Candidatus Solibacter sp. | reverse complement strand
CATCGACCCCACGCTCACCGACGCCCACTTCCAACTCGGCCGCATGGCGCGCGAACAGGGACGCCTGCGCGACGCGCTCGCCCATTTCCAGACCGTGGTAAGCCAGGACGAGCGCCACAGCTCCAGCGAGGTGCTGCGCGAACTCGGCGGCATCTACGTCGCCGCCCGCCAGTATGCCGATGCGCGCAACGAACTGGCGATTTACACCGGGCGCCGCCCCTACGACCCGGAAGGGCTCTACTACTACGGCCAGGCGCTGGAAGGCCTCGCAGCGACCGCCGCGGCGCGCGACGCCTATGCCGCCGCCGTGGAGGCCGACCGCACCGCGCCCCGCTATCGCCGCCGCTACACCGCCCGCTGGAGCCGCCTCGCTCAGAAGCAACTCGGCAAGCTGGCTGCCTGACGCACCGCCGTCGCACCGTGCGCGAGCGACGCTGCGAAGCCGCCAGATCTCCGCTGACTCCGCGGTCGGTTTTGGCTTCCCGGCTTGCTTCTCCGCGTCTTGCTCCGCGTCTCCGCGCCTCCGCGTCAAAATCACTCTCTCATCCATCCGGCTGCGCTGCGCTTAAGCGACTCCTGCCGCGTATTAAGCTGAGGGTATGCAATTTCGCAAACTCGGCAGGACCAACTTCCAGGTCGGCGACATCGGTTACGGCGCCTGGGGCATCGGCGGCAAACAATGGCTCGGCGGCAACGACGACGAATCGCTGCTCGCCCTGCGCCGTGCCATCGAGTTGGGCGTCAACCTCATCGATACCGCGCTGGCCTATGGCGATGGCCACAGCGAGCAACTGGTGGGCGAAGCCGTCCGCGCGGCCGGCCGCAGGATCTATGTGGCCACCAAGGTGCCGCCGAAAAATCGTATCTGGCCCGCCAAATCCGGCACGCCCATCGCTGCCGTCTTCCCGTACGCCTACCTCATCGCCAGCGCCGAAGAGAGCCTGCGCAATCTTCGGCTGGAAACCATCGACCTGCTGCAACTGCACGTCTGGACGGACGATTGGGTGGATTCGGACGAGTGGCGGCGCGCTTTCGAAGACCTCAAGCGCTCCGGCAAAGTGCAATCCGTGGGCGTCTCCGCCACCGAGCACGTTCCCGATTCCGCCCTCGCCATCATGCGCACCGGCCTCATCGACGCCGTTCAGGTGATCTACAACATCTTCGATCAAACGCCGGAAGCGCGCATGCTGCCGCTGGCGCGGGAAATGAATATCGGCATTCTGGCGCGCGTTCCCCTGGATGAAGGCGCGTTGAGCGGAACCTTCACCGAGAGCACCACCTTTCCGGCCGGCGATTTCCGCGAGTATTATTTCCGCGGCCCCGGCCGCAAGAAACAGGTGGTGGAGCACGTCGACGCGCTGCGCCGCGACCTCGGCGAAGGCGTCAGCCTGCCCGATACCGCGCTCCGCTTCTGCCTGTCGCACCCCGCCGTTTCCAGCGTCATCCCGGGCATGCGTACGCGGCGCCACGTGGAATCGAATGTCGCGCTCAGCGATCTGGGCGCCCTGCCTTCCGCGACCCTGGCCACGCTCAAGCGCCACGCCTGGGATCGCAACTTCTATAACTAGCCGGATTTGACCATTCCATCGGCGAGGAGACGAAACCATGATTCTACTTACGGGTGGTACGGGGACAGTGGGGCGCGAGATTTCACAGGCGCTGCAACGCATGGGGGTGCGGCATCGTTCCCTGGTCCGGGATCGCGCCAAAGCCGCCTCCGGCGCCAGCCCCGATGTGGACCTGGTGGAGGCGGACCTCTCACTCCCCGAGACGCTGGCGGCGGCGTTGGATGGCGTCGAGAAGGCGCTGCTTCTGACCGCTGCCTCGCCGGACCAGGTCCAACAGGAGAGAAATTTCATCGGCGCGGCCAAGCGCGCCGGCGTCTGCTATGTGGTGAAATTCTCGGCTTTCGGCGCCGGCCTGCAAGCGCCGTACTTCTTTGGGCGCCAGCACGGCGAGGGAGAACGGCGCCTGGAAGATTCGGGGCTGTCGTTCACCATGCTGCGGCCCAACGGGTTTTTCCAGAATTTCCTGGGCAACGCCGCCGGCATTCAGGCACGCAGCGCGCTCCACGCTCCCGCCGGCGAGATGAAATTCAGCGCCGTGGACGCGCGCGATATCGCGGCGGTGGCGGCGCACGTGCTGACCGAAGACGGCCACCAGTGGCAGCGCTACACCATTACCGGCCCCGAGGCGCTTTCCCACGCCGAAATCGCCGCGCGGTTTTCTCAAGTGCTGGGGCGCACCATCCAGTACGTCGATGTGCCGGAGGATGCCGCGCGGGAGTGGATGTTGGCCGCCGGCATACCCCCCTGGACGGTGGACAAAGTTTCCGATTTGTACCGCCATTACCGCACCGGCGCGGCCGCGGAGGTCACCTGGGAAGTCGAGCGCGTGGGCCGCAAAGCGCCCATCAAGTTCGAGCAGTTCGTGCGCGACCATGCGGCCGCCTTCGCCGCTCCGTAAATTCGCCTTTCCATGCAGCCCCCTTCAACGCTCCGTAGAGTCGCCTTTCCAGGCGGCCACCTCGGCATTCGTGCCGAGGTGTTTGCCGCCTGAACGCCGCCTCGCCAGGCTCCGTCCGCTCAGCCGCGCAACAGCCGCGGATATTTCGCCGCCACCGTCAGGATCAGCTCGCCGAACAGTGTATTGGCCCAGGCGAACCATTTGCGCGTGAAACGCTTCGCGTCGTTGCGGTCGAAGCCTTCGTGCATGAAGCCGGTGCCGGCATGCGTCGCCTGGAGAGCCGCCAGGCACCCGGCGATCTCAGTCTCGTCGCTGCTGGTCAGGGCCCGGCCGATGATGCCCAGCGGCCAGATCATCCCCAACCCCGCGTGCGGGCTGCCCAGGCCCTCGGCCGCCGTCCCGCGATAGAAAAACGGATTGTCCTCGCTCAGCGAAAAGGCTCGCGTGTTGCGGTACACCGGGTCCGTGGCCGCCACGCTCCCCAGGTACGGCATCGCCAGCAGTCCCGGCATCCCCGCGTCGTCCATCAGTAGCGCACTGCCGTAGGCGTCCACTTCGAAGGCGTAAATCTCGCCTCGCCGCGCATGCCTCGCCCTGCCATACTGCGCCAGCGCCGCCCGCACTTCATCGGCGAAATCGCCGCACTCGCGCCCGAAGGCGCCGTTCTTCAGCTCCGTCGCGTGGATCTCCCCCAACTGCTCCAGCGCCGTCACCGCGAAGAAATTCGAAGGGATCAGGAAGGGGAAAATGCAGGCGTCGTCGCTGGGTCGGAAGCCGGAATGGATCAACCCGCATGGCCGCCCCGGGTTCCCGTAGCCATCGTTGGACAGCGAATCCGTCGCAACCGCCGAGCTTCGCTGGAACTTGTACGGCCCGCGGTCCTTCATCCGCTGCTGCTCCCGGAAGGTCTGCACGATCAGCCTCGACGCGCTCTTCCACGCCTCGTCGAAGCACGCGCCGTCGCCCGTCGCCTTCCAGTAGCCATGCGCCAGCCGCACCGTGAAGCACAGCGAATCGATCTCCCACTTGCGCTCGTGCAATTCCGGCTTCATGCGCGTCAGGTCCTTGGCCCATGGGCTGCCGGTGGGACCGTAGTTGAACGCGTTGGCGTACGGGTCGATGAGCACGCATCGCGTCTGCCGCCGGATCACGCCGGCCAGCATCCGTTGCAGCTTGGGGTCCTCTTTGGCCAGCGGCAGGTAGGGCCACACCTGCGCCGTGGAATCGCGCAACCACATAGCGTCGATATCGCCCGTGATCACGAACGTGTCCGGCTTGCCGTCCACTTCCCCGGCCCGCACCGTGGTGTCCAGCGTATTGGGGAAGCAGTTCTCGAACATCCACCCCAATTCCGGATCGGCGATGGTCTTCTTGATCTCCGCGATGCGGCTCTCTACCGCCGCGCTGGTGAACTTGCGCTGCTCCAGCGGAGGACGCTGGCTGGTGAAACTGCCGTCCGCCATCAAGCGGGCGGTCTCGAAGCCGAGAGCCGGGGCGGAGGCGAGAAACGCGCGGCGAGTAGTCATAGGTCTCCTTCCATCGAAGCACACTTTCTTTGGTGGGGCAGGCTTCAGCCTGCCAATCCGCTTCGAAGCTCGGACAATCCGCTTCGAGCTTGCAAGCTTCTCCCTCCGCTTCCTCCGCGCCCACCCACGCCTCCCGCTCTTTTTCTCCAGCAACTCGTGGATTCTTCGTCATGGCGTTCTCGCCAGCCTTCCAGCGTAGCGTGCGCCTCGCAGCGCAGCACGCGAGATCTCCGCTGGCTCCGCGCTCTCCG
>JBEKDV010000573.1:0-7836 GCA_050014175.1 Candidatus Solibacter sp. | reverse complement strand
GGCGTCGTCGAGCGTGTTGACGCGCATTACGGAGAGCACCGGGCCGAAGATCTCTTCACGCGCGATGGTCATTTCGGGGGTCACGTAATCGAAGATCGTCGGGCCGAGGAAGTATCCGCTCGGCCCAGAGGGCACCCCCCTGCGCTCGCGGCCATCGACCAGCGGGGTGGCGCCTTCAGCGACGCCTTTGTCGACGTAGCTGGCGACCTTCTTGCAGTGGTCGCCGGTCACCAGCGGTCCCATTTCGATGCCGGGGAGGCTGCCATCGCCGACGGTGAGCGCCTTGGTACGGGCGACGAGAAGTTCCAGCAGTGGACCGGCGGCATCGCCTACAGGGACGAGCACGCTGCCGGCCAGGCAGCGCTCGCCGGCCCCGCCGAAGGCGGAGCCGATGATGGCTTCGACGGTCTTCGGCATATCGGCGTCGGGCATGACGATGAGGTGATTCTTGGCGCCGCCCAGGGCTTGCACGCGCTTGCCTTCGGCGGCCGCGGTGGTGTAGATGTACTTGGCGACCGGGGTGGAACCGACGAAGCTGACGGCCTTTACCAACGGGTGGTGGAGCAGGGCGTCGACGCTGACTTTATCGCCGTGGATCAGGTTGAGCACGCCGGGGGGCAGTCCCGCGTCGTGGAGGAGTTCGATGGCGCGCGTGGGCGTGAGCGGCACTTTTTCCGAGGGCTTGAGGACAAACGCGTTGCCGCAGGCGATGGCGAAGGGGTGCATCCACATGGGCACCATGGCGGGGAAGTTGAAGGGAGTGATGCCGGCGCAGACGCCGATGGGCTGGCGGATCGTCTTGCAATCGATTCCGGCGGCGACATCGTTGAGCGAATCGCCCATCATGAGGCTGGGCATGCCGCAGGCGACTTCCACCATCTGAATCATGCGGCGGACTTCCATGCGGGCGTCGTCGGTGGCCTTGCCGTTCTCGCTGGTAAGGATGGCGGCGAGATCGTTGGCGTGTTTGTCGAGCAGCGCTCTATAGCGATAGAGCACCTGGACGCGGTCGACCACGGGGACTTCGCGCCACTTGAGGAAGGCGGCGTGCGCGGTGCGGACGGCGCTATCGACGTCACTCGGGTTGGCGTACGGCACTTCGGCCAGGATGGCGCCGGTGGCGGGATTGGTGACGGTTCCCGTGGCGCGGCCTTGCGGTTTTTCCCAGGCGCCGTCGATATAGAACGAGACGGTTCCTACCTTCGAATCGGTTGCGATCATATTTCCCCCTCCAGTTCGGGCGCGCCACCGGATAAGGCGGCGCGCTGCATCAGCATTACGTAGACCGCGCCGGAGACGCCGAAGCCGACGAACCAGGCGTAGTCGTACAACAGGCGCAGCGGCGGGATGACAAGTCCCAGGAGCGCTACGACGATTCCAACCACCAGCGCGGCTACGGCACGCAGGTTGATTCCATTATCGTACTCGTAAACGCCGTTGCGGCGGTAGAGATCGTCCAGTTTGAGGTGGGCGCGGCGCACCAGGAAATAGTCGGCGATCATGACGCCGGCGATGGGTCCGAGCAGGCCCGAATAGCCGACCAGCCAGCCGAAGATGTAGGAGCTGAAATCGGTCATGAGTTTCCAGGGCATCATGAGGACGCCGATGACGCCGGTGATGAGGCCGCCGGTGCGGAAGGAAATCAGGCGCGGGTTGAGGTTGGAAAAATCGTTGGAGGGCGAGACCACGTTGGCGGCGACGTTGGTATTGAGGGTGGCGACCAGCAGCGCGACCAGGGCGATGGAGGCGACCACGGGCTGATTGAATTTGCCGAGCAGCACTACGGGGTCCCAGATGGGCTCGCCGAAGAGCACGGCCGAGGCGGAGGTGACGGCCACGCCGATGAAGGAATAGAGCGTCATGGCGGCGGGCAAGCCGAGGGCCTGGCCCCACATCTGCGCCTTCTGCGATTTGGCGTAGCGGGTGAAATCGGGGATGTTGAGCGCGACGGTGGCCCAGAAGCCGACCATGCCGGTGAGCGACGGAATGAAGAAGCGGAGGAACTCGGCGGTGGTGTGGAACTTGCTGGGCGCGCTGAGCACGGGTCCGAGGCCGCCGGCCTTGCCGGTGATCCACCACAAGAGCAGCAGGCCGATGCCCAGCATGAAGGGCGCGCCGATGCCTTCGAGAAACTTGATGGTTTCGATGCCGCGCCAGATGACGGCGATATTCAGCGCCCAGAAAGCGAAGAAGCAGATCCACGCGCCGCCGGGGGAAGCGGCGGCGGCGGGCCAGAGAATTTTGAGCATGGAAAAGATGGCCTGCCCACCGATCCAGGTCTGGATGCCGAACCATCCGCAGGCCACCAGCGCGCGGAGGACGGCGGGGATGTTGGCGCCGCGCACGCCGAAGGAGGCGCGCACGAAGACGGGAAAGGGAATGCCGTATTTGGCGCCCGCATGCGCGTTGAGCAGCATGGGGATGAGCACGATCAGGTTGCCGAGGAGGATGGTGGAGATGGCCTGCCACCAACTCATGCCGCCGGCGATGAGGCCGCTGGAGAGCATGTAGGTGGGGATGCAGACCGACATGGCCACCCAGAGGGAAGCGTAGTTGTAGAGGCCCCACGAGCGTTTGTCTTGCGGAATGGGCGCCAGGTCTTTGTTATACAGCGTGGGGTCGTGCGGCATTACTTCCAGGCTCCGCCGCGGGCGGTGCGCTTCAGATAGTTGCCGCGTCCGGGCTTGCCGAGGAACTGGCCGGCATCGACGATGACTTCGCCGCGGGAGAGCACGGTGCGCGCGTTGCCGGTGACTTCGTAGCCCTCGAACATGGAGTAATCGACGCGCATGTGATGGGTGGCGGCGCTGATGGTGTAGAGCGCGGCGGGATCCCAGAGGACGAGGTCGGCGTCGCTGCCGGGCGCGATTTCGCCCTTGCGGGGATACATGCCGAAGATGCGCGCCGGGGTGGTGGAGGTGATCTCCACGAAGCGGTTGAGCGAGATCTGACCCTGGTTGACGCCGTAGTGATACATGAGCTGCATGCGGTTTTCGATGCCGGGACCGCCGTTGGGGATCTTGGTGAAATCGTCCTTGCCGAGGATCTTCTGGTCGGCGAAACAGAAGGGGCAGTGGTCGGTGGAGACCACTTGCAGGCGATCGTGCTTGAGGCCTTCCCAGAGTTTGGGCAGGTGATGCTTGGGACGCAGGGGCGGAGTAAAGACGTACTTGGCGCCCTCGAAATTAGGGCGCTCGAGCTCTTCGATGGAGAGCAGCAGGTATTGCGGGCAGGTTTCGGCGAAGGCGGGTACGCCGCGATCGCGCGCCTCGCGGACTTCGTTGAGGGCGTCTTCGCAGGAGAGGTGCACGATGTAGACGGGCGTGCCGGCGATTTCCGCCATGGCGATGGCGCGGTGCACGGCTTCGGCTTCGGCGCGCGGCGGGCGGGTGAGCGCGTGGTAGATGGGCGCGGTCTTGCCCTCGGCGAGGGCGCGCGCGATGATGACGTCGATGACGCTGCCGTTTTCGGCGTGCATGCAGATGAGCGCGCCGTTCTTGGCGGTCTGCGAGAGGGCCTTGAAGATGGTGGCGTCATCCACCATGAGGACGTTCGGGTAGGCCATGAAGAGCTTGAAGCTGGCCACGCCTTCGCTTACCAGGTCGTCCATATCTTCCAGGCCGCAGGCGCCGAGATCGGTGACGATCATGTGCAGGCCGTAATCGATGCAGGCTTTGCCTTCGGCTTTTTTCCACCAGACGTCGAGGGCATCGCGCATGCGGGTGCCGCGGGGCTGTATGGCGAAATCGACGATGGTGGTGGTGCCGCCGAAAGCCGCGGCGCGGGTGCCGGTGAGGAAATCGTCGGCGCTGGTGGTGCCACCGAAGGGCATGTCTAGGTGGGTGTGGCAATCGATGCCGCCGGGGAGGACGTACATGCCGGAGGCGTCGATGACTTTAGCGGAGTTCGCAGGGATGCCGGGGCGGACTTCGGTGATGAGTTCGCCTTCGATGAGGACGTCGGCGGCGAGGGTTTGGGTGGCGGTGACGATTTTGCCGTTGCGGATGAGGGTGGTCATTGGGTTAAGGGCTCGTGATGGGTAGATGTGGATTCACCGCAGAGACGCAGAGATCGCAGAGAGAAGCGCAGAGAAAACCAAAGAGAGGCTCCTGCTTCTTTGCGCTTTCCTCTCCGGAAACCCACCTGCAACTCGTTGATTCTTCGTCGATGCACCGATTCTTCGTCGATGCACCGTAGAGTAGCCCTCCAGGGCTGCCATGCCCCCATTCGTGGGGGCATTCTTCTCGGGTTTCCCAGCCCATTCCACCACGACGCCGTCGTGGCATGAGCTCTGCGTTCTCCGCGTCTCTGCGGTGAAGGGGCTGTGTCGGAGCGTAACGGGATTCCACTCATGCTTCGGTCCTCTGCGCCCAGCTCTCGGCGGGGCGGCCGGTTTCGATTTTGGCCATGGTGATGCAGTCTTCGACCGGGCAGACGAGCCAGCAGAGATTGCAGCCGACGCATTCGGCTTCGTCCACGCGGGGGATGCGCGCGGGGGGAGTGGGGCCGCCGGTGGCGCGCAGGGCGTCGGGCTTCGACACGGGGGTTACGGTGATGGCGGGAGGCCCATCGGGTTTATCCAGGTGGATGCACTGGTGCGCGCCATCCCAACAGGCGATGTAGCAGAGATCGCAGCCGATGCAGGTATCGCGATTGATGCGCGCCACGATGCGGTAGTTGAGATCGAGGTGCTTCCACTCGGTGATCTTGGGAACCGCGAGGCCGCGGAAATCCTCGATGGTGCGGAAGCCTTTCTCGTCCATCCAGTTACTCAGGCCATCGATCATGTCTTCCACGATGCGGTAGCCGTAGTGCATGGCGGCGGTGCAGACCTGCACGGTGCCGCAGCCGAGCAGCATGAATTCCGCCGCCTCGCGCCAACCGGAGATGCCGCCGATGCCGGAGAGGGGGATGCCGACTTCGGGATCGGAAGCGATCTGCTGTACGAGGTGCAGCGCGATGGGCTTGACGGCCGGTCCGCAGTATCCGCCGTGCGAAGAAAGGCCGCCGACATTGGGGCGCGGCGTCAGCGTATCGAGATCGATACCAGTGATGGAGTTGATGGTGTTGATGGCGGAAAGGGCGTCGGCGCCGCCAGAGCGTGCGGCGCGGGCGGCCATGCGGATGTCGGTGATATTGGGCGTGAGCTTCACCAGCACGGGCGTGCGCGCCACTTCCTTGACCCACTGGGTGATCATGCAGGTGTAATCGGGCACCTGGCCGACGGCCGAGCCCATGCCGCGCTCGCTCATGCCGTGGGGGCAGCCGAAATTGAGCTCCAGGCCATCGGCGCCGGCGTCTTCGGTGCGCTGGACGATTTCGTGCCAGGCCTCGCGGGTGGAATCCACCATCAGGGACGCGATGACGGCGTGATGGGGGTAGCGCCGCTTGACCTCGGCGATCTCGCGCAGGTTGGTGGCGATGGAGCGGTCGCTGATGAGCTCGATGTTGTTGAGGCCCATCATGCGCTGGCCATTCCAATCCACCGAGGAGTAGCGCGAGGAGACGTTGACGATGGGGTCGCCGATGGTCTTCCACACGGCGCCGCCCCAGCCGGCGTCGAAAGCGCGCATGATCTGTTCGCCGCAATTGGTGGGCGGTCCGGAGGCCAGCCAAAAGGGATTGGGGCAGTGTATGCCGGCAAAATTGGTGGCGAGGTCAGCCATGGTTCACCATCCCGAGGGCGGCGCGAGTGCCATCGGCCACGGCGTCCACCACCTCGCGGCCGCCGTTGACGCAATCGCCGCCGGCATAGTATTTGGGATTGCTGGTGCGGCCGGTGGGGCGATCCACGGCGATGGAGCCGCCGTTCATTTCCAGGTGCAGCATGGCGGTGAGGCGGGACTGGCCCAGGGCGGGAATCACCATGTCGCAAGCCACCTCATATTCGCTATCGGGGATGGGTTCCGGGATGCGGCGGCCCTGGGAATCGGCTTCGCCCAGGCGCGTGCGCAGGAACCTGACGGCGGCGACGCGGCCCCCGGCTTCGACAACGGCGACGGGTTGCGCCGTCCAATGGAAGCGGACGCCTTCCACCTTGGCGTGATCGTATTCGAACGGGAAGGCAGGCATTTCCTTCTCGGTGCGGCGGTAGAAGAGGTGGACGTTTTCGGCGCCCAGGCGCACGGCGGCGTTGGCGGCATCGATGGCGGTATTGCCGCCGCCGATGACGATGACCGTGCCGGCGACCTGAAAATCGGACTGGGTCTTATAGCGTTCGATGAAGCGCAGGGCGTCGATGACGCCGGGGAGGTGGTCGCCGGGCAGGCCGAGACGCTCCATGGCGCCCAGGCCGACGCCGATAAAGATGAAGTCGAATTCGCGCTCCAGTCGATCAAGAGAGACGTCGCTGCCGACGGCGGCCTGACGGAATTCCACGCCCATGGAGCGCACCATTTCCACCTCGCGGAGACTATCCTCGGGGCGGAGCTTGTACTCGGCGACGCCGTAGGTGTTGAGTCCGCCGGGGTGGGGGCGATTGTCGAACACGGTGACGGCGGCGCCGTGTCGGCGCAATTCGGCGGCGCAGGAGAGCGATGCCGGACCGCCGCCCACGCAGGCGACTTTAAAATTCACCGGCGCGGCGCGGCGCGGCAGCACGACGGCGCGGGCGTTCTCCATGGCGTAGCGCTGCAGGCGGCCGATCTCGATGGGCTGCTTGTTGTAGCGATGCAGCACGCAGGCGCCTTCGCAGAGGACATCGACGGGGCACACGCGAGAACAACTGAGGCCGAGGATGTTGGCATCGAGAATGGTCTGCGCGGCGCCGCGCAGATTGCCGGTGGCGATCTTCTTGATGAAGCGCGGCACGTCGATGTGGGTGGGGCAGGCCGCGGTGCACGGAGCGTCGTAGCAGTAGAGGCAGCGGTTGGCTTCCACTACCGCGGCTTGCGAATCGAAGGCGGGGTGGAGGTCCGGGAAGCGCTCGAGATTGCCCGGAATCACCGGACTCCTCCCACGGGGGCGGCGACGGCGGCCAGGCTCTTATCCAGGAGTTGGATGAACTGGTCCACATCGGCGCGCCCGATGTTCATGGGCGGCGTGACGCGGATCACGTTGCCGTAGAGCCCGCCCTTGCCCACCAGCAGGCCGTGCTCGCGGGTGGCTTCCAGCAACTGCGCGGTATGCGCGGCGGCGGGCGTTTTGGACTGGCGGTCTTCCACCAGCTCGATGGCCTGCATGAGGCCCATGCCGCGCACGTCGCCGATGATTTCGTGCTTCTCCTTCAGGTCTTCGAGGCCGGCGCGCAGGTAGCCGCCGGTTTCGGTGCAGTTGTCCAGCAGCTTCTGCTCTTCGATGAAATCGATCACGGCCTTGGCCGCGGTCGCGGTGACGGGGTTGCCACCGAAGGTGGAGAGGGTCGCGCCCTTGAGGCCATCGGCGACCTCAGGCTTGGCCACGGTGAGACCGATGGGGCTGCCGTTCCCCAGACCTTTGGCGCCGGTGATGATGTCCGGCACGACGCCCCAATGCTCGATGCCGAACCACTTGCCGCCGGTGCGTCCCCAGCCGGTCTGCACTTCATCGCTGATGAAGATGCCGCCGTAGTTGCGCACGATCTTCTCCACGATGTGGAAGTATTCCTTGGGCGGGGTGATATAGCCGCCGACACCCTGAATGGGTTCGGCGATGAAGCCCGCGATCCGGCCGCCGGTGGTGGTGCGGATCAGCTCCTCCAGATCATGGGCGCAACGCACTTCGCAATCGGGATAGGTCAGGCCGAAGGGGCAGCGGTAGCAATACGCGTTGTGCGCGTGGAGCACGCCGGCCTGTGAGGGTCCGAGACGCCATGTACCCTGGCCGGTGAGCGTCATGGCCATGGCCGAGCGCCCGTGA
>JBEKDV010000572.1:0-4288 GCA_050014175.1 Candidatus Solibacter sp. | reverse complement strand
ATATCTGCGTAGATTAAGTAACAGGTTCGGGGCGGAAACCCGCGCCCCGAACCCGTCCGGGGCCTGCCAAGATCTCCGGACAGTTTATTTTGCAAGTTCCTAGGAAGCGCCTGCCCCACCAAGGCAAGCAATCGTCCACTTCTGTGTCGCGAAGCATAACGGGTGGGTGCGCGACACGAAAGTGAGGTGCTTCACCTGAACGCCCGCCAATCGAGATAATCCGGGCGTACAACATACTACGGAGCAGGAGCCGCGACCGTAACGCGACCGCATGAATTCGGCGGCACCCCAGATCGCGGCTTTTCACCGCGGGCTGTAGAGCTTCACATTCGCGGTGGACGCGCCGGAACAGGCGATCGCGGGGCGGCCATCACCGTGGAAGTCGGCGATCTTGCAGTCCGCGGCGGCGATGCCGCCGGGGTCGAGAAGGTGACGCGTCCATCGGCTTCCAGTCTCGTCGTCGGCGGTGAAGATGTAAAGTTGAAATCCGGCGCCTCGAAACCCGGCGACGATTTCATCGCGGCCATCGCCGTTCAGATCGCCGACTGCAAGCGCGTGGCCGTTGACCATGGCATCCTCGATTACATGGCGTTTCCAGGCCCGTCCCTCTTCGGTGTAGACCACCACCTGGTTGCCGTGCCAGGGCTCGATCGCGGCGATGAAGCGGCGGTTGCGCAAATGGCCGATCTTGATCTCGCTGCTCCCGCATTGGGGGCACGGCCGGGGGTCACCTTTTGAAATCTCCACCGGACCGTGGGCTAAGAACACGCGGATGCCAAGAAAGTCGGCCGTCATGAGTTGTTCGCCGGGCCCCTGCCACCGGACCGGGGTGATGCTGTGGAGAATCCCGCGGGGCAGGAGGGTGTACAGTTCGCGTTTCCACTCGCCGGGACGGTAAAGGTAGACCGGCACATTGTCCGCGTAATCCGGCGGACTGGCCTTGAGACCGATCATGGGCGCCACGAGCAGCACCTTCCTGCCATCGCCCTTGAGATCGATCCAGCGAAGACGGTGGACGGTGGGGATGCGGTCGATCTCGCGCGCCGTCCAGGGCTGGCGTGGGTCAGGCCCGCTCTTGAGGATGAGCACGTTGCCGATACTCTTCTCCGGCACGGTCTCGAAGTTGTGCCCCATGGCGATTTCGGGAATACCGTCGCCGTCGTAATCGTAAACGTCGAGATTGATGGTGCGCGGCACGTCCTTGACGATGACGTGGCGCTCCCAGGTTGGATTCTCGTACCAGGCGAGTTCGGTGCCGCGCTCGTCCACCACGATGAGGTCGGGCCGGCCGTCGCGGTTCAGGTCGGCGGCGACAAGCTGATAGCCCATTTTGAGGGAGTCCGTGACAGTGGTCTCCCGCCATCGCGGCAAGTCGGCGCCCGGCAGCGCCACAACGAGCAATACGAGCAGGACAAGGAACATCAGCGCTGCACCCTGGCGGAAACGCACCCTCTTTGCCGGGACAAGGCCGCTGGTCCAGCCCTCGAAAACCGGGTCGAGGAGCGTTTCACTACGGCTGGCACCCGGTTCCACAAATTCGGCACCCGAAGCCGCTCTTAGGATACACCCGATTTAATCTCGGAGCCGGTCAGCCTATATTTGCCACGGGCGGACAAACAACCCAGGGTCCTCATGGTCCGTGCGAGACGATCGGCACTATGGTGCACGTGGCGACTAGGGCTGGCCCCAGAGGTCTACCGTATTGACCGGCTTACCCTGAAGCTTCAAGTAGTAGAACAGTTGCCCTTTGTGGTAATCGAGGTGCTTGACCATCTGAAGAAGCTGCCGGCCGAGTGCAAATGCTGCATGCGGAGCCCAAGGCGCAGCCGTCTCCCGTGTGGCCAGATCATCCTCTCCGGCTTGATCGATCATCTGCAAGGCAATGGATTTGTCCTCGTAGAGTAGCTTCTTGGCCTCCGCGACAGTGTCTATTCCGGGCATCCTTTCGGCGGGCGGCAGCATGTCTGCCGCCGGAAGGTCTTCCAGCTTCACGCCGGGCGGCAGGCCCCAGTCGCCGGTGACGAATCCCTTGCATCCGGCGCCACAGGCGTCGGCGATGTGCCTGAGGAGCTGGCCGACGGTCATCCAGTTGCCGCCACTCTGCGGCTTCCAATCGAGACCGTCCGGATCGACTCTGTCGATTAGTCTTGCGGTGGTGGTGTAAGTGTTTTCGATCTCGCTCTTCAAGAGCTGCGTCCAGTTCACGACAATTCTCCTTTCGCAGGATCATCCTGGCGCCACGAGTGTACGCCCCACGCCGGCCCGACGCAACATCCGTTGAGCCCCGCTTGACGGCTCGCCACGGCCGACGTTGATTAGAGTCGGACAGGTATCCAGGAAAAGGAGGTTCTTATGAACTCAACTACCCATGAGCCTCTCAACATTGCCGGCGAGGAGCTTTCGCTCCTGGCCGAGATGCTGTCGACAGCAGCACCCGGTGAGCTTGCCGATGAGTCGGAATCCGTGGCGAAGCTTCTGCACCGACCGCGGGTGGCCGGTCCCGTGGGTCCGGGTGAGGAGCCGGCCGAGTTCGCCAGCCGCGCTGGTTCGGCCTACGAGCCGGCGCCAGTTTGAGTTTTTGGACGTTATGCCGTTGTCCGACGGCCAGGGTCCTTTCACGGCCGCATTTGGACTGGCGCGCGGGGCGTTCACGGCTTCCGGGTGATAAACTGGCCTCGTCATGACACGCCGAAAACTGCTGCAAACCGCCATGCTCGCCACTCCCGCGGCTCTTTTGGCCGATACACCCCAGGCCGATCGCCCGCTCGCCCAGACAAGGCCGGTGAAGATTACGAAGGTCGAAGTCCTGCACCTCGAGAAGCCGTTGAAAGAGCGCTTCTGGATGGCCAATTCTCCCATCGGCGGCTTCCAGCCGAAAGCTTCCCGTCTGATTGTCACCCTGCACACCGACGCCGGCATTTCGGGTCACGGCGAAGGCTCCGGAGGCGGCGCGGACCTATTCGGCAAGGGCTTTGCCGACCTGGTGATTGGGGAGGACCCGTTCATGGTCGGAAAGATCTGGGAGAAGATGTTCGCGGTCACCTACGGTCGCGAGCCCTCGACGCGAGGCTGGGCGGCAACCAACGTGATCTCCGCGATGGCGCCCATCGACGCCGCGATTTACGACATCATGGCCAAATCCGCCGGCCTGCCGGTCTACAAGTTCCTCGGTGGATACCGCGATACGGTTCCGGTTTATGTCACCGGCGGCTACTACCGCGAAGGGAAGGGCATTGCGGAATTGATTACCGAGGTGCGCGGATACGTGGACCAGGGTTTTAACGCCATCAAGCTCAAGGTCGGAGGCATCAGCGGCGGCTTTTCCGTGGAGGACGACTACCAACGCGTCAAGGCCGTCCGCGAGGCAGTCGGGGGGAAGGTGAAGTTGATGCTGGATGCGAACCAGGGTTGGGATGTGCCCACGGCGATCCGAGCGTCGAACCGGATGTACGACCTGGATATCGTCTGGCTGGAGGAACCGCTCCACTGGTACGACGATGTCGAACCCCTCAAACAGTTGAAGCTGAACACGCGCATCCCGCTGGCATCGGGAGAACATGAATTGACGCGCTGGGGCGCCCGCAGACTAATGGAGACCGGCGCCATCGACGTCATGCAGTTCGACTGCAACGCGCACGGCGGAATCACCGAGTGGCGCAAGGTGGCCGGCATGGCCTCGATGTCGTACATCAAGATGGCGCCTCACCACGAACCCGTATTGCACGGCCACCTCCTGGCATCCATCCCCAACGGCTACATCCTGGAGTCGTTCGCCAACCCCGACCGCGACCCGTTCTGGTTCGAGATCTACGATCGGAAGCCGCGCATCGAAAAGAGCACGCTTTACCTCGACAACACGCCGGGCTTCGGCATCGAGTTCAATCAGAAGGCACTCCAGCAGTACGGCACGAAGGTACTGTAGCTCCGCCTGCCGGTCTGGGTCGGAGCCGGCTTCGCCGCGCGCCGCAGCGATTTCGATCGTGAAAATGGCGCCGCGGTCAGCCAGTTCCGAATTCAGCCGAATTGTGTTGCGCGGCCCAGCGTCTTACACTGCGCTTGTGAAGACTCGGTTTACGTGGTAGTTCCTTCTTTTTGCGGGGCTCTCGCTTTCCATCGGCTGGGGCATCAGGGGCCAGTTCGGCCATGAATACGGAGCGGCGATGGCTGGGTCGCTGGGGTGTCTGGCCATCGTGGTGCTTTCGGGGCGGGAAGACTGGCACCGGCGGGCGGCATATTTCGCCATGTTCGGTGGCCTCGGCTGGGCGCTCGGCGGCAGCATGTCGTACAT
>JBEKDV010000571.1:0-4292 GCA_050014175.1 Candidatus Solibacter sp. | reverse complement strand
CTTATCCACGCCATGATCGACCAGGATGACCTCAACGCGATCGAAGCCAAGGACGGAGTCCTGAATACCTACTACAAACTCCGGGACGAGAAGATCACCCGCTTCATCGGCATCAGTTGCCACACCGATCCGACCCTCATGAAGACGGCCATCGAGCGGCACGATATCGACTGCGCACAGATGGCCCTCAACGTTGCGCACACGGGTATGACGAAAAAAATGGTCATGACCGGTAGCATGGAGCACAGCTTCGAGAATCTCGCCCTTCCGGCGGCGCTGAAGAAGAACCTGGGCGTGATCGCCATCAAAACCTTCGGACAGGATGGGCTTATCGGCAAAGCGCCCATCGAGACGCTGATCCGCTACACCCTTACACTGCCGGTGTCCACGGCCATTCTGGGCATGCCCAGGCTCGAATACATCGAGGAGAATATTCGGATCGCCAAGGCGTTCCAGCCGCTTTCTAAACCGCAGATGATCCAGATCGGGCACCGCCTCGCAAGGCAGAACAAACTAGCGCTCGACCGGTTCTTCCAGCATCACGTGGACGCCTGAGCCGCATTTTCGCCTCGCGGTCCGGCCGGTACTGTGAAGTTACGGTAACCTGGAACGGGAATCGGGCTGGGCCGGTGATAGAATCAGAACGACGTTGCCGTTCGCGGCGAGAGGCGAAGCCCTGACAAGCTTTGTCGGAATGGATTTATGACAAACAATATTTCTCGACGCAAGCTTTTCCAAGCCGCTGCCCTCGTGCCGTATGCAGCGGTACGCGGCACGGCGGCGAACTCCGCCGTGAAGGTGGGCCTGATCGGGTCGGGAGGGCGTGGGACCTTTGACGCTGGGCTGCTGGTGAAAAACACACCGGCGCGCCTGGTAGCCATCTGCGACATCTTCGATGACCGGCTCAAGAAGGCCGCCCTGGCAATCCCTGCTCCCGATGCCAAGCAGTACAAAAACATGAATGAATTGCTGGCGAGCGATGTCGATGCCGTGATCATTGCCACGCCGGTTTTTCTGCATCCGGAGCACTTCGAAGCGGCAATCAAAGCCGGGAAGCATATTTACATCGAGAAGCCGGCGGGAGTCGACGTGGACGGATGCAAGAGAGTCATCCGCGCGGCTGATTCGGCGGACCGGCGCCTGAACATCACCTTCGGTTTCCAGCAGCGCCACGGACAGGTCTACCTGAAAGCCAAGCAACTGCTCGATTCCGGGGCGATCGGGCCGATCCGCATGGCGCACGCCCACTGGATCAAGGGTGCTTTTAGGGGAGATGAAGCGGTGATGCCGCGGCCCCAGACTTATGAGGACAAGATCCGCCAGTGGCATGTGTGGCGGGACACGTTCGGGGATATCATCGTCGAAACTTACTGCCACGGCATCGACGTGCTGAACTGGTTCCTGGGGAGCCGGCCCACTTCCGCCTACGGCACCGGGGGCCGCACGGTGGAGAAGCGCGGAGACATCATGGATCATTGCGATGTCACTTTCTCCTACCCGAACCAGGTGCAGGCCGTGCTGACCGGCGCGCAAATGACGCCTGTCTTCTACCGGTCGGTGAATGAGCAGTTCTTCGGCGCGAACTCCGTCATTGAGACGGCGCGTGAGTATTGGACCCACTACCGTGGGAAAGGTGACGTCGTCACGGAGAAATCTCCGCGCGAGATTACTATCGATTCGCTCGCGGATTTTGTCCAGCGGATTGCCGAAGGCCGCCCGGACAACTCGGGCGTGAGGGCGGCGGAGAGCACTCTGACCGCCATCATGGGACGGATGGCGATCGATCAGAAACGCGAAGTAACGTGGGAAGAAATGATGAGGTCATGAGATGAAATGGACGCTGGTTGTCTTTCTGTCCGCGAGTGTATTGCGCGCCGCATCCGCGGATGCCGCTGCGAATCAACTTACTCCGGCGGAAAAGCAGGAACATTATAGCCTGATTTTCAACGGCAAGAATCTGGACGGATGGGACGGCGATCCCACGCTGTGGTCCGTCACCGATGGGGCCATTGTCGGCTCAAGCGATGGCAAGCCATTCAAAGTGAACACCTTCCTGATTTATAGGGGCATCTACCGAAACTTCATTCTTAAGGCCGACATGAAGCTCCGGAACAACAACAGCGGAATCCAGTTTCGTAGCGAGCAGATACCCGGGCCAAATTGGATCGTCAAGGGCTGGCAGGCTGACGCTTCGGAAGTAGGCGATGAAAACTCGGCCTGGGGTAACTTTTATGAGGAACGGGGTCGCAGCCGTACCATGATGAAGACCTCGGATCAGGGATGGCTGATCGCAAAGTCCGTTTTGCACCGCGGAGACTGGAACAGCTACGAGATTCTGGCCGATGGCGAACATGTCCGGCTGACCCTCAATGGAGTGGTTACGATTGACACGCACGAGAGCGGTCCGCTCAGCGGAATCATCGCCCTGCAACTTCATGGCGGGGAACCAATGAGAGTGGAATTCCGTAACATGAAGCTGAAGCTCCTACCGTAAATCCGCGATCTTGACGCACGATCTGTATCCCGGCTGAGGCATGCGCCTCAGCCGCAGAAGTGTTCACCCTGCGAATGGGCCGGCCCCTGCTATTATATTCGGGCGTTACCGTAACCTGGATCAAAGTCACAGTCCGGATAAACGGTTGTTACCGTAACCTTTGGTACCTCCGTCGTCAGCTATGATACACTCGCCTCGGTTACGTTCAGGAGGCCGCTTTGACCAAACAACGTTTCTGCTCTGTTCTCGTGTTGCTGGTGGGCACGGGAATTGCTCACGCGCAGATTTCTTCCGCCACTCTGGTAGGGACCGTAACAGATTCGTCCGGAGGGGTTGTGGTAGGTGCTACCGTCGAGGCCAAGAATTTAGGCACCGACTTTGTGCGTTCGGCAACCACCGCTAGCAATGGCGAGTACGTAATCCCCAATTTGCCTGTGGCGCACTACTCTCTCACGGTGACTATGAGCGGTTTTAAAACGTTCAACGCGCCGGACGTCCAACTCCAAGTAGCCCAGCGGGCCATGGTGAATGCGGCTCTGGAAGTCGGGGCCGTAGACCAGAAGATGACCGTGACCGATGTGGCACCCATCATTGAGATGTCGGCGTCTTCGGTGGGCCAAGTCGTTAACACCGTGTCCGTGGAACATATGCCACTCAATGGCCGGGAGTTCTGGCAACTGACGGATCTTACGCCGGGGTCCACTTTTACGCCTGTAGGTCAGGATGTACACTCGGGCGGTGGCACAATCCGGTCGCAGGGAGTGAACGTCACGATCAATGGGACCGCCCCGCTCTGGACTGGCTGGTATCTTGACGGAGCAAACATCACGGAAACGGTGGCCGGCGGGACGCTGGTGCAGCCAGACGTGGACGCCATACAGGAGTTCAAAGTGGAAGGCGCCAATATGCCGGCGGAGTATGGGCACTCGCCGAATGTGGTGAACGCGACCCTACGCAGCGGCACGAACACCTTCCACGGCACGCTGTTCGAGTTTGTGCGCAATACGGATTTTGATGCGCGCAACTTCTTCTTCGTGGCTCCTTTGGGCTCCACGTTATCCAAGGAACCCCTGCGCAGGAATCAATACGGAGGCACGGTGGGAGGGCCGGTTCGCCGCAACAAGACATTCTTTTTCGCCGACCTGGAACGGATGGACCTGCGGGAAGGCGAGATTTTCAACAATGTAGTGGCGAGTCTGGCGCAGCGAAGCGGCGATTTCAGCGCATTGCTGCAGGCCATCAAGGACCCACTGACCTATCAGCCCTTCCCCGGCAACATCATTCCGGCGAGCAGGATTTCCCCCCAAGGGGCGTTCTTCTTGAAGTACATGCCGCTGCCGAACGTGCTGCAGGGCGCAACCAGCCGGAGCGTCACAACCAGCAATCTGGCACAGGATAACACGCGCGGTGACATTCGCATCGACCATCAGATCTCGGCGAGTACTCAGGTGATGGGGCACTACACGATCAACAACAACAGCGAGATTGACCCCAATCCGTTTCCGGCTCTGGGTACGACCAGTCTCTATAGCCGTGCCCAGGACGCGACCCTTTCCCTGACCCACGTGTTTGGTCCGCGATGGTTCAATGAGGCCCGCTTCGCCTACTATCGCAGCCTCTTTCTTTACCCGGCAATGTTGCAGGGAACCAACTTTAACCAAGAGGCGGGTGTGCAAGGCTTCAACGACACCACCTCGATTTACGGTTTTCCCCAGATCACCCTCAGTAACTATGCCACTTACACGGGGTCGTCCAGCGACCAACGGCCGAAATCGAACCTGGTCCGCACGTGGCAGTA
>JBEKDV010000570.1:0-6364 GCA_050014175.1 Candidatus Solibacter sp. | reverse complement strand
TTAGTTCCCGTTATAGGGGCCCCAACGAGAATTTTGTTCTCGTTCTCGGTGTTCAGGCGGCGACTTTGAGGCCGACAGCGCGCAAGAGAGCGTCCAGGCCTTCGCAAATATTTTGGTAGAGGCGATCAAGTGTGCAGCGTTTTTCGTCTGGCAGTGCGCGATCTCCGCGAAATGGCGCCAGTAAGCCCGCGGTGAGGGGTGCGTAGATTTTTTCGAACAGCTTCAGAAATGCCACGCAGATCGAGTAGCCTTTGCCGACCAGTTGATAGCGGCGCGAGTGCGGAATCCTCTCGACCAGGCCTTTGGCCCGCAGTTTGGAGAGGTCATAGCGGAACGACGCCAGCGAGTACTGCGAGTCGGTCATTCCCAAAGCGTCCAAGGCCGGGTGGTAAAGATCTGCGGTGGTGAACCTGCCGCTGGCGGCGATGTTGGCGAACCGCACGAGGGAATGCATCACCGCCAATTGTCGCGGGTGATCGAGCTTGAGACCGGGTATGCGTCTACCGCTAGGGAGGACAGTCGGCTGGGCCAGTTTCCGCAGTTGTCCCCGATCGATGAAGGTTTCCATGACGTCCTGTTGAACGTCATGGTAATGGTCGATGATCTCTGACATCCTGTCTCGAAGCCGGGGAAGGTTCTCGACGTCCTTGTTGACGCCGTAGTCGTACACGTTATTGGTGGCAGGCTCGATTCTCAATATCCGGTCGTCGCGCACGTACTGCTTGGCGAAGCCGTGTCCGTAATGACTGCGGATCACCGGATTGGGCAGGTCGAGATCTTCGATTACGGTCTGCAGCTTGCCTTTGTACTCTTTGGTCACCTTGCGGCCGAAGATCATGGTGATCTTCTTGGGCTGTCCAATGGTGCGGTTGAGGTCCAGGAGTCGTTCGGTGAGTTCGTCCACCGCGGCACGGCGATGGAAGATGAGGTTGTCACAATACTCCACCTGCGAGAAGAACAGACGATGCTGACAACCCACCTGTTTTCGCTCCTTGTCCGAGATGAACGGAGTGAAGGCCGCAAGCCACTTCTGGCCGCACTTCAACAAGTCCTGCGTGGTGAGCGAATCGGCGAGTTCTTGCAGGCGCGCCGGATTACCGCACTTCAGGAATGCGTTGGTGCACTGTTGAAAATCGATGCCCTCTTGCCGCATGCGAATCGCCAGCCAATGGTGTCGGTTGAGGCACACCCGCGCCGAGAAGGGGAAGTAGGGGCACATGCGGACAAACATGCGGCCCCAGTGCGGGTCATTCAGGTAGAAGTTAAACTGGTTCACCCAGCGTTGCTTGAACTCCAGGTGGGGGCTGTCGTTGTTCCTGTCTCCAATGGCCACCAGAATGCGAGCCGGTTCCCGCGCTTTCAGGATCGCCACCACCTGGTTGGGTTTGGCATTTTGGAAGTAGGGGTCCAGGAACTTGTCCCGCCGACTGTCGTCCCCGTTGCCGTCGGGAGGTTCGAGAATCGGAACGCCCCACTTCTCGGATCGGTTCTTCAGCCAATACTGGAACTGATCGGCGATTTCCGTCAAGGTCCTTCTGGTCACTCGTTTCCCTTCACGGTAGGTGTTGAAGAAGCCCAGCACACGCTCGGGTTGCTGGAACGGCTGGATCAATCCGTTCAGTAAGAGACGATCGAAACACCGATAAGCGAACTGGATGCTATTCTTGTGATGCTCGACGAAGGCGTTCATGGCACACTCCTGTGTGGTGAGATACCAGGAGCATACCGCCGTGAACGCCTCCTCCTCTATGGCCATTTCGAAACCAGCCCGGACGTTTCAGGATCTGCTGGTGTGGCAGAAGGCTCACCGGTTCGTGTTGGGGGTATACGCTCTCACCGCGACACTTCCCAAGCAAGAAACCTACGGCCTCTCGCTGCAGATGCGTCGTGCGGCAGTGTCCATACCGGCCAACATTGCCGAGGGATTCCGACGTCGCAGCAAAGCGGACAAGGCTCGGTTCATGAATATAGCCGAGGGCTCCGTCGAGGAATGCCGATACTTTTTGATCCTCGCCAAAGACCTTGGATACGCAGACACCCAAGCGCTCTCCGACGTTGGAAGAAGTCAGCCGCCTCCTCGGCGCGTACGCCGCCGCCATTCTGGCTTCTGGCTCCTGACTTCCTCGACTCCCATATCCCGCAGGGATATCAAGGGCGAATGCCCTTGGCTAGTTGGAACTGGTTCCGACGTGGTCGATGTAAGGGTTTCTCCTACTGGATAAGCATCGTAGCCAGCGGCGCGTTATCCTGACCGTTTCCGGAAGAGGGTGGCACTTCAGGGGGACTCGCGGCTGGGGGTTCAGCCTGCTTGCTTGCCTCGGCAAGCTGGTGCTGAATACGCCGCGTCAGTTCGTTTTGGCGCTCGGGCGTCACGAAAGTGTATTCGCCGGTCATTTCCAGATCGCTGTGCCCGGCAATCTTGGAGGCTTCGATGGCGCTGCCGCCGACTTGTTGCCGCCAAGTGATATTGGCCCGCCGGAAGGAGTGCGGCCCCAGGCCAGGGAAATCGCACCCTTCTGCTGCGGCCGCCTGATGGAGAGCGTCGCGCACACCCGAGTCCCAGAGGGGCTTCCCCGGAGCACGCTTCTGCTGGAAAACAAACGCCTCCGGTGTGGCTCCGTCCTCCGTGGCTTTGGCCCGTAAGCGGTCCACGAGGTCGCCGACGCCCAGGATGCGCTTGCTGTCTTCGCTTTTCGGGCGGCCGACATCCTGGTGCCATAAACGCTGCTCGATCTTGATCGTGCCGGCCCCGAGGTTCACGCTCTTCCAAGTCAGACCGAGCACCTCAGAGATTCTGGCGTTCGTCGCTATGCAGAGTTCGATGATCAGCAGGTAGGGCTCCTCGAGGCGAGCGAGCACACGGGCCGTTTCCTCGAAAGAAAGGATCCGGCGCTCGCGTTTGTAGCGTTTCTTCCCGAGCTTCGCTTTGCTGACAGGGCTACGTTTGCCCTCTTCCCACAACCCGTGTCCCTCTGCGTAGGTGTAGACCCGGATCATGATCGCCCGCACGCCATGCCTGGTCCACCACGAATCGAAGGTCGTGTGCAGCCAATCTTCAACCGCCTGGGGCTGGAGCTGGTGGAGACGCAGTTCACCCCATCGCGGGACGATGTACTGATGAAGGTAGAAGACCTCCTTCTCCCGTGTTGGCCTGGCGATCTGGTCCTTTCGCCCAAGGTAGCCGGCCTCGTACATCTTGGCCACTTCGCCGACGAATGCGACGCCGGTGGCGGCAACCTGCTGGACGGCGGCCTCGATGGTCGGCGCGTTGAGCTTCGCAAGAAACTTGTCGCGCTCGATTTCGGCCTGCTTCTTCGTGATGGCGCCTTCGCCCTTGCTGGTGCCGGCCGTCTGGTACTTCCGTAGTGTCTTGACCGTGCCGTCCTGCTGAACTTCGTCCGCCCAATACCGGAACACCCAAGGCCAGCCTTGGCGATCCTTCCGGGGCTTCACTTGTGGATGTTGAACGCGCACCTTGACACGTTGGCCTCCAGCCAGCATGTGGAGGTTACCTTCAGCCGCTGACCTCATTCAAGTCCAGCTATTTCAATCGGTTGGGAGCTTTCTTTCCGATTTTCCCGGTTTTCGCGCCTGGCCGTCTCAGAATCCTCGCAATACTCAGAATGCAGACCGAGGACGGGCGGCCGATCGTTTTGCGCCCACCTTGGATTAACGTCGTAGATCGGGCTGGCGTGCCTTCCAGCCCCGCTGCTGGCATTCTCCTCCCGCTTCCGGATGAAGCCCCGTTCGACCAGCACGGCCAACGGGCCATCTACGTCTGCCGCTCGCTTGAATGTGCTCCGAGCGCCCTGATGTACATCACGCTTGGTGAACGACTCAAGGTTCCCGTGTGCGATCCACCGTGAGATGGATTTGGCCCTTTCCACGACCTCGTCGGCGCCCATCTCGGCGAACGCCGCAACCGCGTGCGGGATCAAATACCTGGCAACACGAACCGCACGCTCAACTGTCTCTGCAGGAATGTGAACATCCCACGGAGCGTCTATGCCGACATGATCGGCCATGTGTAGCAGCCCCGCGATGCGCGCCACCGCGCCGGCGATCTTGCCGCCCCAGTCCGTAATTCTGCCCAATTCACCGAATTCGGACAGCCGTGGCTCTACCCACACCTCGAAGCGCTGAAAGCTTTCTCGTGCAGCGACATCGAGATGCAAGGGGTGGGGACACGGCAGCCCGCCGTCATCCTCTCCAAACGCTGTGTTCATGAGCGCGAGCAGTTTCTGGTGATATTCGATGAGGATTGGCTCAGGAACTGGGGGCGGATCCGTGTCCCGGTGCCCCAGCATGCTCGGGGGCAGCGCATAGAGGAACCGCGCCAGTAGGCCCCGTCCCCGGAAGCCTGGCTTCTTCGCAAGTCCTCGAATTACGTCCGGCTGGACTGCAAGCCCCACAGTCAGCGCTGGCGCCGGCACGAACTCAGGTGCCCGTCCAACCCGGTCGACTCGGAGCGTATCGCCGGCATGACCCTTTAGATAGACTCCAAAATTGCTCGTGCTGTTGGAGGAATAGCGGCCGGCCATGACGTCGAACACGTCGCCTTCAGCGCTCATCAAGGCGATTCGGCCGCCATGATCGCGAAGAATGCTCGCCAGTTTCTCCGACGTGCAGTCGTCAACGATACACCGCGTCGGAACGGCTACCACCATCTCCGCCAGTTCGGCCGCTACAGCCCCGGCTTCCCGCGTGAACTCCTCGCGCTTCTTGCCTGTAGCTGTGGCGGCTTGTTCCTGGAGCCTCTTGAGGGCAGCCTCTTTGATCTTGTGGGCCGTATTAGCTTGGGCGATCTCTCCGGCCGTACGCTTGGCTTCCGAATACTCGAATTCCTCCAGTGGTTTCGTCACCGCGGCAAACACCGCCGTCTTCCTGTTCCCAGGCGGCAGCGCTGTGACGGTGAATATATTGACCGGCTCACTGTAACCAGCCTTCACCTGGACGACCACCTTCTTTGCGCAGATTGCAGCGATGACCGACAAGACAAGCATGCCGGCGAGATCCATCGGTGTTTGGGTGGCGGTCGCTTCCGCCTCAACGAATGCCCGTAACCAGCCAGGGAGCGTTTCCGCAGGGAATGGCGGCAACTTGAACTGGTGGAAGGGAATCGGAGGTTCCCATAACGTGGATGGCGCCCGACCTTTGATACCGCTCTTCAGGGCAGATTGCCGATCAGGCTCAACCATATCCCGAAGCGCCTGCCAGCCCCTGTCGGTGCAACTCTGGTGCAGACATTTGTACACGAGTGCACCGCTCACTAGTTCGATTACGACAGGCTTTTGATGTTGCGCATTGAATGGGCACACCGACAGCGTCCATCGACGGCCGCCGTGGTAGGAATCCGGCCCGCTAACAATCTCCAGCCCGCTGCGCTCAAGCCACTGATCAATATCAAATCCAGCCTTGGATGCCAGCGGTGTACCCTCCTTCTTCGGCGGTTGGCCACCACCAGGAACTTCCAAAGCGAGTGCTTCCAGAGACTCAATCGGCACAGGCTGAACGCGTTCCGGCTCGTCTAGTATCATGGACTGGCGGTGCGGGCGATCTGGTGTGGCGTCGCCCTTCCGCGCCTCCGTGCCGTATAGCTTGCAGAGGCGTGCGGCGTTCCCAGTTGACTCATCCACTTTAACGACTGAGTCGGAGAAGCGCGCAGCGAGAGCCTTCAGGCACATCTTCACGAGTTGGCCCGCGCGCTCTAGATCCAGCAGTGGGAGGAGGTACAAGAGGTGTCCGCCGTTGCCAGAATCACAATGGATGGGCTCAGGAAATCTCCGACCTGCGAGGAACTCGCGAATGCAAAGAGTGCGGGCCAAGGCGGCATCGTGCTCCACATCACTTGCCGAGATTCCAGCCGGCCGGACAGCGTCCGCGTCGATGTACAACCAGCGGCGCTCGATGATATCGGGGTCGGAAGTAGTGTGCTTTGGCCTGGCTTGGAGCCGATTATTGGCGCGGGCCAACAACTCGGGGTTTAAGCGATTCAGAATGACGTAGACGCCCTCGGCTCTACCGTGCAAGGAACGGAGCGCGTCACGAATGGCCCGCTCGTTCTCAAAATTGAAATAGCCGGAATAAGTGACGCCAGCCCGCTCCTCAGTTCGACCTACATCAAGGGCCCGAATTTCGATGACGTCGCCGGGCTCAAATAGGACCCCGAGCGCACGCAGCGCCGGTGCCGCTGCTACCTGGGCGGCGCCACTCGTCGGCTTCTTCGGAATTATTGGTACCGGTACTGGCCCAGGTGCCGACTTCACTGGTCCACCTCGATTCCCAACGCGGCGGCAACGGCTAGGCAAATGGCGAGCGGCTTGGTGTTGGCGTGGGCTTCTGCAGTAACTCCGCTGAGCCTAAC
>JBEKDV010000569.1:0-4323 GCA_050014175.1 Candidatus Solibacter sp. | reverse complement strand
CCGGCGCGGCCCATGACATTCAGGTTCTGAAGGCGGTCTATATCGGAACGGCTGGCGCGATCCAGCCGGACCATCAGCGGGACGTCTTCCTTGGCGGAATCGACGTGCAGCAAGCCGGCCGTATACCCCGCGGACGCCACCTGCATGGTGCGCGCGATATCGTCTTCGGAAATACCATTCAGCGCGGCCTTCTCTTTGTCCACCAGCAGGCGGTACATCGGCTGGTCGTCCTCGACATACCAGTCCACATCCACTACTCCGTCGGTGCGCTTCCAGAGATCGCGAATCTGCCTGGCGATGCGTATGCGGCCCTCTTGCGCCGGCCCGTAGACCTCGGCCACCAGAGTCTGCAGCACCGGCGGGCCCGGTGGCACCTCGGCCACTTTGATACGTGCCCCAAAGCGGTTGGCGATGGGCAACAGGCGAATGCGCACCTGTTTCGCGATCTCGTGGCTTTGCAGTTTGCGATCTCCCTTGCCGAGCAGGTTCACCTGGATATCGGCCACGTTCGACCCGCGGCGGAGATAGTAATGCCGCACCAGGCCGTTGAAGTTGAACGGGGATGCCGTGCCCACGTACGTCTGGAGATTGACCACCTCCGGTTGACCCAGCGTCGCAGTGGCGAGCTCACTGGCTACTCGCGCGGTTTCTTCGAGCGTGGTGCCGTTGGGCATGTCCACGATCACTTGAAATTCGCTCTTGTTGTCGAAGGGCAGCATCTTGACTTTGACGAACTCGAAGTAGAACAGCGAACACGACCCGAGCAGCAGGAACACTACACCGGCGAGGAAGCCCCAACGCAGCGGAGCGTGGTGCAGGATTGCTCCCATCACGCGCCGGTAGACTCTGGTGACGAAATCCTCGCGTTCGCCGTGCCCAGCTTCGTCCGAAGGCTTCAGGATGCGCACCGCGGCCCACGGCGTCACAATCAACGCGACCAGCAGTGAAAAAACCATCGCGGCGCTGGCTCCGATCGGGATGGGCCGCATGTACGGCCCCATCAGCCCGCCGACAAACGCCATCGGCAGGATGGCGGCAACCACGGTGAGGGTCGCCAGAATCGTTGGATTGCCCACCTCGTCGACAGCCTCGACGGCCACTTCGAACGGCGGGCGGGCGCGGTTCGCCGGCATCCGCCAGTGGCGGACAATATTCTCCACGATCACAATGGCGTCGTCCACCAGAATACCGATCGAAAAGATCAGGGCGAAGAGAGTGATCCGGTTGAGGGTGTAGCCGTACAAGTAGAACACGGCCAGCGTGAGCGCGAGCGTTACCGGGATGGCCAGGAACACGATCAGAGATTCGCGGAAGCCCAGGGTGATGGCGATCAGGAGGCTGACGGAGATGACGGCGATCAACATATGCAGCAGCAGTTCGTTCGATTTCTCGGCGGCGGTTTCGCCATACTGCCGCGTGATGTCCAACGTAACGTCCGAAGGGATCAAGACGCCCTTCAACGGCTCGATGCGGCGCAGCACATTGCCGGCTACCTCCACCGCATTCGTGCCCTTGCGCTTGGCGATGGCAATGGTCACGGCGGGCAGAGACTCCCTGGACGCGGCATTCACCATGCGAACGTACTCGGTAGGTTCGGCGCCGCCATCGGCAACTTCCGCTACGTTACGCACGAACACCGGCTTGCCCCCCGCGACGCCGACTACGACATTCCTGACGTCTTCGGAAGTGCGCAGGAACTCGCCGGTCTCCAAAAGGTATTCGCGATTCCCCGCGTCGAACTTGCCCGATGGCAGGCGTCGATTGGACAGCCCCAGCGCTCCCGCCACCTGCAAGGCGGACATCTGATAGCCCGCCAGCTTTGCCGGGTCGAGCACGATACGCACTTCGCGCCGCTGGCCGCCCATCAGGGTGACGGCGGAAACATCCGGCACTTGTTTGATAGTGTCATCGAGCTGCGCGGCAATGCGACGCAAATCGAAATCGTTATAGCGGCGGCTGGAGAGCGTGAGCGCGAGAATCGGCACATCGTCGATGGAGCGCGGTTTCACCAGGGGCTGCGAAGCGCCAGGCGGAATCAGGTCGAAATTGGCCAACAGCTTCTGGTTCAGGCGGACGATGCTCTTCTCTTCGTCCTGGCCCACATAGAAACGCACGATCGCCATCGACATTCCAGGACTGGTCGTGGAGTAGATATACTCCACGCCCGGAATCTCCCAGAGGAGCTTTTCCATCGGTTTGGTGACCCGCTCCTCCACCTCGTGCGCCGAAGCGCCGGGCATCTGCACGAACACGTCGATCATGGGCACGATGATCTGCGGCTCTTCCTCGCGCGGCAGCTTCCACACGGCGAACGCGCCGATGAGCAGGGCGACGCAGATCAGAAGAGGTGTTAGTTTCGAGGAGATCCACGCGTGGGCGAAGCGCCCCGCGGGACCCAGGCGGCGGGGTTCGCTCATTGCCGGACCTCGACCCTCGAACCGTCCTGCAACCCTGCGGGCACGGGCAGCACAACCTTTTCTCCCGCGTTCAGGCCGGATAAAGCTTCTACCGCATCGCTGGTGCGCCGTCCGGTGGTGACCAGCCTGGTGTGCGCCACGCCATCTTCCACCACGTATACCGATTGCAGTTGGCCGCGCTCCATCAGGGCGGCCAGCGGGACGGCCACCACCTTTTGCATGCCCAGCGGGAAGATGGCCCGCCCGAACATGCCGGTGCGCAACTGCGGAGTCGCGGGAAGATCCAGTTTCACGATGTAGGTGCGCGACGCGGCGTCCACCGAGGGAACGATCTCGGAAACGCGCGCATTCAGTTTGCGGTCCGCTTCGAGCACAACTTCGACTGCCTGACCTACGCGCACGGTGGCCAGTTTCGATTCGTCCACCGACGCTTCCAGGCGATAGAGCCCATCCTGCTCGATGGTGAGCAGCGGTACGCCGGGGGTCGCCAGATTGCCCGGCTCCACCGTCCTGGTAATCACCACTCCGGAGAATGGCGCGGCCAGCTTGGCGTAATCGCGCATGATTCCAGCGGCGCGAACCTCCTGCTCCACCACCGCCATTTTGGAATTGATTTGGGAGCGCCGGGAGCGCACCATGTCGTAATTTGCCTGAGCTGCCTTGAGCCGCGCCGAGGCTTCATCCAATTCCTGATTGGAAATCGATTTCTTCGACGCCAGTTCTTCCATGCGCTTAAAGGTGGTTTGCGCCAAATCGAGATTGGCCTTGGCCGCGGCCGTGGCATTCTCCAGTTCGGGGATGGCGCTCTGCACTTCGGCGCCGCCGGCCTCGGCGCGGCGCAGGTTCACGTCCAGGTCCCGCGCGTCCAGCGTAATCAATTCCTGCCCTTGGCGAACGCGGTCGCCAACTTGGACACTCACCTTCTGCACGTAGCCCATCACCTTGCTGGAAATCGTCGCCGTTGTACGGGCGCGTACCGTGCCGGTGGCTTCGTAGCTCGTGGGCCAGTCTTGCGCGGCAACCGCCGCTACTTTTACCGTGACTGGTGGTGTTTGCGGCTGTGCGGCGCGTCGCGTCGGTTCACTTCCGCAGGATGTCAGCAGAAGAACAGGGATGGGCAGAAAAAGGAAATAGGGCTTCATTTAGTTCAGAACCTCCGAATCCGCGTTGAGACGTCCCGCGGCAAGTTCGAGCATGGTGGCGGCAATCCGCTGATCGTGGATAGCGGCCAGATATCGGGTACGGCTTTCCAATACGGCGGTTTCGGTGCGCAAAAGGTCGGTCACGTTGTTCATCCCCGCTTCGTAGCGGTTCTGCGTGATGCGCAGGCTCTCCTCGGCTTGCGCAACGGCCGCCCGGGCGACCTCAATGCGCTCTTGAGCTGCTTTCAGGCCGGCGTAGGCCCGCCGCACTTGAAGTCGGATGGCCGAATCCGTGCGCTGCTCATCGAACTCGGCGCGCTTCACCATGTGACCGGTTTCGGCGATGCGGGCCTTGTCCGCCGATCCGTTAAACAGATTCCAGCGGAGCCCAACGGAGGCCAGCCAGTTGGCCCCGCCGCGATCAACAAAACGTTGGCGATCCGCCTCGAAGGCGCCACGGAAACTGACTTGCGGCAGCATGGCGCTACGTGCGCCGTCCGCCTGGGTTTGCGCCAAGCTGGTGGCCAGGTGCGTCTGGCGCGCTTCGGGGCGCCCGGTGGAAGCGGCGCTCTCCAGCCCATCCAGCGCCAGATCGGGAAGGACGAGCGCCTCTAGCGGCGTTGTCAGCGTGTGTGGCGTATCGAGCGGCAGCCCGAGTGCATCGTTGAGCGCCGCCTTGGCGACATCCACATCCGCGGCGCGATCGATCCGCTGCTCCGTGACTGCGTCCAGGTGCACGCGGATGGACAGCACATCGACGTCAG
>JBEKDV010000568.1:0-4345 GCA_050014175.1 Candidatus Solibacter sp. | reverse complement strand
CGGCAGGCGGCACAAAGAGGCTACCGGTTGGTACCAATCGAAGAAAAACCCGCTGCGTAACCAAACCCGCTCTCTAACCAATTGAATTCGCACGCTCGCGCTACGAGTTCCTTAGGAGGGGGTATGGCAGCCCGGAGGGCTACGCTACGCGGAGCTGCCGCGTTATATACTGCTATCGACTTCACCATGAATACCTCCGATACACCTCATCGCCGCCAGTTCGTGCGCGCCGCGCTGGCCACCGCCGCGTCGTACGGCCGAATTCTGGGCGCCAACGACCGCATACGCATCGGCGCCATCGGCACCGGCGGGCGCGGCCAGTATCTGCTGAGCCAGTTGAAACTCGCCGAACAGAACGAGATCGTGGCGTGCTGCGACGTCTACGAACCGCGCCGTGTGGAAGCGAAATCCAAGTACGCCACAGGGGACGCGCTGCTCTACCTCGACTACCGCGAGATCCTCGACCGCAAGGATATCGACGCCGTGGTGATCGGCACGCCGGACCACTGGCACGTGCCCATCACCATCGCCAGCGTGCGCGCCGGCAAAGACGTCTACTGCGAGAAGCCTGTCACGCACACGATCGAGGAAGGCGCGGGGCTGATCGCCGCGGTGCGCGATTCCAAGAGGGTGGTGCAGATCGGGCTCCAGCAGCGCAGTTGGGAGCACTTCGCGCAGGCCCGGCAGGAGATTCTCGCCGGGCGCCTTGGGCAGGTGACGCTGATCCGCACCTACTGGTTCCAGAACCACATCCCGTCGATGGGCCGCGTGCCTTCCTTCGACATGTCCAAGCTGGATTGGAAGCGCTTCCTGGGCTCGGCGGCCGACCGCGCGTTCGACGCCGACCAGTTCGGCAACTGGCGCTGGTATTGGGATTTCGGCGGCGGCGCGATGACCGACCTCTTCGTGCATTGGGTGGACGTGGCTCACTGGATCATGAACGCCGACACGCCCACGCGCGCCACGGCGACGGGGCTGAAAGCGGTGCTGGTGCAGCGGCAGACGCCGGACAC
The DNA here is from genome assembly GCA_050014175.1 of Candidatus Solibacter sp. Classification (GTDB taxonomy): domain Bacteria; phylum Acidobacteriota; class Terriglobia; order Bryobacterales; family Bryobacteraceae; genus Solibacter. The sequence continues at coordinate 3,332 of JBEKDV010000568.1, read as the reverse complement.
GATGAGCGCGGCGCTGGCCTATCCCGGCCCCGTGGTGGTGGAATTCGATAGCGCGCTGCTGGGCTACATCGAAGGCGGCGGGCTGATGATCCGCGGCACCAAGGCGGCCATGCGTCTATGGCGCGGAGGCTTCGCGGTGTACGGCGAAATCGGGCGCTACAGCGAAAGCCCCGAGCCTTCCAATCCCATCCTGGAAGTGAAATCGAAGCAGGACGGCACGCTGCCGCATATGAAGAACTTCCTGGAATGCGTGCGCACGCGCGGGAATCCCAACGCCAACGTGGAAATTGGCGTGTCCGCGGCGCGCGCCGGGCACGTGGCCAACCTCGCCATGCGCGGCAGCGGCGTGTGGATGGGATAATTCCGTCATGCGCACCCTGCTGCTGTGCACTGCGGTGTTCGGCGCGCTGGCATGCGCGCAGGACCCGAACGCGATCGATCTCAAAGCGCCGGAGATCGCCCTCTGGCCCAACAGCGCTCCGGGCTCCGCGGGTGTCACCGCCAAAGAGGAGTGGATTCCCACCACCGATGGATTCCATCGCGTGCGCAACATCCATCAACCGTCGATCACGGTTTTGCGCGGTGATCGACGATTCGCTCAATAGACACGGCACCGTGGTTGTTTGGGTGGCAACCGCTTGTTTACGCGCGCGCCTCCGACAGAGCTGCGACCGTAAGGGAGCGGATGCCGCTATCCGTCCGCTCCTTCACGGTCGCGGCTCAGATAGGGGGTCGTCGCGGCGCAGATTGGGGCGTCGCGGCTCAAACGCAATCGTCTACGACGTTCTGTTTACCGCAACAGGCGGTAGTCGATCTTGCGCAGCGCTCCGGTGGTGCCGTAGGACGCGAAACCGAAGGGCGCGGAGAGTTGGATCTCGCCGCGGCGCAACCCAACCGTACGGCCGGTGATCTCCACGTTGACGATCTGCTTGTCGTCGATCCAGCCGGTGATGCGCCCGGGGGTGACCTGCAGGCGGAAGGCGTACCAGCGGCCTTTTTCGAATTCGAAGTAGGTGCGGGTCTCGTTATCGCTGGCGTCCCATCCATCGATGCTGGAGAGCCCCACGATGTCGCCGCCCCATCCTCCGGCGACCCAGGTGCAAAACGAATCGCCGACGGGAAAGGTGAGGCTGGCAAAGAAATCGTTGCCATCGATGCGCGCGGCTTCGAAGCGTACTTCGTAATTGGACTTGGGGAAGACGCCGTCCCAGGTGACGCCGGTCATGGGCGCGCCCGGCGCGAGCACGATGGCGCCGTTTTCCACGCGCGCCTTGCCATGTTCCGTGAACGCGGTCTCGTGCCAGCCCTGCAACGTCTTGCCGTCGAAGAGAGGCTGCCATTCGGCGGTTTTGGGCTGCGCCAGGAGAGCGGCGCAGAGGAATGCGGGAAGCCACACGGTACGGGCGGTCATGTGGCTATTGTAGTCGGGATACCGCTGGCGTTGGCAGGCTGAAGCCCGCCCCACCATCACGCTCGCCCACCTGTTGGCGCCACATGGCGAAATAGAGTCCGCGGTTGGCCAGCAGATCGGCGTGGCGGCCGAACTCCACGATGCGCCCGCGCTCCAGGACGTAGATGCGGTCGGCGTGGAGCACGGTGGAGAGGCGGTGGGCGATGAGGCAGGTGAGGGCATCGCGGCTGGCGGCGACGTCGCGGATGGTCTGGCTGATCTCCTCTTCGGTGAGCGAGTCGAGCGAGGAGGTGGCCTCGTCGAAGACGAGCAATTGCGGCTTGCGAAGCAGGGCGCGGGCGATGGAGAGGCGCTGCTTCTCGCCGCCGGAGACCTTGATGCCGCCTTCGCCGATTACGGTGTCCAGACCTTGTTCGGCGCGCCCCAGCAAGCCTTGCACGGCGGCCTGCTCCAGGACTTGCAGGCACTCTTCGTCGCTGGCATCGGGCCGGACGAAGCGCAGGTTTTCGCGGATGGAGCCGGAGAACAATTGTGCATCCTGGGTGACGAAGCCGATACGCTCGCGCAGGCGGTCGATGGCGATCTCGTCCTCGGGGACACCGTTGTAGTAGATGTGGCCCGCCTGCGGGCGGTATAGCCCCACCAGAAGCTTCACCAGCGTGGTTTTTCCCGCCCCGGATGGTCCGACGAAGGCGATGGTCTCGCCGCGATTGACCTCGAACGAGATTTCGCGCAGGGCGGGCGCCGAGGCCGATTGGTGCTGAAAAGTGACGCGGTCGAAGCGCAACTGGTCGAGGAAATCCACCGCGACGGGGTGCAGCGGGCGCGGTTCGGGCGGCAGGTTGAGGATGGTCTCGAAATTGTGCAGCGACACCTCGGTCTCGCGATAGACGTTGATCACGTTGCCCAGTTCCTGGAGCGGTCCAAAGATGAAGAACGAATAGATGAAGAGCGAAAAGAACTGCCCCACGGTGATGCGCTGGGTGAAAATCAGGTAAAGCATGAGGAACAGGATGGAGGTGCGCAGCAGGTTGACGCACGTGCCTTGTACGAAGCTCAGGCTGCGCAGGTAGCGCACCTTCTTCAATTCCAGTTTGAGGATCTTGGCGGTGGTGGCATTGAGGCGCGCGATCTCCTGCTGCGCCAGGCCCAGGCTCTTCACCAGTTCGATGTTGCGCAGGGATTCGGTGGTGGCGCCGGCCAGCGCGGTGGTCTCGCGCACGATGTGCTTCTGCACTTCCTTGATCTTGCGGCTGAGCACCTTGCTCAACCCGCCGAGCAGCGGCACGGTGAGCAGGTAAGCCGGCACCACGCTCCAGTGCACGCGGGAGGCGTAGACGATGACGAATACCAGGCCGATGAGGGTGGTGAAAACCAGGTTGACCGCCATGGCGATTAGCTTCTCCACGTCGGTCCGCACTTTCTGCAGTTTGCCCAAGGTCTCGCCGGAGCGCTGGTCTTCGAAAAGCGTGTAGGGGAGTTCCAGGGAGTGGCGGATGCCATCGGCATAAAGGCGCGCGCCCACCTGCTGGGTGATCAGGTTGACGCAGTAGTCCTGGAAGTTCTTGGCCACGCGCGAAACGAACGCCACGAACACCGCCGCCGCCAGCAGGCCGGTGACACCGCGGAGGAACTGCGCACTCGAGTACTGGCTGTATTTGGTGGCGTAGTTATCGATGATGTAGCGGAAGATCCACGGGTCGAGCAGCGAGAAGATCTGGTTGATGGCCGCCAGAAACAGCGCTGTCGCCGCGAGCTTCCAATAGTTGCGAAGGTAACCGTAGAGAATGCGCATGAGTTTCCATTGTCGCCCGAAGCGGCAGCGGCGGTAAGATCTCTCTGTATATGAAATCGCTTCTTCTGCTGCTGCTTGCGGGACTGGCGGCGATGGCGGCCGATGCGCCGCCGATCCGCATCCAAC
>JBEKDV010000567.1:0-4346 GCA_050014175.1 Candidatus Solibacter sp. | reverse complement strand
CCGCGCCCCGAACCCGTCCGGGGCCTGCCAAGATCTCCGGACAGTTTATTTTGCAAGTTCCTAGAAAGCGCCTGCCCCACCTTGCCTGGTCCACTATTCTTCATGAAATTTGGCGGGCCGAAGGCCCGTTCAAACAGGCCAGGAGGCCTGTCCTACTTCGATTCGTCCAGCACTTCGATGGCGTTCACGCAGGCATAGTTGCGAACCGGCGTCAGCGCGATATCGAGTTTCCCCTGTGCGCCGGGTTCCAGTCCGTGGGCGCTCCACGTCACGCCGCGTCCGCGCGCTTCTTTGAAGATATCGAAGCCGCGGCGCAGCACCACGCCGTTGCACAGAATATCGAACACCCGGCTGCCCACGCCCCCGCCGGCGGGTGTATCGGGGCCGAACCAGGCTTCGACAAAGTAGAATGTAACCCCATAGCGGCCGGGCGGGACCGGAATCACATACCGCAGGTTGCCGAAGCGCTCGCCGCCAAAAAGCTCCGGATCGGCCGCGCCTCCCACGGGCTTGGTGCGCGCCACAAGCTGGCCGCCACGCGCATAGCGGTCCGGTTCCCAAACCCGTCCCTGCTTGTCGACATAAACGCGGTCCAGGGAGAACTGGCGAATGGGACGAAGCTTGCCGGGAGTGCCGGGTACGATCTCGATGGCGCTGAGTAGCGGCGGATTGGTAAAGGGCTCGAACTTGAGGTGAAGTTTCCCGTCCCCGGCCGGAGCGATGCCTTTGAACGCTCTGACGTCGGCGGTGCTGGGCCCGGCTTCGGCGAGCACGTCGAATTCGCGGAGCGCCTCCTTGCCGTTGATCCAGACGTTGAAGACGCGGCTGGACTCGCCGCCGCCGGCCACATTATTTTCGCCGTACAGCGTTTCCGCGAAGTGCAGGCGGAGTTCGTAAACGCCGGCGGCGAGCGGGATATCGTAGGCGAAGGAGCCTTCGCGCCGGCTCTGGTAGATTCTGGGCTCGCGGGTGCCGAAGATGGCATGGTCGTGGGATTCGAACACGCTGCCGCCCTGGAAATACCGGTCGCTCTGCCAAATCCGGCCCAGGCGGTCGGCGTAGTCGCCGTTCTGCCGGCCCGCCAGAATCCGCACTTCCAGCGGGCCGGCGATGGCGGGCGCGATGGGCGGCGGGCTGACGGCGATTTTGGCGGCTTTGCTTGCCGGACTGCGCCAAAGCGCCACTGACGAGGAGAAGCACGGCGGCAATGACCGCGCCGCGCGTGCGGGACGCCGCGCCAGGCGCCGCGGCGGGGATCGCCAACTCGGCGGACCCTGGGACCATCGCCGCCACCGGCGATTCGGCCTCCATCTTGGCAGGCGCGAGAGATGCGAGGCCAAGGTCGCCTTGCGCCACCAGGGTTTCCGTGCTCAGGCTCGGCAGCGGGGCTCCAACGGGCAGAAAGCGCGGCGCGTACTGGCCGGGCGGAAAGTCGATGCGGATGGCATGGTCCGCGCCATCGGCCTCGCAATATTCGCGCAGGCGTTTGCGGAGCCGGTGGGCCTCCACGCGAACGATGGAATCGCGCTTCTGGTCGAAATCGGCGGGGCGCCCGAGCGCATCCATGGCGATGTTATATTCCTTGATCTGCTCGGCAGCGCCTTCGAAACGACATGATCGACAACTACTCGCAGGCCGTGAAGTACAAGGAACCGCTGCTGCTCTTTTACCAGGAGAACGGCCAACTGCGCAACGTGAGCGCCGCTTCCGGGCCGGTCTTTGCGAAAGCCCTTCCCGCGCGCGGCCTGGCCATCGGCGATTTCAACAACGACGGCCGAATCGACGTGCTGGTGGGGAGCAATGGCGGGCCGCCCCTGCTCCTGCGCAACAACAGCGGGCAGGGCAATCACTGGCTGGGGGTGAAACTGCAAGGCGCGAAGTGCAACCGGGACGCGGTGGGCGCGCGTCTTACGTGGTCGGCCGGCGGCGTCACGCGCTCGCGGCTGAAGAACAACGGCGGCAGCTATCTTTCCTCGCACGACATGCGCGAGGTGCTGGGCATGGGAACGGCGGCGAAGCTCGACTGGCTGGAGATCCGATGGCCTCAGCCCAGCGGACGCACCGAGAGATTCACGGACTTGGCGGTGGACCGTTACGTTTCAATCACCGAAGGGAAACTGTAGAGTAGCCTTTTAGGCTGCCATGCCCCCTTTCCAGGGGGCATTCTTCCCGCCGCCGAGCCCCCGCCGCCTGCGGCTAATGAGATACAAGGTATCTCGGGAGGACGACCTGATGGCGACGACCATGGTGCATGTTCGCATTGATCGGCAGGTGAAGGACAAGGCTACCAAGGCGCTGGCCGCGATGGGCTTGTCGGTGTCCGACGCCGTACGCGTGCTGCTGGTCCGTGTGGCCGCGGAAAAGGCGTTGCCGTTCGATGTGAAGGTCCCCAACGCGACGACCGTGAAAGCCCTGCAGGCGGCCGACAGGGGCGAAGGAAAGCGCCACAGCTCTCCCGATGCGCTGTTGAAGGACCTAGGGATCTGAAACTCCGTGCGTAGCGTGATTAGCGTGGCCCGGTTCCGGCGCGACGTGAAGCTCGCCGGGAAGCGTGGCAACGACATGAGCAAGCTGCGCGAAGCGATCATGCTGCTGGCTGCGGGCGACCCTCTGCCGGTGCGACACAAGGACCACCCACTCGGGGGCAACTGGTCGCATCACCGGGATTGCCACATCGAGTCGGATTGGCTGCTGATCTACAAGGTCGACGGAGATGACCTGTGGTGCTTGACACCGACACAGGTAAGACGATATCTTACCTCCATGAAGACCATCGTCTCCTCCAAGGGCCAGATCGTTCTGCCGGCAGAGTTCCGGCAGATGGACCGTGTCGAACCGGGGTAGGAGTTCGACGTCGAGCGTCTCGATCGTGGGGACTATCGCCTCGTCCGGCGTGCGCCTCCGCTAAACGAGGGTGCCATCGACTGGCTGCTCGCCTGTCCGCGAAAGGACTTCTTCGTGCCTATCGATTCTGAATCGACGGATGCGCTGTGAAGTACCTGGTTGACGCCAACGTCCTGAGCGAGCCGACGAAACCAACGCCCGATCCGCGTGTCGTGGCCTGGCTTCGCGCACATGAGCGAGACATCGCCGTCGATCCCGTCATTCTCGGCGAACTGCGATTCGGGATTCTCATCCTTCCCAAGGGAAGGAAGCGGACCGCCCTGGAACGCTGGTTCGACGAGGGGGTCAGGCGTCTCCACTGTCTGCCCTGGGACGCGGACACGGGTCTGAAATGGGCGGAACTGCTGGCGCGTCTTCGCACAACTGGGAAAGCCATGCCGATTAAGGATAGCCTCATCGCGGCGACTGCGGTCGTCCACGGGCTGGCGGTCGCCACGCGAAACCGTGCCGATTTCGTGAACGCCGGCGTGCACATCGTCGATCCGTTCGTTGGTTGAGGTCTCGCGTACGTGGGCCTGCCAGCACTTTATGATTAGACCCAGCGGGGACTCGAACCTGAAAAAGAGTACTTAACGACTTGGCTTCGGCTAACGCCCTATGTTGTCAACGAAGGATAGATTTGGCTCCCCGTCGTGGACGCGTTTCGAACTCTGGCACGGAACCCACCCCCGGATCTGCGGCTGCTATTCGACGACACGTAATACATGGCTGTTCTGAGCTCCACTCCTGGTGGCCATCTCGGATTCCAGGCCCGCGCTCAGGCTGATGTGTCGCCGCTCTGGTAGAATGCTGGATAATGAGGTATCGCGTTTACCTGGAACCAGACGAAGACGGGGTGTTTGTGGCCACCTGTCCTACTTTGCCCGGGTGTGTTTCCCAGGGCCGAACGCGCGCGGAAGCGACCGAAAACATCCGTGAGGCAATCGAGGGTTATCTTAAGAGCCTGAAGAAGCATGGCGACCCGGTACCTCCGAGCATTCTCGAAGAGGTCATCGAGGTTGCCGGCGGATGAAGTTGCCGGTAGTTTCTGGCAGCGAGGCGGGCAAGGCATTCGGCAAGGTTGGCTACGAATTCGATGAGCAGCACGGCAGCCACATGATTCTCCGGCACGCCGACCCACCACACAGACGCCTCTCCGTTCCCAACCATAAGGAACTCGCCAAAGGAACCCTTCGGGCGTCGATTCGAGAGGCCGGACTAACGGTGGAAGAGTTCGCGCGACTTCTCTAGGATCGCGGGCACGGCATGTCAATGGTGGGAGTTGAGTTCGAATCCCGCGAGGTGTCGTCTGGTTGAAGTCCGCAATCCACTAAAGGCACAAGGCCGAAAGCAGTCAGCGTTTGGCTCCCCAGGTAGAACTCGAACCAGCAGCCCCGCGGCACCGAGGGGGTGGAATCCCTCTTCCACCCTCATTCCCTGCTTTCGCTCCGCCACTTGTTATC
>JBEKDV010000566.1:0-4358 GCA_050014175.1 Candidatus Solibacter sp. | reverse complement strand
TTACCATCGCGCCCCACCGCCACGGCCACCAGACGCAGTTGGCCGCCGCCCGGCTTGGTGGATTCGAGCCAGAGTCCCTCGGGTGTGGCGTGGCCCTCGAGCTTCTGGAAACCGCAGCGCAAGCGCCCGCCGTCGGCCGTGGCCGTAATGCCCAGGGCGTCACCCTGGTAATTCGCCGTGGCCCTGGCGCCGATGTCGCACAATGGGATGGCGGGGGGTGGCGTTTCCCCGCGGGCGGACATAGTAAGGGCCAAAGCCAACACAGCCAGAAACGCCAATGGCGCCCGCCCGATGCGGCGGCGGAAACGTGCGGACATGGAGTCGGTGGCTGATATGGCGTCTCGCATTGTGTTCATGATGGATTCCTTCCTTATCCTGGATGCGTGTTCTTCAGGTCGGCGGTCTGGGCATCACCAGGCGATAAAAGCGGGAGGCGCTGCCAGGAGCGTAAGTGTCGTAGAATAGAACCGTTCCGCTGGCGCCGAGTTGATTGGTGGCCATTGGGACCCAATTCGACAAATCCTGGCTCGACAGCAACCGGCAGGATTGACCGGCGTTGCCGCTGCCCAGGATGTTCAGGCCAGTGGCGCCGGACCGGGTGACGGCGATGGTCGGCGTCACCGAGCCGTATTCGAAGGCGCCGATATCGGCGGCAGCGCCAGCGAGCCGCGGGAACCCGCGTTGATCGGTCGTGGGGGCGAGCGAGGTGTTGCCGGCGTCGATGGCCGGACTCCCCGGCAGCAACGCCATGGTGAGTGTCGGACCACCATTGTCGCTTAGCGGGCCGAGCTTAGGGTCCGTGTTGTTCATGCTGCCGCCGTTCGTAAATGCGCAACTGGCATCCGAGCTGAGATTGTGACCACAGTCGGCCGCAACGAAGAAGTTCGACGGTGAATCACTGGCAATGAGCGTGTTTAGCAATTGCACGCCAACGCCGCCGCCGATGGCCGTTCCGTTCATCCCGTTCGGCCCGTCAGGGCCGGACGGGAAGTTGGTAACGTAAGGCGGAAACTGCGTGGGGGGCCCGCCTGCCCCACCTGGACCGCCCAAACCAGCCTGCCCGCTGTTCAAAGCGATCGTGCAGTTGGTGACGCCGACCTGCCCAGATGCGCTCCAGATGGGACCGTTAGCGCAACCGCCGTCTCCACCTGAGCCGCCACTGCCACCTGGACCAAAGGCCATACCCTCAGTTGGTTTGGATCCAGGGGCACCTCCACCACCGCCTCCTCCGACCGCGCCACTCTTGACAATAGTGCAGTTAACCAAGTCAATGGAGCCACCGTTGAACACTGCAGCGCCACTGGCGTCTCCTCCCACTCCGCCGCTGCCTCCGGGTTCGGCCGGACCTCCGCCACCCATACACGCTGCACCTCCTGATCCACCCAAGGCATTGTTGCCCGAGAACATGCTGCTGGCAATGGATGCGGTTCCTTCGTTGTCGAGCGCGGCGCCGTACCCGCTCCCGCCACGGCCACCGGACGCTCCAGACGCCGGCCAATAAGACCGATCTGAGTATGCGTCGCCTCCATCTGCGCCCACTGCCTGGTTGAACATAAACGAACTTGTCCGCACTGAGAGCCAGCCCTGGTTGCAGATGGCGCCCCCGCGACCTGTCCCACCGTCGGCACCATCCACAACCCCCGTCGGTATGCAACATTCACTAATGAACACACCTGCCCCCCCACCCGCAGCGACGTTAGCATCAAATCGGCTACCCTCGAAGCGAGCGATGCCGGTATTGTAAACCGCTCCGCCAGCAGCTTGACCTCCGTCTTGGCGGTCCCGGCTGTATTGCGGGTAGGGACCTGCGCCGGCCGAATTCGCAGAGAATATGCAAGCCCTGGCGTTCATCGTCCCGTTGTTGTAAATGGCGCCACCCAAAGCAACGGGGACAGGGGAGGGCCCTACCGCCCAGACCTCGTTCTTCGTAAAACTGCAGCCCTCGAGATTGAGCGTTCCCAGTTCGTTTCGGATAGCGCCGCCTTGGGTATTACCATTCGTCTTCACCACGCTATTCCACGCAAATGCGACGCTGATCGCGTTCACCGTCCCACCGCCGTTGAGAATCCCCGCTCCCGTCGTGTCGCAAGACCCGTTTGCCACGGTGAGGTTAATCAGGGTGAAGTCCACGTTTGGGTTTACGTAGAACACGCGCACTGCGCCGTTCCCACTAATGGTAATCTGGTGACCTCTGGCATCGAGCGTAGTGTCAGCCGGGATGGTGATCGTGCTGGCCAGCCTGATCGTGCCGTCGCAGGCGAACGTAACGGTCCCACCTTCAGCTATAGCCGCCTGCAAGGTCGCCTCCGTGCAATTGGTCACCACACCTCCAGTCCCGGCAAAGACTTGCAGCAGCGCCGGGGCGCTGGTCACCGCGCCGTAAAGGTTGGTCACGGTCACGCTGTAAGCGCCCGCTTGCGTGGCCTGGACGTTCGTCAGGCTCAGAACCGAGCCGGTAGCGCCAGCGATTGCAGTCCTGCCGTTAAAGACCCATTGATAAGCCAGTGGCGGTGAACCGGTGGCCTCAACCTGGAAGTCAGCCCTGCCCCCAACAAGAACCGGCAGGTTCGCAGGGGAAGCGACGATGACCGGCGGGACGCCAGTTAACGTGAGCACAGCCGGGGCGCTGGTCGCTCCGCCGTAAAGGTTGGTGACGGTCACGCTGTAACCTCCCGCTTGCGTGAGTTGGACGTTGGTCAGGTTCAGAAACGTGCTCGTAGCGCCAGCGATTGCAGTCGTGCCGTTGAAGACCCATTGATAAACCAACGGCGGCGAACCGCCAGCCTCAACCTGGAAGTCAGCCGTGCCCCCAATCGGCACCACCAGGCTCACAGGCGAAGCGACGATGACCGGCGGCCCGCTGGTCGGGACGACGCCCACATTCGCCTGAGCAATGTCCTTGGACACGTTGGTCCCGGCCAGCGAAAAGCTCCCCCCAACGAAGAGGTGTCCCGCCCCATCAGCCGCGAGCGCCGCGACCACGCCGTTGATCCCCGAGCCCAAGGCCGACCAGGCCCTGCCGTTCCATTTGGCGATGTAGTTGGCCGGCACCCCGCCCGCCGTGGTGAAGTCCCCTCCAGCGTAGAGATTGGTCCCGCTCACCGCCAGCGCATAAACCCACTCGTTCATGCCCGAACCCAGAGCCGACCAGGCGCTGCCGTCCCATTTGGCGATGTAGTTGGCGGGCACTCCGCCCGCCGTGGTGAAGTATCCCCCAGCGTAGAGATTCGTCCCGCTCACCGCCAGCGCATTGACCTGCCAGTCCATCCCCGCACCCAAGGCCGACCAGGCGCTGCCGTCCCATTTGGCGAGGTAGTTGGCGGGCGCTCCGCCCGCCGTGGTGAAGTATCCCCCAGCGTAGAGATTCGTCCCGCTCACCGCCAGCGCAAAGACCGGGAAGTTCATCCCTGGGCCCAAGACCGACCAGGCGCTGCCGTCCCATTTGGCGATCGAGTTGGCCGGCACCCCGCCCGCCGTGGTGAAGTACCCTCCAGCATAAAGATTGGTCCCACTCACCGCGAGCGCATCCACAATGCCGTCCATCCCTGAGCCCAAGCTGACCCAGTCGGCATCGCTGAAGGTGGGATCAACGCGCACGGGGTAAGTGGCGTTGGCATCGGCCACGGTCACCGCCAGCCGGTCCGCCGAGAGCACTTCCATGCGCGCCGTCATTTTCCGGCCCGTGGCATCCTCCACCCGCAGGCGGCCGTAGGCCAACATGCGCCCCGAGCCGTCCAGCGTGAGCCTCGCGCCGGAAGCTGTCGCCTCGGCCCGTGCCCCGCTCAGCGCCAACTCGACTCGCAATTCCCCCGCTGACTGGTTGAGAGTTGAGCGTTGACCCGCCCTCCGTAGCCCGTCCTCCGTAGCACTGCGGAGGGTGGAGGGTTTGGGGGCGGAGATTCGATAATGAAGTCCTGCCGTACCCCGTCCACGCTCACGGAGTATTCCTCCGTCAGGCCCGGACGAGTGAACCGGACCAGCTTTTCCTCGGTGGAAACTCTACCCGTGCGAGCGAGCGTTTGCGCACCCTTCCCGAGGCAAGCGATAGCTCCGTCAGGAGCGGCATGTCTATAGAAAGGCACGTCTGAGAATGGGATTTCAAGCTCCGTCAGGAGCGGCATGTTAAACAAGCTTGCCGCCCCGCGTGTATATGTCGCTCCTAGCGGAGCTTGGTCACCTTGTGGGACCGTCACCATAGACATGCCGCTCCTGACGGAGCTTGCCGCTTCAGTCGGCGCGCACTGACGTGCGCGGTTACCATCGCGCCCCACCGCCACGGCCACCAGACGCAGTTGGCCGCCGCCCGGCTTGGTGGATTCGAGCCAGAGTCCCTCGGGTGTGGCGTGGCCCTCGAGCTT
>JBEKDV010000565.1:0-4359 GCA_050014175.1 Candidatus Solibacter sp. | reverse complement strand
AAATCCAGAGTGTCCTACGGGTGGCAAGATGCATCGTCACGGAGAGAACAGACCTGGTGTGATTCTGTTGCCGACACCGCACGGGAATTCTCGGAGATCGGCCGGATCGCAATCTCTCTCACGCAATGCAGCCATTACTTGCACTGCCCGCAGTGCATCGGCGCTTTTCCGGAACTGGAGCGGCAATTCCGGCGCTTTGAGACAACCACAATCAACCAATGCCACGAACTCCTGAAGCTTCTGGGGGTGTGCCTGGAACGAGCGGCCAGGGAGCGATCTGGAAAGGGCGGGGGAGGCCTTGTCGGCCAAGGTGACGAGTTCGCATGGCGCGCTATCGTCTGTGGAGCGGGCCTTATGTACAACGACTCTATCACGGAATTCTCTCGTATTCTGTCGGAAGTTGAGCGTGGCTATGTACCTGCACCGACGCTACGCCGGTTGTTGTTCGACCTCGATCGTGGCGAGCTTCATTCGCTATCTTTTGCTGAAGCAGCATCCTGGCCCTTTATTGAAATGCAGTGGTCTCTCTATGATAACGATGACCTCGTCTATTTGCCGAGTGATGGGGACCTCTGGGACGTTCCCCATGTGGTCGTTGTCCTGAACGCACCCGAGGTCGGCGAATGGAAGCGGCTGATGACGGGATCGGACCTCAAGTTTCCAAACCGGAACCGCGACGGGCGTGACTCGACACTATCCATAGACGGCGACGGACTCTTCCTGGTTCTTAACTCTGCCGCGGTGCTCCAAAGTGAGAGACGCGCTACCGCCCTGGCAGCCATAGAGCAAGAACCGGTTCAGGAAGCGCGGGCAGTTGAGGTCCCGAACGAAGAACGACCCGCCGCGCCGGAAGTTGAGCCCGCCGATTCTCCGGTAAAAGGTTCTGGAGAGGACAGCAGAATTCAAACCCTGCTGGACCGCGTGACGGAGTTGTACGACATGGTTGCCTCCAACTCGGCGGCGCAAGTTCCGATCATCGATACGCTGCAGTCGGTGGTACACAAGATTGACAGCCCCTCCCGATATCGCGCCGAGGAATCGGTCCGGCAGGAGTTCGGCGATGCGCTATTCGAGAGACTTTCCCCGAAGGCCCGCCATTTGGCGATTGCGGCTGAATACTGCTGGCTCGACGCAAACGCGCCTGACCCAAGCAGGATCGTCACGGATCTGGCCACAGCCTTCGAGCACCAGTTGCGAGAAACAGTCTTCACACGCTTTTGCGAGGCACTTCTTGACTCGGGCAGCCGGCATTACCCCGAGCGACCCGGGAGTTTGCCGTCGCTCGTCTCCAGATCGCCGTCGGCGCCCTCACGCCCGAGTCAGCCAGAAAGGTGGGGGAGTGGACCCGGCAGGCCGAGCGTTCCGACGTTGCTGGAAAACGGAAAAATCACCAGGAGTCTGACTTTGGGTAGCATGCAGACGCTGCTGGCGCGGCCGCTGCCGGCGTTCAGCAACTTTCTCGCGCAGAGCGGGATCCAACTACAGGAGCTGATGCAAGTGCTACGCGAAATCACGCGCGAGCGCAATCGCGCGGTGCATGAAGGCCAGCCGGCGGTGCGCGAAGAGGCGTCGCAGATTCGGCGCCGCTGGCTGGGAAAAACGGAGGACTTCCCGAACATTTTCGCCGTATTGTTGCCGGATAGTTCGGCCGGGAACGTGGTGGGTACGCGACCGTGAGCGCCGGGCTGCGGGAACGCTCCTACGCAGCATTGCTGGCCGGGGCGCGCGCGGTCTCTGGTTCGGTTGGCTACGATTGCCGCGGATACGCGTCCCGTTGGCAGGACAATCTGATGGCCGGTTTGCCGCTTGCCGAAATTGCGCGCGATCTGGACAGCGGCGCGGGACGGGAGTTGGATAGCAAGCTCTGTGCGGCTCACTCGTCGGCCGCCCTGGCCGTGAATGCGTTCGGACCTTGGCGTATCGGACCGGGGGCGCTGTCGCTGGCCGGAATAACCGGATTCCGATCGATGCGCTTCGAGGCTACCTGCCCGACCGGACTCGGTGGCACGCCTCCGCATCTAGACCTCCTAGCCGAGGAAGATGCCGTCGTCGCGGTTGAATCCAAGTGCACCGAGTGGATGGAGCCCAAAGGCGCCCGCTTCTCGCCGTCCTACGACCGTCTGAGTGGCTCGCACGGTCATTCGCCCTGGTACAAACTGATCCAGGAATTGCGTGCCGATCCCGGTCACTACGGGTTCCTCGACGCAGCGCAACTTGTTAAGCATGCGCTCGGGCTGTTGACTTGTTACGGAGCGCAGGAACTGCGGCTCCTGTACCTGTATTGGGAGCCCCGTAACGCGGCAGAGTGGCCTGAGTGCCGGCGCCATCGTGCGGAGGCGGAAGACCTTGCAAACCGGGTTGCGTGCTGCTCGGTGCGGTTGCTCCCCATGAGCTACGGCGAGCTTTGGGATGGGTGGACGAATCACAGGCCTCCGCCGCATCTGGCGTACCTCCGCGCGCGCTACGATTGCGCGGCTTGACGCGCGGTTTCTCAGGCGGAATGGCGACGAAGCAAGGCCGCGATAAGATCGTCGTCGGTGCTGGGCCAACGGAAGGGCTCGCCGAACTGTTCGAACTCGAATTCCATGGCGAGGCCGGCCGGGCCTTCGCGGCGGCACTCAGTCGCGAGCCCGGTGTTTAGCTGGTTGCGGAGACCTTGAAGCAGCGCCGGCGGGACACCGAGGTAGTAGCTGGCCGGCGCCAGCACGACCAATCGAATCCGCTGCGCTCCGAGCAAGCCGGAGCCGCCGGGTACGTCGCCCAAATCCCGACCCCACCGCCGCGAGAACAGGTACAGCACGCCATAGCGCAGTGCTTCCATCGCGGCGAACAGGGCGTGACCGCTGGCAGGATCGAGCTTCAGTTCGATCAGATCGAAGCTGCCCAGTCCTGTTCGCCTCGCGAGGTCGACACAGGCTTTCTTATCCGCATGCTGGTCAAGCAAGCCGGAAGCGACGGGAATCTGGTTGGCCCACTCGTCCTTGCCGAAGCGTCCTTGCTCCGCCAGAAGAGCGATCCGCTTTTCGACCTGCTTTTCGCGACTGGTGTTGCGCTCGCTGATTTTCGTATTCAGCTTAAAACGCCAATTCTCGGCCGAAGCCCGCCGCGGGAAGCGCCCGTTCACCGCGCGCCAACGCTCGACCGTGTGATCGTACAACTCGCGGACCAGCGATCCGCCATCCAGGTGCGCCGGCTGGCGCTCGGCCAGCAGGCGCAGCGCCGTGAGCTGCTGAAATTCGGTGAGGCGCGAGCCAAAGAGGCTGCGGTTGATAATGCCGGCGGTTCCGTCGAAGATACTCATATGCTGGTGGGATGAACTCAGTATAAAGAGAAGCGAACCTCCATAGTGCATTCGAGTCCTTAGCGTGCCTCCGGTCCGGAATCGGCGATGAGGTTTTGCAGGCTCCAGCCCAGCGGTCCCCATCTGCGCATGTAGCCGGGCTGTCCCCCCTGGGACGTCTGTCCACCGCGGCGCACTCCGGTTGGTATGCACAATCCGCCGTCAGCCTTTCCGGATTTGAAACCTCCAGTGAGGATTTGGCCAGCGTGACCGCCGACGGCATGTCGTGTACAGCTCTGAGCGAAAATGCCGCCCTCCTATTCAAGATCGGCTTTGGATGGCACTTTGCCCGAAGGTGGATACAGAGGACCACGCAACCGGTACCGCTACCTGCTGAGATCCTGCCTGGTCGCCAAGGGTTTACTGATGATCCCGGCGGGCCGTCAGTGCCCGTTCTGGTCGAGCGACGGCGTACTCGGGAACAGGTCCGTACCGCCACCAGCGCTACCGATATCACCAGTTAACGCCCTCTACAAAGTCGATTTCCGGCGACCCGATGACCGTTCCGACCCAGGGAGCGCGAGAGTGTACCGAGATGGATACTGACGCCGCAGCTGCTCTCTCTTCCGCCTCGGGTGCGCCACCGCCTTCCCTGGCGCAACGCTGCTGCCGCTTCAAGCGTTGGTTCGCGTTGCGCCCTCGGGGCAGGGTTTTCCGCCTGGTCAGTAGATGAACTTGAACCCGAGCTGGATGTACCTGGGCCAGTTGGTGCTGCCGGTTGAAACCGTTCCTTTGACGATCTGTCCGAACGTGGAGCTGTCGAGACCGTTCGAGAACTGGCCTCCGTTGGAGCCGCTGCCGCCCGACATCCAATACGAGTTGAAGACGTTGAACGCTTCCACGCGGAACTGGAAGCTCTTTTTCTCCGTGAACTTGAACATCTTCGACACCGACATGTCCGCCACCGGCACCGACTGGGTGCGGATGTCGCCGGTGCGCAGCGGCGTGCCGCGAGTTGGGGCGTAGCTGGGGAATTCCAGGAAGTTGTAGGTCGATAGCGTACAGCCGGCCACGTTCAC
>JBEKDV010000564.1:0-4368 GCA_050014175.1 Candidatus Solibacter sp. | reverse complement strand
GGTATGAGCCTAAGTTCCAAGATCTATCTATTCATTAACCCATTCTCTTTCATGCAATTCCAGATCTCAAACTCGAAATATCTTGTTCCGCTAGGCGATACGGCCCAAGTCTGTCAAAATCCTCTACATATCCATATGGGATTGTTGATATACTGCGCTCGGTTTAGGGGATCTTGAATTCCCATATTCCGGCGAGGTCGGTCGATGGGGTGCATAGTTGATCGTTTCGGGGCACTGATTCGAGCCGGCGCAAACGCGCCGAAGGGAGTTGCTTCGGCCACACGCGGGAGGTTTCAATGTCTAATACGCGACGCAGTTTTCTCCATTCCGCCACTGCTATAGCGGCCGGAGTCAGTGGGGCGGCGACCCTCACGGCGCAGACTCCCCAGCAAACAGGGGTGCAAGGAGCCGGCAGGCAGCCGCGACCGGCCACGCCTCTACAGCCGGCCTCGGAAGTCCAAGTGCCGAAGATGAAATTCGGCAACGTGGAAATCAGCCGGCTCGTTTGCGGCTGCAACCCGTTCTACGGGTACGCCCACTTTAACGCCACCGTGGGCGGCGTGATGCGGGAGTACTTCACCGCGGAGCGCGTGTGCGAAGTGATGCATCGGTGCAATCGTTTCGGCATCAACGCTTACAACTACTATCCCCCGGGCCGCAGCCAGCAGGATCTCGAGCGGTTTCTGGCGGATGGCGGCAAGATGCACTTGATCGTGCAAGGAACGGGCGATCTGACGGACTTCATCAAGACCTTTAAGCCGCTAGCGATCTATCACCACGGGGAGAATTCCGACCGCGCCTTCCAGACCGGCACCATGGACACCGTGAAAGAGTGGTGCAAGAAGATGCGGGACGTGGGGGTGATGGTCGGAGTAGGAACCCACAAGCCCGAGGTCATTGCGCTAGTGGAAGAGCAGAACTGGGACGTGGATTTTTACGCCGGCTGCGTCTATAACCGCACGCGAACGCAGGACGAGTGGAAGCAGGTTTTCAACGGCGAACTGGTGGAGATGCAGGGCGAGTGCTACTTGCAAAGCGACCCCGCGCGCATGTACAAGGTAATGCGAGCGACGAAGAAACCGTGCTTTGCATTCAAGATCATGGCGGCGGGGCGCGTCACCGACGCGGAGCGTGCTTTCCGCACGGCGTACGCAAGCATCAAACCTAACGACGGCGTATTTATCGGCTTATTCCCGCAAGTGAAAGACGAGGTTCGGGAGAACAGCGAACGCGTCCACCGGCTTCTGACGGGCGTGTGAGGGACCGGGGAGTGCGACGGGACCAGGTCAGCGGCGGCGGGTTGGCGGCTCTTCACGGCGGTGGAGGCGCGGACCGTGGGCGCAGGCGTCCCGCAACTTATTTCCGCCGACCGCGACGGCGGCGCAAAGGAAGCGGGGGTGGCCAACTCGTCGAATACTCAACTGACCAGGCAGTTTAAGAAGCATCGGGCGGCCTGCCGGAAAGGCATCGTCGGCGTGGAATCCGCTTCAAAGCGAGCATTTCACGTCTCCTGTGGCTCCTCCCTGCGGTGCCGCGGGCTGATAGGTTCCTGCTACCGCACGAAGCGCGGGATTATGCTCTGGAGAGGTCGCCGGAAGCCATTTGCCGCCAAACCCAAGTTGCTGGGCCGCTAGAATATGAACTTCGCGGATTTCGATTATGAAAGCTCTACCGTTCAAACCGGGCCGGCGCGCATTTTTGAGGGCGGGACTTGCCGCCGCAGTCGGCTCCACCAGCTCCTGCACCAAGGGCAAGGGCGCCGGGGAGTGGCGCTCTTTTACTCCGGCGGAAGCGCAGGCCGTCGAAGCGATTTGTGAGCGATTGATCCCGGCGGACCAGGATCCGGGCGCGAAACAAGCCGCGGTAGTCAACTTCATCGACATTCAACTCAGCAAGCGGTTCAAGAAGCATCGGGCGGCTTACCGGCAGGGCATCGCGGGGGTAGACACCACAAGCCGCTCGCTATTCGGCAAGCGGATGGTGGAACTCACGGGCGAGCAGCAGGTGGAGGTTCTGAACGCGATCGAGGAGAACTCGAAGGCTTTCTTCGATCTCATCCTGGCCCACGCGCGCCAGGGTTTTTATGGCGACCCGCGGCATGGCGGCAACCGCAACATGGTGAGTTGGAAAATGGTCGGGCTTACGTTTCCTCCGGTGCGCGGCCGTGAACACTACAAAGGGTGAGCCATGGCACTCAAACATGTGAACGCGGTAATCGTCGGCGCCGGGGCCGGCGGCGGCGTGGTGGCGAAGGAACTCTCCATGGCGGGGCTGAGCGCAGTGCTGCTCGAACGCGGCAAGTGGTATTCGGCCGCGGATTGTCGCAAGGACGACCTCTACAACCAGCGCACACAGGTGCTCGGCGCCAAGTTCGGCCCGGATGAGGAGCGCGACCCGCGTGTGCTCGTGGACGAACACGGGCGCGAGATGCTGGTCAGTCCCAGCGACGGCGGCTACAGCAACAATGCGGCCTGCGTGGGCGGCGGAACCTTCAGCTACGGAGCCATGGCGTGGCGCTTCATGGAAAAAGACTTCCGCATGCGCTCGACTTACAGCGCGGTGGAAGGTAGCACTCTGGACGATTGGCCCATCGCCTACTCCGACCTCGAGCCCTACTACGAAAAGGCCGAGTGGGAGATGGGCGTCTCCGGCGACGATTCCGGCAACCCCTTCAAGGCGCCGCGCCGCAAACCGCTGCCCATGCCGCCGCTCGCCCCTAACCGGGAGCACCAGTTGCTCCAGCCGGCGGCCCGGCGCCTGGGCCTGCATCCCTTCGATATCCCGATGCTGCGCAACACCGTACCCTACAACGGGCGCCGCGCCTGCATGCGCTGCCGCTGGTGCGTCGGGTTCGCCTGCGAGTTGAGCGCCCGCACCGGAACGCACAACACCGTGATACCGGCCGCCCTTTCCACCGGCAACTGCGAACTGCGCACCGGGTGCATGACGCGCGAAATTCTGCTGGACAGTCGCGCCCGTGCAACGGGCGTCGCCTACTTCGACGCCAACCGGCGGCTCCAGGAACAGCCGGCCGACCTGGTGATCGTGTGCGGCGGCGCCATCGAATCGGCGCGACTGCTGTTGAACTCGAAGCATCGCCTGTTTCCCGACGGATTGGGCAACCGCAACGGCTGGGTAGGGCGCAACCTGCAATCCCATTCCTATTCCGGCGCCAATGGCCTGTTCGAATTCGATACCTACGACGATCTGGGACCCGGCGCCTCCATCGCGGTCAGCGACTACAATCACGGCAACCCCGGCCTGGCAGGCGGCGCGGTGCTGGCCAACGAATTCATCCGCCTGCCTTACCAGTTCATGGCGCTGGTGCCGCCGTGGGTTTCGCGCTGGGGCGCCGAGCACAAGGACTTCGTGCGCACGTCGTACCGGCGCACCGTCGTGCTCATGGGCCCGGTGCAGGAGATGCCGCTCTTCGACGCGCGCGTCCAACTCGACCCCAAGGTGAAAGACTATTGGGGCATTCCCGTGGCCCGTCTTTCGGGGACGCGGCATGCCCACACCATCGAGGTGGGGCGCTTCATCGCGTCCAAGGCGGAGGCATGGCTCAAGGAAGCGGGCGCGGTGCAGACCTGGAAGCGCGTGCCTTCGAAGGCGCTGAGCGGCGGCCAGCACCAGGCCGGCACCTGCCGCATGGGACACGATCCCAAGACCTCGGTCGTCGGTGCCGGCTGCCGCATCCACGACGTGGATAACGTGTACGTGATCGATGCCAGCGTGCATCCAACCAATGGAGGATTCAACCCGGCGCTGACCATCCTCGCCAACGCCTACCGCGCCTCCGCCGCGCTGCTTCAGACCTGGAAGGGGACCAAGGTGCGGTCATGAAGAAGGCCTTCGCGGTGACCGGCCTGCTGCTGGCCGCGGCTCTGATCCTGGTGCCGGGAACGAGCCTCTACTTCGAATCCGGCCGCGGGCGCCGCTGTACCTCGTGCCACGAGATGCAGCCGCTCTACGACACGTGGCATGCTTCCAGCCACCGCAACGTCGCCTGCGGCGGGTGCCACGGGGACGCGTTCACCCTCGATGCGGCCTTCCACATGAACAACGTGCACCGCGCCTGGAGTCACGTGCGGGACGATCTGCCGGAGCGTGTGGGCTTCGGCAACCGGTACGTGATGGCGATCGACCGGGAGTGCCGCTCCTGCCACCGCCAGGAGTATTCCAGGTGGGAGTCCGGCCCGCATAGCTCCGGCTTCGCGCGCATCTTCCTCGACAGGAAGCACAACACCGCCAACATGCCGATGGACGATTGCCTGCGGTGCCATGGCATGTTCTACGAGGGCGGCGTGGGCGACCTGGTGCAGCCGGTGAACCGCACCGGCCCGTGGCGGCTTACGGAGCCCGATCTGG
>JBEKDV010000563.1:0-4394 GCA_050014175.1 Candidatus Solibacter sp. | reverse complement strand
CCTCGTCCTCGCCCTCGCCGGCGTAGGTGCGCTGTTCGCTTTCGCCGTAATTGCGGTCGATGGCGTCGAGGATTTCCTGCTCGGCGGCGAGCGCGGCGCGGACCTGCAGGCCGCTGAAGGCGCGCACACTGGCGATGGTCTCGAAATCCAGCGGATCGGCCATGGCGATGGTGAGGACGCTATCCGCCAGCGCCACCGGAATGGCCCGGCACTGGCGCAGGAAACGATGCGACAGGCCTTCGATTTCCGGGGCGGAAGGCGGAACGCCATCCACCGCCACCAACGGCACGTCCAGTTGATCGCTCAATGCCGCCAGGACATCGCGGTGGGCCACGGTGCCCATGTCCACCAGGATTTTGCCGATCTTATCGCCGCGCTCCAGTTGCAGTTCCAGGGCGCGCGCGATGTCCTCGGCCTCGATCTTGCCGCGTTCCAGCAGGATTTCGCCGAGGCGCAGGTTGCGCGGACCCAGGGCGGCTCCGGATGCGGATTCGGACTCGGGATGGGGAGGGATGGTGGCGGCCACTATCGTTCTTCCGTTTCCACTTTGCTCACCGCGGCGTTGGCGTGGTCCGCCCGCATGACGACCTGCGCCGGCATGCCCGTGGTGTCTTCCCAAGCGCCGTAATACAGCCGGACCACGAGCACGAGCTGTTGGCCGGCGGGGAGTTGGGGAAATGCCGCCGCCATGTCGCGCATCATCCCTTTCATGGTCTCCCGGAGCAGCGGCATGCGTTCCAAACGCTGCACCTTGACCCGCGCGGCCATTTCCGGAGGGATCTTCGGCCGGCCTGGCATGAGGCCGGGGGTTATGACGAGACTGACTTCGGTGGTGAAGACGACGCCGTAGTCCTCCAGTTGGACACCGCGCGTATCGCCCATCAACTCCGCGGGTTCATTGACACCCGCCAGGCCCGAGAGGCGGTCGTTGAACGTCCGCTCCAGCCCTCTGATGGCGTCCAGGGGGATTCGGGCCGCCCTGGGGGCGGGCAGGTTGGAAGAAGCGAGGGCCGCCGGTTTGGCCACCTGGCACCACACCGGGGTCAGGCTCAGCATGAGGATGGCCAAGCCCGGTTTCATTTGACTTCCCCGCCCTCGGACGGCTGAGACATTGCCATTACCCGGGTAACCTGGGCACGCTTGCGATTGGCGTCGAGCTCGCCGGCCATCCAGCGGACACTGCGCAAGGTCTCGTCGTTGCGCTGAGAGAAATCGGCGACCAGTTGTTTGGTCTTTTCGGCCTGGCGGGTCTCCACATCGGCGACGGCTTTAGAGACGGCCTGCTGGATCTGCCGGTCGATCTCCCGCGGCGAAGGAGTCACGGCGGCCGCAGTGGCGGCCGCCGTGCGATCCGGCGCGGGAGCCGGCCGGGTGGCCGCAAAATAGATAATCGACGCGGAAAGCATGGCCGCCGAGGCAAACGCCAGGCGCGCCGTGGATCCCCAGAAGCCGCTGAACCAGCGGCGCAGCGGCGAGGGCTCGAAAATCTGGTCGCTCACGAAAGCGATGCGCTGCGGAATTTCTTCGTCGCGCAAAGAACAGAGGGCCGCCCCGGTCAGTTGCAGGCGCTCCAGCTCTTCGCGGCAGGCGAGACAGCTCTTGACGTGGGTTTCCACCTGGATCCGCTGCGTGGACGGCAGCTCATGGAGAAAATAGTCCTTCAAATCGAATGGCGAACAGCTCATGACAAACCCCTTGCCTTCATGGGAGCCAGCTCGGCTTTGAGCAATTCGAGCGCGGTGTAGAGGCGGGACTTGATGGTGGAAACCGGGCAGGAGAGAATCTCGGCCATTTCCTCGAACTTGAAGCCCTGGTAAATCTTGAGCACGACCGCTTCGCGCTGGTCGGCAGAGAGGCGGTCCAAAGCGCCGGCCACGGCCAGCGAGAGTTCCATGGGGAAGACGGAGCTTCCGCCCATGGTGATTTTGGTCTCCGTGGCTTCGGGCTCGATTTCTTCCACATCGGTCTGGGGCTTCCGCTTGCGGAACATGCTGTAGGCCTCGTTGTGCGCGATGCGGTACAGCCAGGGGGCGAAGCGTCCCGGATCGTCGAGCTTGCGGAGGTTCTGGTAGGCTTTCAAGAAAGCGTCCTGCGTCAAGTCCAGAGCGTCTTCCCGGTTGGCCGTAATTCGCAGCAGGTAATTGTAGACACGTTTCTCCCAGCGGGAGACGAGAAGGTTGAAGCTCTCCACGTTGCCCCGGGTTGCCTGGCGAATCAGGTCGGCATCTTCCACCGCCCGAAAAATCAAATCTCTGGCTCCTTGTGACTAGACGCAATACGTCCGCAAATAGTCGGACGGGATATCTATAGTTTAGCGGGAATCGGAGGGGGTTAGGAGGAGTGCGGCGCAAAAGTGAGAAGAAGGGATCGGCCACGCCACCATATCGAGATGGAGATCCGAACTTGGCTGGCACTGGCGGTCCTCTGTGCCGGGACAGCCAGGGGAGCAGGGCCCTCCTACTCGGCCGCGGGCATCGTCAACGCGTCGAATTACACGGCGGGGCCATTCGCGCCGAACTCCGTCATCTCGGTCTTCGGAGTCAGTCTGGCACGATCCACGCACGCGCTGGCGGCTGCCGACCTGGTTCCCTGCGCTGCCTCGCTGGCGGGCCTTTGCGTCCCCGTGGAGCTGAACTACGTGCGGGTTTACGTGCAGGACCAGCCGGTGCCGCTGCTGTTTGTTTCCGACGGGCAGGTGAATTTCCTCATGTCCAGCGTGGAAACCGCAGGCCCGGTTACCGTCCGCGTGGTGACCGAAGGGATCACCGGTCCGGAGATCGTCGTGACGCTGGTGGATGCGGCGCCGGCGCTGTTTCCCAACCCCATCGCGGCCGGATACGTCATCGCCCAAGATGCGAAGGGCAATTTGCTGACCGCGGACAACCCGGCGCACGCCGGAGACACGGTAGTAATCTACGCCACCGGTTTGGGGCGGACCTCGCCCAACCCGGCGGTGGGCGAGATTCCCGCCTACGCGGCCCCCATGCTGGCGCTGACCACGCTGAAGGTGTCGCTAAACGGGAATGCGGTGGACCCGTCACTGATCAAATACGCCGGCCTGACACCGCAATCGGCCGGGCTGTACCAGATCAACCTCACCCTGCCGGGTGGTACCGGGAACGACCCCGAGATCGAGGTCACGGCGGGGAGTCTGCCGGCGCAAACCGGGCTCAAACTGCCGCTACGCTGAGCGATTCGAGCAACTTTCCCGGTCGAGGGCGCGTTAAACCATATAGGCTATAAGATTAGGAGAGTTTGGATGTCGATCCGGCCACTACTGGCAACTACATTCGCCGTCGCGGGCCTGCTTTCCGCCCAGGAGGCCGTGACGCAGCCGGCCGGGTTCACCGTCGAAACCGGGACCAAGGTGCCGTTGAGCCTCATCAATAGCGTCAGCACCAGGCACTCGGCCGAAGGCGACCGCGTTTACCTGGAGACGGTGTTTCCGGTGCTGGCGAATGGGCGCATCGTGATCCCGGTGGGCAGCTATGTGGCCGGCACCGTGACGCAGATCAAGAAGCCGGGCCGGGTGAAGGGCCGGGGCGAGCTCTACGTGCGCTTCGATTCGTTGACCCTGCCCAACGGCGTGACGCGCGATTTCCACGGCCGCATCGGCAGCATGGACGGCGATGCCAAGGACGAATTGGACCGTACGGAAGGCAAAGTGCGCAGCGAAGGCAATAAGAGCGGCGATGCGCGAACCGTAGGCGAGGCTGGGGCGGCGGGCGCCAGCATCGGAACGATCGCGGGCGGCGCGGCGGGGCACTATGGCATGGGCGCGGGGATCGGCGCCGGGGCGGGCGCGGCGGCGGGCATGATCGGCGTGTTGGCTTCGCGCGGTCCGGACGCGGTATTGGCGCGGGGAAGCACGCTGGAAATGGTGCTCGACCGGCCGATCAGCTTCACCGAGAGCGAATTGAATTTCGGCAACTATCAGCCGCCGCGGAGCCCCAGGGCGGGCGCGCCCGACGCCGGCACGGGGCACTCGACGGTACCTCTGCCGCGGCGGCGGTAAAGGCGCCGCAGGTCCGGGATCTGCACCCAATGTAGTAGATCAGCGGCCCCGTATCCAGACCGACGGTCGAGCCGCGAAGCGCCTCTATCCATTCCACGACGAGCGTTCCCGGCGCAGGTACTCATCGACATCGACGCCTTGCCAGACGCGCGACGGAGCTTGCTGGAGCTTCAGGGCTTAGGCAAGGGCATACTCCGGAACAAGAGCCGCGACCGTGACGGTAAAAGAAGCGCCCGCAAGCGGGCGTTGGCAGGCGAAACCTAGGAACTTGCAAAATAAACTGTCCGGAGATCTTGGCAGGCCCCGGACGGGTTCGGGGCGCGGGTTTCCGCCCCGAACCTGTTACTTAATCTACGCAGATATGCCAACCGCACGCTTT
>JBEKDV010000562.1:0-4396 GCA_050014175.1 Candidatus Solibacter sp. | reverse complement strand
CCCATGCGCACGCCTTCGGCGTGGATGACGACGGCCCTTCCACATCTCGTTCCCAGTCCCGTTCTCAGCGTGGGTGACTCCAACCGAGCACCACTGGGTCACTCTTGCCAAGCGCCAAAGCGCTTGCCAGAGACTTCGCCATCAACCCACACCGGGCAGTGGCACTTGGTGTAGGCCCGGCCCCGGACCCGAAATCTGCACGATTTTGTGTGCCGCCGCCAAAGTGAAAGCATCGAACTACTTGCTTCGTTCCCGATACACTTGCATAGCAAGACTGAGCGGAATTCGCAACTCCACCCTCACCCGCTTGCCCCTTCCGACCGGCTTGCTTAGCTTCAACACGCCGGGCAGATCTTGAAACCACCGGACGATGGTATCACTGCTCAGGCCCCACAACTCGGCGTAAAAGCCAGGCGAGAAATGCTGATCGATTTTGACGGCTTCTCCAATCATTCCTTGCTCCACTCGGTGTCCTGGGCTCGCCGCTGTCCTAATCCGATTCCCCTGGAGGGCCTTGGCGCGCCGCCTCTTCTCAAGCCTGCCAGAGCTACCTCAATCGACCTGAAACAGCCGGAGTTGTTTGTCGTAGCCTACAGCCAAAACGAATCTGCTCACGGTCGACGGGGCACTCCATACAAGCTCCAATTCCTCCGCCGCCCTCACCTGCAATCCGGCGAGTTCGAGTGCCCCAATAGCTCCGGTTGGCCGCTCCGGCGCCGCTGTGCAGACGGCCTTAGGCCGCGAGGTCATCGCCGCCTGTGAGCACTTCGAGGGCGGCGCCCACCGCCTCTACCAGGTCGGCTCGGCTGGCGCGCGGCGTGTACGCGGCTTGCAGAATTTCCACGGCCTCGCTGATGGTGGCGTCCTGGTCGGCGTTGTGTGCTGGGTTCGTCCTTGCCGCCCTGCCCTCGACAAAACCACTCGACCAAGACCAGCCTTCCACCGTCCCCGCACGATATGGGCAAGCTGAGGCCCGTTCGCCGCGCTTGCCGGCGTCGTATCCCTCCTGCCACGCCTTCTGATCCATTTCTCTCGGCATCCGGCTTCCCTGCCCCGCGCCAGCGCGGCTGCTATTCTTCGTCGTCTTCTGTTTCCGGCGTTTCGCCGCTGGCCAGGTCAGAGAGTTCCTGCACCTTGCTGATGACTTCTTCGCGCGTCAGAGAAGGGTCCAAACACTCTTCCAGCCCGTCCGCGAGCGTATCGACAAGTTCGTCCAGTTCCTGTTTCGTCATTTCTGTTTTTCCCTTGCTTGGATTTTGAAGTTCAGCGCCTCGGTGCTCGGCATACGCAGCGGCATCCATCTGCTCGAACTTGGACGGATCGTTGCCAACCCGCTCCATGAATTCGATGGCCTGCAATCGCTTCTTCTCAGCCTCGCTCTCGGACATGAACTTCGTCGGCACGAATTCAAGGTACTTTGATTTTTGAGGCTTGAATAGACCGAATAAAACAGGGGGGATTTTATTCGGAGGAGAAAATTAGCGGGGTTTTATAACGCTTTTTGATTGGGTCCGGCGTGCCTGTTGCGCTTGGTCCCGCGCCTCGGTTACGGCCCGCCTCTCATCTTCGTTGAGGTTGTGCATTCTCTGGCGAATCGCCGACGTGAGGCCGCTTTGCTTTTCCTTCGGGATTCGGAGTTTGTGGCAGTATTCGGCGTGCCTGTACCCTTGCATCCAGAGGTTCCAAGCCTCATCAATGGATGGTTTCCGGGGCGCGCCCCGCTGCCCCTTCGGTTTGATGTGGAGGTGTTCGCGTATCGTGGGCCAGTATAGGAATCGCAATAACAACCCGGCCCCAAACTCAAACCCTGACGGCGATTGAGACCTCGGCAGATGTTTCACCACCGCCTCCAGACATGGATCCGGTTCAGCCTCCGGTTCACCATCCGGATCGAGATCGATCACGCCTTGATCGTTGGGCGGCGGCGCTTCATCGTCGGGCGGCGGCATCGTGGGCCTTAGTTGATTCGCAGCATAGCATGATGGCCCGCGCGAACCCAACCGCTACCAACGCGCGCCCGCAAGGAAGGCCTCCTGGTGGCCAGACTGGCGCGATCACTGCCGCCCGTAGCTCGACCCTTACGTTAACTTAAAGTACGTGCGAGCACGCCAAAGCACGCCCGAGCACGCACGCCTGATGCTGAGCGGAAGGAAGGCCCTCCGGCCCCGTTCTCGGGCGTTCTCGGCCGTAGGATATACATACCCTAAAAGCGCGGCTCCCAGCTGCCAATCTCTGCCGCCCCGATGTGGTGGAGAAGCCTCCTTGTGCGGATCGCCGGAACCGCTGCCCGCGCGGCGACCGAATTACCACAGCCCGCCCGCGCGCGTCCACCCCGCTACGGTTCTGTACTGTACGTGGCGGCAAGAAACAGGCAGAAACAGGCAGATTGCAGAAAAGCGCACACGGAAAATCCGGCGCGCTCTACTCTACTATACTCTAGGCGGTACCTCTTCGGTACCTCCTGAATACCTCCCAATGCCCCGCCGCCACATCGGGACCAAGTCATAAGCGAGCCTCGCCGCCAGATCCCACCGGCCGGCGCCGAACATCTTACCGCGATCACGCATCGACGGATCCCGCCGCCAGTTCCGGCGACCGGCGCCGGCGCTTCAAAATCGAACGGCGCGATTTTGAAACACGCCCGGCGGGTCCACCCGTCGCCGCCGGCAACGTCGCCGGATCCAGCGCCAGCGGCCGACGCCCTCCTGATGCCGCGGGGCTGGCCGACAACCAAGCGCGAGGGGGAATACAGTTATTCAATATAATGTGCAAACACGGAAATTAGACGGAAACCACACGGAAACTGAATCCTCCCCTGTTTTTCGGCCTCAGCTTCCGATAAGTTGACGTTATGACAACGTTTTTGAACGGGCTTTTCCGCCAAGTCCGAAGGCTGCAATACACCGCGCTCGGGTGGCCCCCCGCGCAAGGAAGGTCCCTTCCTGCGAGACAGTGCCGCCCGCCAGCGCCTTCCGCCATCCCGCGCCGCCGTGGTGATGATTCTGGCGAATAGGCGAAACCAGCAGCCCCGCGATAGAGTAGAATAGCGGCTGGCCTCATGCGGAAGAATGGAAGCTCAAAAATGAAAAAGCCGTGACTGCGAATCACGGCCTTTTCCTGAAATCTTCGGGGATGATTACGGCTGCCACACGCGGCGCTACCAACACCGCGTGCGGTCTCTCAGCTAGGAGTGTACCACATGCCTAACAAGCGAGAGTACCGCCTGAAGATCGACGCGTATTCCCCTGAGACGATGCCGATGAAGCGCCTTGCGGAGTACTTGTCGGACATGGCCGTACTGTTGGGAGAAGAATCGCATGTACACCTGATTGCGATAGAGTCTAGCAGCACGTGCCCCGTTGTCTTGGTCGATTGGGAGGCTGAACCGAAGGTGGTCGAACGGCTGCAAAAGGCTAGGAGTGGCGAGGGGCCAGATGACGCCCGGCGTGCCATTGAAAGCATCAATGCCCGGCTCAGAAGGGACAACGCGTCTGCCGATCTCCTAAATCCTCTTCAATCCAAGGTCATTGAGTTCCCTGGCGTGAACGTTGACCAACCAATCGAATGGCCTTCGATCAATCAATCGGCTGAATTGTACGGCGTGCCAATTTGGGTTGGAGGTAGGGCCGAGTTGTCCAATGTGGATCTCCTTGACGGGGAGAAGGAATGGAAGTGCCTTGCAGAGCGGACTCGGGCGATATCTATCGCCCATCACCTGTACGTTACTACCCTCCGTGTATCCGGCAAAGGCAGGTGGAGAAAAACTCCAGGAGGGGCATGGGATCTGGAGCGTTTCGTGATTGAGGACTTCGAGCCGGTAAAGGCCAACACCATTGACCAGGCGATTGGTGACCTCCGGTCGGTAAAGGCGAAGTGGAAGTCGCTGAACGATCCGCTTGCCGCTCTAGACGCAATTCGGAGCGGAGAGGACCAAGACATAGATGGTGGTATTCGATAACAGCATTTTTTGTTTGCTCCTCCACCCGGACGCCAAGCCGCGATCCGGTGTGGATCGGGCAAAGGATCGAGTACAGCATCTCATCGACACCCTCCGCGACAGCAAGGAAATTGCAATTATTCCGGCGCCCGTTCTCTCTGAGTTTTTAGTTTTCGCTGGAAAGGACGGCCCAGCTTATCTGGTTAAGATTCGAGAGAATTCCTCTCTGCGCATAGAGCCCTTTGATGAACGCGCCGCTATCGAGTTGGCCGATCTCGAAATCGCCGCAAGAACCAGCGGCGACAAGCGCGGAAGTGCGGCAGGGGCGGAGTGGCAAAAAGTAAAATTCGATAGGCAAATAGTCGCTATCACGAGGGTACATGGAGCGTCTGTGATTTACTCCGATGATCCTCACATCGCCGCCCATGGTAAAGATTGCGGCGTGCGAGTTCTAGCGTT
>JBEKDV010000561.1:0-4435 GCA_050014175.1 Candidatus Solibacter sp. | reverse complement strand
GCTTCTTTTTGTCGGGCATACTCTCCCCTCCCTTCAAAAGCCACTGTTTAACTACGGCTCCTCAAAATCACTGTGGAAATGAGTTTTACCGCGAGCTTAAAAGCCCGGCACTACTTATGTTTTTTCTTGCACGCGCCTCCTACCACTCTGGTCAACTCCTCGTCCGTCAGTTCCACTTTCGTCTTCGCGGCGATTACCTTTTCCGCCTTAGCGGCCGCGGTTGCGCGGTTCTTTTCGTTTGGCATTTTCCTGCCTCCGGTCAGGAGATCTCGCTAAGCAAATGCGAATGCTGATGCGTAATAAGCCCGACACTAGGGCGAGTCGACGCAGAAGTCAAGAGGGATCAATTACTTGAAGACATTTTGTCGTATCGTCCCAGTTCGACATCGAGGCGGCTTTGGAGTTTGTACATTTTAAAACGTAGAGTCGAGAATCTCTGCCCTCGCCCCCTTGGGGGAGAGGGTGGACCGCAACCGGCGCTTTCACCAGCCGTGGCGGGTCGGGTGAGGGGGTCTACGCCGAGCGCATTCCCTGCACAAGGTAATTAAAGGAGCTCCGGCATTGATCCCTAAGTGGGTAGCGCCGCCATCTTGGCGGGCCTGTGCCGGCTGGAAGCCGGCGCTACAGACGAAATTAGGACAGCACCGATGGGTGGCGGCCCTACGACTCGACGAGCAGGTAAAGAAAGACTTCGAGCTGGGCTACCATCTCCCGGACCTGGGTCTCGGCTCTTTCGCGCGAATTTGGCGCGAGGGTCAGCGGATCGGTGGGATATAAGGCCATCCAGCGTTTGACCAGGGTTTCAAACTTCTGTGGGCCATCGAATAGCGGATAAAGGCAGGCGAGCCACTGCGCATCGGCATGAACCGGGCGCCTGGCCGTGAGCGTCAAAAAAGAGCGGAGGTCGAGCGGCGTCTGCTCGGCGATCGACCGTTCCCATTCCTTCTTGACCGCGGCGCAGCTCAACCCGGGATGGAGGTGGATTTTCGCACCCTGCCAGCGTTCCGCGGGCCAGCCGGAAAGCGGTTCCCAGCCCTCGTTCGGAACCATTGGCGAACACCAGAAATCAATCAGCCGGTGCAGCGGATGCAACAGATCGAAAAAATTCAGGCGATCCTCCTGGCTCAATTTCTCCAGGGATTCTGATAAATCGGCCGGCAATTCGCTTCCCACGTTCCAGAGATCATCCAACTCCCACGTGCGCCACTCGACCATGCTGATGAATTGCAGCCCCGCGGCTTTCAAGTAGCTGAATACCTCCGGAATCGTCGACCCGCGATCGCCGTTGAGAAGTTCGTTGTTGAGAATCTCCATCGGCTCCAGTTGCCGCTCCGACCACTTGGTTCTGAGTTTGAGGTCAACCACCGGACGAAGCGCGGCCATGAGGTTCCGCAGGCGTGCCACCTGGTCGGTCACCGATTCCGCTTCGAAGATGCCGAGCAGACGGCTCGCCTCCTGGGCGCGGTAGAAAGCCTGGCGTTGCCAGGAGTTGTGGAAATTCAAGCGCATGATGCCGTGCGGTTTGAGAACGGAAACCAGGGCCCGCAAACCCTCCGCGGGATCCGGCAACATATACATCACTTCGTCGCAATTGATGTAGTCGAAGGATTCCCCGAGGCCAGGAAGGTCTTCAACGGGAAATTGCCGGAACTCAAGGTTGGGGACGCGATGTTGCTCCAGATTCTGGCGGGCGATTGCAATGGCGTTGCCGGAGAAATCGATCCCCAGCACGCGCGCTCCCGGGTTGGTTTCAGCGAGAATACGGCAGTCGTATCCGGTTCCGCATCCGGCGTCTAAAATCGCCCTGCCTTCGGCTGAAATCACCACCTGATCGCGAAGATAGAACGGCGTGACCAGGTTATGGATGAAGAGTTCATCCAGTCGAGCCGAGCTTTCCGACTTAAACGCAGGACCCGGGTAAGGGCTCTGTTCGTAGATCCGGCGAACTCCGTTCATGTCAGTAACCGCACCCCTGCGACGTTGCTGCCATCTTCCGTGTGCCGACTTGGAATGTCGATCATGCCGGGCACCTTCGACCAGCGCATACATCAGGCTGGAGTTGCCACGCCGCCGAACGATCTTTCGACGCTCGTTCTCTCAGGTGCTGTCCCTCCCGCTTGGCGGACGACAGTATAGGCCATAAAGGCAGCGGGATGAATCCCTCGTTTCGCCCTCGTATCGCGCCAAAGGGCGTAAGCCTCGTCGCTTCCGTGATCTCAGCTATGAGAATGACCATAGGAAAGACCGAGAGGACTTGGCGTGTTTCCAGATTGGTCCACACCACCCACCTCGGCCCACGATGAGCCACTCGTGGGTGCCTACGGCGCCGGTCAGGGCGCCGGTCAGGGATTGCACGACTTCACCTACTCGATGTATCCTCACGGCGGCGGCTGGCGGGAGGCCGGAACGGAGCGCGCGGGTTGCCTGCCTATCGCATCAACCATGCGGCCGCAGGATTCGCTGAAATGATGCGGGTGGCACGAAAGGGGACCCATCGCCATGCGTCGAAGAAGTTTCTTCCACATTTTGGGCGGCGTTGCCGCCACCTCGGCTCTTTGCCGATCGTTCCGCCGTTCGCCGGCCGCCCCTGCTCCCTTGTCATCAGCGCCGGCGCCCGCGGACAGGTTTGACCATTACACCGAGGATTACGCCCGATTTTGCGCCACGCCCGAGCAAGAACGCGTCTTCTACGCCCTGCACGACGGTCAGATTGTGTCCGAGCGGCTGAACGACCAGGACTGGGTCCTCGATAAGTGGACCCGCCCGCCCGATCTGCCGGTGCCGGGCGGCTCCCATGACGGCGTGCCGATGGAGTCGCCCATCCCCAACCTGGCTGGGGATGGCCCCTACCAACCCACGTGGCCATCGCTGCTTCAATACGAATGCCCGGAATGGTATCGCGACGCCAAGTTCGGCATCTGGAATCACTGGACCCCGCAGTGCGTCCCGGAAGACGGCGACTGGTACGCGCGCTACATGTACCTGCAAGGAAGCAAACAATACGACTTCCATCTCGCCCACTACGGCCCTCCCTCCCGGTTCGGATACAAGGACCTTTGCGCCCAATGGACGCTGCTCAACTGGCAGCCGGCGGAGTTAATGGACCTCTACGTTCGCGTTGGCGCCCGCTTTTTCGTCGCTGCCGCCAATCATCACGACGGTTTCGATACCTGGAACTCTCACCACCACCCCTGGAATGCGGTCAATGTCGGCCCGCACCGTGACGTGCTGGGGACTTGGGCGGCCGAAGCGCGCCGACGCCACTTGCCCTTCGGCGTGACCGTTCACCAGGCGTTCAACTGGAACTTTTTCCAGGCCACCCACGGCGCCGACGCCACCGGTCCCCTGGCCGGGCAGCCTTATGACGGCCATCTGACCCTTGCCGACGGCCGCGGCCTGTGGTGGGAGGGCCTTGATCCGCAGCGTCTTTATGGCCCCAAGCACCCTAGTGACGCCCTGCCCGACGTTTCCTATGTCAAAAACTTTTACGACCGCACGCGCGACCTGGTGGACCAGCACAACCCCGACCTGCTCTATTTCGATACCACCCTGTTCCCCCTGGGCTGGGGGGGAATGAACATCAGCGCCTATTACTACAACCATAGCCTCGCTCTGAACGGCGGGAAAATGGGCGGTGTCATCAACGGCAAGCGCGTCCCCCCGAATCTGGCCAAATCGATGGTGGCCGATTACGAACGCGGCCGGGCTGACTCGATTCTGCCCCACCCCTGGCAGTCCGAAACCTGTCTCGGTGATTGGCATTACCTGCGCTCCCTGTTCGACGCTCCGGGCGAATATGGGGGGTATATGCCCCCGCGCGAGATTATTCATTGGCTGGTCGATACGGTCAGCAAGAACGGCACGTTCCTTCTCAACATCCCCGGCAGGCCCGACGGCACGATTGATGGCAAAGAGCGCCTGATTCTGGAGCGCATTGGGGAATGGTTCAAGATCAACGGCGAAGCTATCTACTCGACGCGCCCGTGGTCGGTCTTTGGCGAGGGGCCGCACCTGACGGCGGTCACCGTTGGTGGCAAGCTAACGGCGCCTTTCGACGCGCACGACATCCGCTACACCCGCAACAAGGCGGGCACCGTGGTTTACGCCATCGCCCTCGGCTGGCCGGATCAGCCTTTGCTTCTCCGCGCGCTGGGGACGTCAACTTCCCCCCCACCCGGAAAAGTGGCGCGCGTTGAGCTGCTGGGCTCGCCGGAAACCATCCGCTGGCGGCAATCGGCGGAGGGCCTGAGCATCGCACCGCCCCGGCATAAGCCGGACTCTGATTACGCCGTGGCTTTCAAGCTCAGCCTGGCTTGATTCTTGCGTTAACAAGAATGCCCCGCCGTTGCGCTTGCTGCCACGCACACGCGCGAGCGAGGGGCATTCTGGTGCGATATTTACCGTCCACTCAGGAAGATTTCCACACTGGGGCCTA
>JBEKDV010000560.1:0-4469 GCA_050014175.1 Candidatus Solibacter sp. | reverse complement strand
AAGAGTTCTTGTCCCTAGGTCAGGAAGTCGCTAAAGCAGGCTTGGAGATCACAAGCAAGATGCGGCGGCTTAAAGCGATGGGATTTCAATAACAATTTGGAGCTTGACTTGCGGCCCAGACTAATTTTCAGCGGCAATGAACTCGATCTAGTAACTTTTGAAATTCGAAGTGCCGAGTTTGACCGTCTGGACCGACGCACGGTCCAATGGCCCCCCTCGATTCCACGCGTGGGTCAATCAGTCATCATGGCGGGCTTTCCCGGCGTTGGGAAAAGGCTGACAGGACCCAGCACCGCTACTTTTGGTTTGTTCCATGCTTTGACGGGCGTGGACAGCGTCAATGAGGGGGACATTTCTATGGTGAGACCGCCTGATGACGAGGTCGTGGACGTCGCAGGAAAAGGATTGCCACCACGGGCTTTCGACATGGGCGGAATGAGTGGCGGGCCGGTGTTTGCCGTACTAGAAAATGCCGGCATCGTTTCGTGGTTTTTGGCAGGAGTGATTTACGAGTGCCACATTAACCTGGAGATAACCAAGGCAGTACGTGCGGATCGTATCGATGAGAACGGAATGGTTAACGGGTAGCGGCAAGGCCCGGTTCCGTCTGCTCACAAAGCGAAGCCCCCATCCGGTTCAAGGGCACCGTAGCCAGAGTCGTCGCTCTTCCGACCGGATCACGGGGTACTCGGAAACTGCCCGGTGGGCCGGCTTGCCATCGGAATAGCTACCGATATTTGCCGTTAACGCTCTCTACACACGGGAAACGGTCCGTCCACGGTCCTGTCCTCGATCGAACACATCGACCTGGAGCGCGCAGCCCCCGGCTAATCGTTAAGTTATAATCCGAGTTTAGGGTCTTCAACCCATCATCAGCCGCCAGCCGGTTGGACTGGCATAAAGGAGAGCAGTCATGAAGTCCGATTCCTCGCGCAGAAACTTTCTCGCCGCCGGTCTGGCGTTGCCGGCGGGTCTGGCCGCCAACCAGACCACGCAAGCGGCGGCTGCTCCGAAAGCGGCCGCCAGGCCGGCGGGGGCGCCGGCATTCCGGACGTTGGGCAAGACCGGCATTAAGGTGTCCACGGTCGGCTTCGGCTGCATGATCACCTCCGATGCGAGTGTGGTCTCGCGCGCCATCGACATGGGAATCACCTATTTCGATACCGCGCGGGTGTACCAGAGCGGGAACAACGAGCGTATGGTGGGCGGCTGCCTCCAGGGCAAGCGCGACAAGGTGGTGCTTTCCAGCAAGAGCATGGCGCGGACGGCTTCGGAGGCCATGACGCACCTGGAAACCAGCCTTCAGGAACTCCGCACGGACCACCTGGACATCTGGTACATGCATGCGCGGGACAACGCCTCGGCCATTCCGGACGAACTGGTCGCCGCGTGGGAGAACGCCAAGAAGCAGGGCAAGATCCGCGCCATCGGCGTCAGTACGCACAACCCCAACGCCATCGTGGACCGCGTGCTCGAAACCGGCAAGTTCGAAGCGCTGCTCAGCGTTTACAACTTCACCGTCGGGACCAACAGCGACGCCGCCTTCAAACGGCTCAGCGACGCGGGCATCGGGCTGGTGGCTATGAAGGTGATGGCGCCGGCCCGGCCGGGCGGTGCTTCCAACGCCCCGCAGATGAAGAATACGGGCGGGCCGCTGGCGGCTCTGAAGTGGGTCATAAAGAACCCGCTTTTCGCCACCAGCATCCCGAGCATGGTGGATATGGAGATGCTGGACGAGAACTTCCGGGCCATGTCCGAGCCCTACGGTGCGCAGGACGCAAAGGTTCTGGCGGTCCTCAACGAGCAGGTCCGGCCGCTCTACTGCCGCATGTGCTACCAGTGCAGCGGGCAGTGTCCGAAGGGCGTGCCCGTGCCGGACGCCATCCGGTATCTCTCCTACGCCGATTTCTACGGACAGTTCGCCCTCGGCCGCGAGCATTTCATGGCCCTGCCCCAGGAAGTGCGCGACGTGCGGTGCAGCGACTGCTCCTCCTGCGCGGTGCGTTGCCCCAACGGCGTGCGCGTGGCCGAAAGGCTGATCCGGGCGCAGAAACTGTTCGCGTAAGCGCCGGCCGAGCAGGCGGAACCGCCTATCCGGCCTGTGCGCCTGCTACCCCGTTGGGTTCCCCAACACGCGGGGCATCAGTTCGTGGGAGCATGTCCTTTCAGGCGCGACTGGGTGCCGATCGGCAAGTGCGGATGTTGCCGATATTGTCCCTTAACACCTGCACAAGATCGGTGATCAATACCGCAGCCATGAGGTGAGGGGCATCACTTCGTCCATTCGAGACTTGCATGACGAAGCAGAACACCAAGCATAAGTTAGCCAGGATGGAGATCTGCAGGAGGGGATATAGAAAGCGTTCTGGCGCAACGAAAGCCTACCTTGAGGTCTCCGTCAAAAGGCACCAACCTGACTAGATCTTCTGAACTGAAAACCCCTGCACGATCCGCGAAGGAGCCGCCCAGAACGTACCAGTCCGCGACCCACTCCCATACGTTGCCCGCCAAATCAGCGACGCCCTCAGGGGAAGAGCCGCCGGGAAAAAGGCCCACCGGTGTCGCATGTCCAACACCGGTGTCGGAGTAATTCGCGCGGTCAGGCCCTGGCAAGGCAGTTCCCCACGGATAACGTCTCCTCTCCGAGCCGAAAGCCACTCTCTCCCATTCAAGTGCACTTGGAAGTCGCACTCCGGCCCACTCGCAATAAGCAGAAGCTTCGTACCAGGTCACGCCAACAACTGGCCTACTCGGGTATAAAACTTGCTCGTCCCAGTTCCTAGGCTGTGATCCAGGAACCCTTCCTTTTCCCCACCAGCGATCCTCGCCGTAGCCATCATCGGCAACAAAAAGGCAGTACTCCTGGACCGTTACCGGATAACGTCCGATCTGGTAGGAATGGAGTTCAGAGGTGCTCGCTGAAGTCCTCCTCCGATCAGTCAAATCAGTTCCGGCGCGGCAGCAGGAGACGGTAATCCAGTAGTCCTTGTCTTTCGGATGGCTGAGACGTGGATCACCAGCATATCCGAGTGCATCCGCCGCTCCGATCCGTGTCGCCAAGTTCATTGCAGAGGCCCCATGCTCCTTGAAAATCGCCATGACGGTTTCCATCAACGCGCCAAAGCGAGCGTCCGGCGGATAATACGCGAACGGCTGCAGGTCGCGAAGCACCGCACCCAAAATCCCGGCACAGAGACCCGAAGCGACGAGTGTTGGCCGTGTCCCGAGGGAATCCAGCGCCGCCTTGAATAGCCCATCGACCTTCTCCCTTCCCTGCCTCGCTCGAAGGATCCCCGCCAGCAGGAGCACAACTTCTCGCCATTCCGGCTTATAGACTGTGTCTCCAGCGAACAGAATGTTCCGCTGCGCCGAATCTGCCAAGCCGCTGATTGCCCTCGCACACAGATATTCTTGGAAGGTCAAATGCCAGAAGCGAATCTCGGTTCCGCGGCTCACGATGATCCCGCTATCCACTTCATCGCTGTCCAAGAACTGCCGGGCGGCGGCGAGTCGCTTAGGATGAGGCACTTCAGGCATCTGAATCGCCAGGGTTTCCGCAGCAGTCTCTTTAGAAAGTTCCGAAACCCGACCGCCAGAGCGTTCTTGCATGGAGCGGGCCAGCTTGCCTAGTAGTTCGAGGCATCGGTCCGCTGACTCCCGACCGGGGCGCTGCTCTCGCGAACGCGCGAGCCATACAACGATGGATTCGTACAGTTCAGCGCGTTGCTCTGGTAGCCGGCGTTCGTTCCAGTTCACAACCGCGAGGGCAGTCAGCATGACCGGATTGCGCGCTAGACGGCGAATCTCTGGTCGAGCAGCCACGGCGGACGCCAGTTCCTGATGATTATGCGTAGCTTCCTGACTGTTGTTTGGGTATAGGCAAACCGCCCAATAATGCAAAAACCGGTCGATTGCCTCCATTCCGAGTTCGCCAATTTGCACCTCTGCGTAGTCCGCCAACGTTGCCTTACCGACATATGCTTGAGGGCGAGTGGTTACGACATACCGGCATGTCCTGTAGGTCAGTGCTGCATTCTCGAAGAGCTGTGCGACAGACTCCCGTTCCCTACGGTTCGGTGCCTCATCCAGTCCGTCGAACATCAAGATAGTCGCGCTATCGTTGAGTTTCCGCTCAAAAAAGTCACGATCGAGTTCCCACCTCAGCTCCCGGCTCCGCCTGGCAAGGAAATGGGACAGCCAAGCTGGAGACTCTCTGGATGTGGGTATTTGTTCGCTAGGGCTGCTTCCGGGACTCGAGATGTGTGCGCAAAGTTCCGGAATCCGAATAAGAACCGGAAATAGAACCACAGGTGATGGCGGAGGCATGTTGGGATCCGGCGACCGTGGCCCCGCCAGTTGCAGCGCGAGTTGATCAAGGAAGGTCTCTCGGCTTCGCTGGGGGTTGGCAATCTCGGACGACTGCAACAGCTTCTCCGATAAGGCTAAGCCAACGCGTTTCAAAAAAGTGC
>JBEKDV010000559.1:0-7059 GCA_050014175.1 Candidatus Solibacter sp. | reverse complement strand
TGGTGGTTTTGAGCGGCTCGATCTTGGGCGGATCCTGCGGCGGGTCGCCGCCCTGTTGCGCCCATCCGGCGAACGCCAGAAGGAACGTCGCCGCGGTTTTCATGGCTGTGTTACGAATTTGCAAATCGTAATACTAGCAAAACGCGATGCGCACCGCAAACGGATTGGCGCACGCCCGGAGTGCACATCAACGGCAAACTCACCCTGGGCGAAAACACGGCCGATAACGGCGGCGTGCGCGTGGCGCTCATGGCGCTGATGAACACCATCGGGAAAGCGGCGAAGAAGATCGACGGCTTCACGCCGGAACAGCGCTTTTTCCTTTCCTTCGGCCAGGTGTGGTGTTCCAACGAACGCGAGGAGGCGCAACGCCTGCAAGCCGCCACCAACGAGCACGCAGCGCCGGAGTTCCGCGTCAACGGCGTGGTCGAGAACGTGCCGGAGTTCCGCAAGGCGTTCTCCTGCAAGGTGGGCCAGCCCATGGCAAAGGCTAACGTCTGCCGCGTCTGGTAGAGCCTGCTTGACTTGGGATGAAGCGAGGAAGGGGTTGGCAGGCGGACCCAGAGGGTACCCCGCCTGCCCCACCCAAACGTTTACTTCACCTGCAGAATCGCCGTGTTGGAGACCGTTCCGTTCGGGTTGACCACCTGAACGGTCCAGTTGCGCGCCGAGGCGCCGACGCTTACCGTCGCCAGGATCTGGCTGGCGGATGCGGACTGGATGGTGGTGCCCGTCGCCGTGAGCGATGCGCCAGTGGTGGTCAGCACCACCTTCAGTCCGCTGCCCGTCTGGAAGCCGGAGCCTTTGATGGTCAGCGTCTGCGCCGCGCTGGAACGGTTCATCGGATTCGGACTGAGCGAAGCGATGGCCGGCGGTACGGGTGGCGCCACTACCGGCAAGTTATAAATGTTGGAGGCCGTGCCGTTGGGATTGACCACCTGCACGGTCCAGGTGCGCGCCGTGGCGCCGACGTCGATCAGCGCCAGAATCTGCGTGCTGGAGACGAACTCAATCTGGGCGCCAGTCAAGGTGGTTGTGGCTCCGCCCGAATAGCCCATCAGCACTTTGAGCCCCGTGCCGTTCACGAAGCCGGAGCCGTTGATGGTGACGATCTGATTGGCGTTGGCGCCGGTCAGCGGGTTAGGAGTCACGCTGGCGACCACGGGAGGGGCCGGCGGCGCCACCACACTCAAGCTCGCCAGGTTAGATGCCGGGCCGGTGGTGTTGGCGACGGTGATGGTCCAGGTGGCCACCGCCGTGCCGGTGGTGATGGCCGCCTGAAGCTGGGTCGCGCTGACGAAGGTGGTGGCCAGGACGCTGCTGGAGTTGCCGGATGTTGCGGTGGCTTTGGCGCCGGCCAGGAAGCCGCTGCCGTTGATGGTCAGCGTCTGCGCGGTGGCGGAGCCCGTCATCGGGTTCGGGCTGAGTGAGCTGACGATTGGACCCGCGGGCGGGCGCGCGCCCCAGTTCAGGGCCATCGTGTAAGCATCGGCCGATCCCAGGCCGGTGGCCAGATCGTAGCCGGCGGCGGCGCTATAGCCGTTCATCTTGCCAACATTGCCGGCAGGCGCGGCCGTGGAGCATCCGGGCGAACCGCCCGCGCAGGGCACCGCGTTGCTGCCGCTGGTGATGTCGTGGAACGCAGCGGGCGTCTGCGTGGCCAGCGAATAAAAACGCGTATTGGGGTTGCCATTGCGCCCGCCGGTGTATTGGTCGACGATGGCCATCAATCCGGCGAAGGAGGGCGAAGAGGCCGAGGTGCCGCCTACCAGATAGAGGCCGCCTTCCCGATACACCAGGTAGCCATCGTGCCCGGCCGCGGTGAGCGAAACGTCCGGCAGATAGCGGTGGTGCTGGTTGGCGGCGCCGGGGTCGGCCGAGGGCACGCCCGGGGCGGTCTGCCACGAGGGGTTGGGGTAAACCGAGCT
This sequence comes from Candidatus Solibacter sp., assembly GCA_050014175.1. Lineage (GTDB taxonomy): Bacteria > Acidobacteriota > Terriglobia > Bryobacterales > Bryobacteraceae > Solibacter. Next base: position 5,131 of record JBEKDV010000559.1, on the reverse strand, counting down.
CACGCCGCCACTGCCCGCGTAGAGATTGTTGGTGGTGGCGGTGGCGGTGGTGTGGGAACTCTCGTTCCAGGCGGTCTCCGGAATGTAGCCAATGGCGGAAGCTTTGTTCGCACCGTTGTTGGCATTCCAATAGGCGGCCGGATTGGCGGTGTCGGCGAACTCCGTACCGCCGACGGCCACGTTATTCGGCGTCGAAGCCAGGCCGTTGACCCCGAAGCCGTGACTGGCGGGAGCGGTCGAGCCCGGACTGTCGCAGCCCGCCGAGCCGGAATCGCCCGCCGCGACGAACACCGAGATCCCCTGCGCGGCCGCCTGCTGCCACAGCGAGTTGTAGAACTGGTTGCCGCTGCCCATGGAGGCTTCGCAGGCGCCGAAACTCACGCTCATCACCGGCGCCACATTGTTGTTGACGATGTACTGGTCGGAAAGATCCACGCCGTCGGAAGCGTTGGTGCTGGCCGAGACCACCAATTTGATGGTGGCGCCCTTGGCCACGCCGCCGGACCATTCCACGTCCAGATCGGCCTCCATCTCTTCACCGGCGCTGACGACTCCGGGGTCTTTGCCGTTGACGATCACCTGCGGAGCGTTGACGGGCAGACCGAACGTGGAACGGAAGAGCGCCACGTCGCTGAGTTTGATATTGGTGCGTCCGGCGAGAGATCCGCCGTTCAGATTGGTGGCCGGCGCCGGCGTTTGCCCCAGCACCTGGTGCATCGGCTGGTGGCGGAAATCGTGCAAGCTGGCCACGCCGCCAATCACCGCAGCCAGGGCTTCGGGAATCGATAGATCCGTCGCGTTGGCCACGTGCCGCTCGCCATCGACCTGATAGTGCCGCATCTCGGTGTGGAAGGCCCGTTCCACCTGGCTCGCCGTGCCGCTGAATTCGAGCGTGCGGCGGCCGCGGCCGACCTCATCCACCTGGAAGCCGGCATCCTGAAGCCAGGCCACAATCGCGTCGATATCCTGCTGGGCGGGCCCGAAACGCTCGCCGAACTGCTCGGGTGTCAGCCATTCCTGGAAGTGGGGGGATGCGGGGTCGTGCTGATCGGCCAGCAACTGCGCCAGCGCGGCCTCCTGTTCCGGGCTGCTGGAGAGCTGCATCTGGATGCGCTCCATGGGCAGGTCCGCCGCGGCGCGTCCCAGGTCTCGGCCGGTTCGAGTAAGAGGGTGGGTGGTCTGGCCGAGGCGGGTGAGGCGCGTGCTGTCGACGCGCTGGTTGATGCGCGGCCGCTGCTGGGCCGTGAGCACACCGGCGAGGGCAAGAAACAACAGGAACGAGGTACTACGGAAGCTAGACAAAGAGTTTCCTTTTTTGAAGCTATAGCACCATATCGGACCTATGATTGGCTTCTTTAAGGAAATCTTGAAATTTTTTTTCTACGCTTCCAGCGGCGTGGCCGGGTCCAGGAACATCCAGCAGACGATGCCCATCAGATAGATGGCCGCCGATACGTAGAAGGTAACGTTCCAGTTGTTATGCGTCCAGAAAAGGATGTAGCCGATCGCCAGCGGACAGATCGCGCCGCCGACGTTGCCCATCATGTTCATCATGCCGGAAAGCGAGCCGGCGTGTTTGCCGCCCACGTCCATGCAGGCCGACCAGGCGCCCGGCATCACCATGTCATTGGAGAAACTGGCCAGCCCGATGCACAGCATGGCCGTCACCGGCTCGTTCATCCGGGTGGAAAGCAGCAGAAACATGCTGGCGCCGGTAAACCCGATGTAAGCCATGATCCGCCGGGTCTGCGGCATGCTGCCGACCCAAGGCGCAAACTTGTTGGCCAGAAAGACGCTGGCCAGGTTTCCCAGGCCGCCCATAAAGAGCGGCGCGATGCCGAAGATGGCCACCGACGCCACGTTCAGGTGGCGCGCCTGCCCCAGGTAGGTGGGCAGCCAGGTGATGTAGAAATACCAACCGTAGGACAGGCAGAAGTATTGCAGGCAGATCATCCACACCTGCCGCGAGGCCAGGAATTTAGCCCACGGCACGTCGCCGTGCGGGCGGGCGTTGGCACTCGCCTGGCGCACCAACTCCCGTTCGGCCTGATTGAGGCGCGGATTATCCAGCGGGTTGTTGCGATACCAACGGTAGAAGATCGTGGCCCAAACTACGCCCAGGCAGCCGAAGAGCTGGAAGGCGTGGCGCCATCCCACGGCATGCATCACCAGCGCCACCAGCGGCGGCGTGAACGCGCCGCCCCAGCGCGCGCTCAGCCACATGATGCCTTGCGCGCGCACGCGTTCCTTCTCGGGCAGCCAGGTGGTGAACGTCTTGGTGAGGTTCGGGAAGCAGCCCGCTTCTCCCGCCCCAAAGAGAAACTGCGTTACGGCGAGCGACGCCAGGTTCCAGGTGGAGCCCATGGCGGCCGTGAAGCAGCTCCACCACAGCACGATGCGCATGAGCACGCTGCGCGGTCCCAGCCGGTCGCCCAGGTAGCCGCCGGGAATTTCGAAGGCGGCGTAGGCCCAGCCGAATGCCGTGAAGGCCCAGCCCATGTGGCGCGAATCGAGGCCCAGATCCCGGGAGATAAACGGGGCGGCGAAAGAGAGGGATACGCGGTCGATATAGGTGATCACCGCCAGGGTGGCGGCGAAAACGATCACCCAATAGCGTACGCGCGTGGGCGCCTGGGTGGCCGTCACGCCTGCGCGCCCTTCATGAGCCCGCACGCGCCGATCCCGCCGAAATCTCTTCCCGAAAACATGAACGCACTCTCCCGTTGGCGCTATACCCTGGGAACACGCACCCCATACCGGTACACCAATGCTCCCGCCCCGACCGTGGCCAGCGCGGTCAGCGATGCGCGTGGCTGCCAGATCACGCCGTAACCCATCATGCAGGTCCCTACCAGAATATACGAAGCCGGAATCAGTGGCCACGCGAATTCCAGGGCTTTCAGACGCTGCCATCCGGCGCGCCGCCGGCGATAGACAAAAATCGACGCCACCGAGAGCACCGTGAACAAGGTCAGGCTGAACCCGATATACACCACCAGTTCGGGGAACGGCGTGACGGTCATCACCATGGCGCAGAGTCCCTGGCTGAGGATGGCGTTGACCGGAGTGTGCCAGCGCGCGTCCACCTTGGCCGCGCCGCTGAAGAACGCCTTGTTCCGGGCCATGGCGTAGTACACGCGCGGGCCGATGGTCACCATGGCATTCACCGTGGAAACGATCGAAATGGCCATCAGCGCGGAGAATATCCCCGCCACGCGCGGGCCGAACAGATTGGATGCCGAGAGCGTTCCCACGGCGATGACACCCTTCAGATTCTCCAGCGGCGTGGCGTAGATGAAGATCATGTTGAGGGCCAGATACAGCACCGCCACAATCAGGCTCCCGGCGGCGATGGCGGCGGGCAGGGTGCGCTCCGGCCGCCGCAGTTCCTCGGCCACGTAGGTGGCGGCGTTCCAGCCGCTATACCCCACCATGACCCACAGCAGGCTGATCATGAACTGCGTCGGCAGGGCCACGGTGGAGGTGCGCGCGGCGTGCTCGGAAAAGTGATGCCAGTCGCCCGTGCCCGCGGCGAAGCCGAGGATCACGAAGCCGGCGATCACCACCAGCTTGGTCGTCGTCAGCACATTCTGCACCTTGGCGGTACGCCCCACGCCCAGGCAGTTCAGCGCCGTGAAGGCCGCGATCAGCGCCGACGCCGTCATCTGGCCCGCGCCCAGCCGCAGGGAAAATGCCCCGCTGCCGATCACCCAAGCCGCATTGGCCTGCTTGAGCGCGGGGAAGAAATACCCGAGGTAGTCGGAAAAGGCCAGCGCGGCGGCGGCGATGGGCGCGGAAAAGCCGGCGAAAAACGAAACCCACCCCGTCATGAATCCCCACTCCGGCCCGTAGGCGTGCGTCAGATACACATACTCGCCGCCCGAACTGGGAAAGTTGATGCCCAGCTCGGAATAGCTGAGCGCGCCCGCCAGAGCGAACAGCGCGCCCACCGTCCAGCACGCCAGAATCAAGTGCGCGCTGCCCAGATCGCCCGCCATGAATCCCGTGGTGGCGAAAATCCCCGTGCCGACCATATTGGAGATGACCAGCGCGGTGGCGCTGAAGAACCCGATCTGCCGCAACAAACCGGGCCGCGAGACCTGCGTGATAGGCGATGGCATTCGCTGGACCTGGATACATTCTATGATGCGGCGCGTGAACGTGGTGCGTGCGGCCTCGACACAGAGTTTTTCCTCGGCGGCTGAATTTGTTTTGCCCGCTTTACCCCTTCCCGCACTTCATCACCCGGCCCATGAACTCCCAGACCTTGGGATTGCCGAACGGCGCCATCTGCTCCTCCACTGGGGCCGGCCAGTTGGGACGGTCCGCGTACAACCTATTCAGCCCCGTGCCAATCTCCCCGTCCCCGCCGGTGAAACCCTCCACCAGCTTCTTCCACCGTGCCCCCAGCGCCTGCGGGGTAGCGCCTGCCGGGTCCTCATCTAGCGCCGCTTCCACGTCGCGAAACAACTCCGTCCACTGCTTCGACACCTCCGCCTGCAACTCCGGCGTCCACTCCTTGCCGCGCGCCTCGAGCTTTGCCCGCGCTTCCGGGCTGTAGTACTTCTCGCTCCAGCTATTGTCGTTCTGCATCTCCACCACAATCGTAACCATGCTGCGCTACTATTTCTATTACCCGATGGCCCCCATTCTGGAGTTGCGCAAGCTGGTGAAGCACTTTCCCGGCCAGCAGGCGGTGCGGGAGATCTCGCTGGCCATTCCGCGCGGCAGCTTCTTTTCCCTATTGGGCCCATCGGGATGCGGCAAGACCACCACGCTGCGCCTCATCGCCGGCTTCGAGCAACCCACTTCCGGCGACATCCTGCTCGAGGGCGAAATCGTCAATCAACGCAAACCGTACGAGCGCAACGTCAGCACCGTCTTCCAGAATTACGCGCTCTTCCCCCATCTCACGGCGCGCGGCAACGTGGAGTTCGGCCTCAAGCGCCACCGCGCCGCCGATATCGACGCCCGTGTGCGCGACGCCCTGGAACTGGTCGGTCTCACCGGCAAGGAAACCCGCCGCCCGGCGCAACTCTCCGGCGGCGAGCGGCAGCGCGTGGCTCTCGCCCGCTCGCTCGTGCTGCAGCCCGGCGTCCTGCTGCTCGACGAGCCCCTGGCCGCGCTCGAT
>JBEKDV010000558.1:0-4483 GCA_050014175.1 Candidatus Solibacter sp. | reverse complement strand
TCATGGCGACGGCGAACGAAGCAAACAGGGAAAGTACCACCGCCAGGGCCAGCGCGGAGAACAGGAACTTGCTGACGCCGTAAAGAAAGGTGACCGGGAAGAAGACCACGACCGTGGTGAGGGTCGCCGCCAGAACGGGCAGGGCCACTTCGCGCCCACCCTTTTCCGCCGCGACCTCCGGGGGCTCGCCCAGTTCCAGGTGGCGGTATATGTTCTCAAGCACGACTACGGAGTTGTCAATCAGCCGGGAGAATGCCAGCGCGAGCCCGCCCAGCACCATGCTGTTGATGGACCCACCGCCGAGCGACAGCGCAATGAACGCCGCCAGCGCCGAAAGCGGAATGGAGAAGAACACTGCGGCCGTGGCCCGCATACTGCCCAGAAAGATTAGGATCATTACCGAGGTGAGTAAAAGGCCGATGGCCCCTTCGTCCAGCAGTGTTTCGATAGCCGTCTTTACGAACACCGACTGATCGAACACCACTTTCGTGATCAATTGCTTGGGCACGTCGAAGAGGTGCTGCACCGCGTCCTTGATGCCGTCCACTACCGCGATGGTGTTGGTATCGCCGCCTTGCTTGAGCACCGGCACGTAAACCGAGCGCTGGCCATCGACCCGCACGATGTTGGTCTGGATCTGGTGGCCGTCCTCGGCATAACCGATGTCCGCCACGCGAACCGGCGTCTGCCCCACCATTTTCACCGGCAACTGGTCGATTTCGGCCACGGTGCGGAGCTGGCTGTTGGTGTAAATGTTGTAGTCCAGCGGTCCCACCTGAACATCGCCCGCCGGCAGGATGAGGTTGGAATCGTTCACGCTGCGGACCACGTCCATAAGACTTAGCTGGTGCGCTTCCAGCTTGTAGGGGTCCGCGTATACCATGATCTGGCGGTATTTGCCGCCGAAAGGCTGCGGCACACTGGCGCCGGGGACACCCGCGATCTGGTTGCGTACCTGAAACTGAGCCAGATCCCGCAACTGCGTTTCGTCGAGTCCTTCCCCCTTGAAGGTGACCAGGCACACGGGCAAGCTTGAAGCATCGAATTTGAGCACCACCGGCGGCAGCGTGCCCGGCGGCAGCCGGCGCAATTGCGCCATCGCCAGGTTGGAAATCGTAGTGACCGCGGAATCGGGGTTGGTGCCCGGCTGGAAGTAAACCTTGATCACGCTCACCCCCGGAAGCGAGCGCGATTCGATGTGCTCTATACCCGCACCCAGCGTAAAGAATCGTTCGAACCGGCTGGTGATGTCGGTCTCGATCTGTTCCGGCGGCATGCCCGAATAAAAAGTGGCAACCACCACCACCGGTATGTTCATGGATGGGAACATGTCTACCGGCATGCGCTTCAGGCTGGTCACGCCGACTACCGCGATGATCAGGCAGGCTACGACAATGAAATACGGATTGCGAATCGCAAACGCCGACATTACCCGAGCACCTCTCCATGCCTCGCCGTGTCATCCCGGCGATAGGCCACATAATACGCAGCGGGCACCATGATGACCGTCATCATCAGGGACACGCTCATTCCGCCACAGACCGCGCGCGCCAGCGGCGCATAGGACTCGCTTCCGGCGCCCAGTTTCAGAGCCATGGGTAGCAGCCCGATGATGGTGGCCAAAGAGGTCATCAGCACCGGCCGGAGACGCACCCGGGCGGCAGTCACGACCGCCTGTCTCACGGTCATGCCTTCCTCGCGCAAGTGGCGCGTGAACTCCACGATGAGGATGCTGTCGGAGACGGTCATCCCGATGAGGATCATCAGGCCCATCAGCGACATCACGTTCATGCTGGTCTTCGTCACGTAGAGAATCACCAGCGCGCCGGTCAAACCCGGCGGCACGGCTGTCAGGATCAACAGGGGATCCATAAACGATTTAAACTGCGCGACCAGAATCAGGTAGAGCAACACCACCGAGAGCAGCAGGCCGATTCCGAAACTCTGGAAGCTCTGCCGCATCCCCTGCACCAGGCCGCGCAGTGTGACCGTGACGCCGTTGGGAATCGTGGTGTGAGCGGTGAGCACGTCGATCGCGCTGGCGATACGCCCCAGGTCTTCGCCCATCGGTTGTACGTAGATATCAATCACGCGCCGCAATTGGTAATGGTCTACTTCAGTGGGCGATTTGATCCGGCGGATACTCGAAACCGCATCCAGGCGCGTGGATGTGGCAATGTTCCTGCCGCGTACCGGAATCGCACGCAGGTCGTCGAAGTTCCGGATCTGGCGTTCGGGATACTGCACCGTCAGCATGTAATCGTTGCCCGTCTTCGGGTCGATCCAAAAGCTCGGCGCGATCATGGCGTTGGACGTGAGCGCCGTAATGATGTTGCCGACCACCTCTTTTTGGGTCAGCCCGAGTTCCCCCGCGCGGGTCCGTTCGACGTCGAGCTGAATGGCCGGGTAATCGATATCCTGCGGCACGAAGATGTCGCCGACCCCCGGGATCTGGCGGATCCGTCTAGCCAGTTGCTGCGCCGTATCGTAACTCTGCTGCAGGTTAGAGCCCGACACCTGCACGTCGATAGGCGCGGGCATGCCGAGGCCGAGGACTGCGTCCACCAATCCGCCCGATTGAAAATAGGCGGTGATCTCGGGCATCTCTTCGGCGAGCCGGTGACGCACGCGCGCCATGTACTCGTAGCTGCCGGTTTTGTGGTCTTCCTTCAGGCTCACCTGTACGGTTGCCGTGTGCATGCCGGAATTGCTGGTATAGATGGCGGAAAAATCTGGGGTCGATCCGATGTTGGAAACGATCATCCCGAGATCCTCGGGGGAAACCGTTTGCCGGACCAGACCTTCCACTTTGGCGACCTCTTCCTCCGTGAGCCCGATCCGGGTGCCCGATGGAAGCTTGAGGTTCATCATGAACTGCGCGGGATCGGTCCGCGGGAAAAAGGAGAAGTCCAGCAAGGGGAAAAGGAACAGGCTGACCACGATAATGCCCGTGAGCACAAACAGAATCGCCACCGGCTGCTTCAGAACAACGCTGATCACGCGCTCGTAGAAGTTCAGGAAGGCGTCGAATTTCGGATTGAACCACGAGTTGAACCGGTCCAACAGCGTGCGCCGGCGGCTGCCGGTATGTCCCGTTCCATGGCCGCCGATGAATCGGGAGCAGAACAGCGGGACAACCGACATGGCCACCACGTACGAGGCGAGCAGAGAGAGCACGACGGCCAGCGCCAGGGCGGAGAAGAGGAACTTGCTCACCCCATAGAGCAACGTCACTGGAAAGAACACGACAATCGTCGTAAGGGTCGATGCGAGCACAGGCAAGGCGACCTCCCGGCCGCCTTTTTCCGCGGCCACTTCCCGCGTTTCCCCCAGTTCCAGGTGGCGATAGATATTCTCCAATACGACCACGGAATTGTCGATCAGCCGGGAAAACGCCAATGCCAGCCCACCCAAGACCATGCTGTTGATTGACCCGCCGCCGAGCGACAGCAGGATAACTGCGGTCAGCGCGGAGAGCGGGATGGAGAAAAACACCGCTAAGGTGGCGCGCATGTTTCCCAGAAAAACCAGGATCATCACGGAGGTAAGGAACAGCCCGATCGCGCCCTCGTGCAGCAGGGTTTCGATCGCCGTCTTGACGAAGACCGATTGATCGAATACCACGCGCGTCACCAGGCTCTTGGGAACGTCGAAGAGGTGTTGGACCGCGTGCTTGATCCCGTCCACCACCTCGATGGTGTTGGTATCGCCGCCCTGCTTCATGATCGGCACGTACACCGAACGCTGTCCGTCCACGCGCACCAGGTTGGTCTGAATCTGCTGGCCGTCTTCGGCGTTGCCGATGTCCGCCACGCGTACCGGAGTCTGCCCCACGGTCTTTACCGGCAGTTGATTGATCTCGCCAACGGTGCGCAGTTGACTGTTGGTGTAGATGTTGTAGTCCAGCAGCCCAAGTTGCACGTCGCCCGCGGGCAGAATCAGGTTCGCCCGATTCACCGACCGCACCGCGTCCATCAGGCTGAGCTGGTGCGCTTCCAGCTTGTAGGGATCCGCATAGACCATGATCTGCCGGTAGCGCCCGCCGAACGGCTGCGGGACGCTGGCCCCGGGGACGCTGGCGATTTGGTTCCGCACCTGGAATTGTGCCAGGTCGCGCAGTACCGTCTCGTTAAGTCCCTCACCCTGGAAGGTGACCAGGCAGACCGGAAGGCTCGAGGCATCGAATTTGAGCACCACCGGCGGCAGCGTGCCCGGCGGCAGCCGGCGCAACTGTGCCATCGCCAGGTTGGAAATCGTGGTGACCGCAGAATCGGGATTGGTCCCCGGCTGGAAGTAAACCTTGATGACGCTCACTCCGGGCAGCGACCGCGATTCGATATGTTCGATGCCGCTGCCCAGTGTGAAGAACCGTTCGAAACGGCTGGTGATGTCGGTTTCAATCTGCTCCGGCGGCATGCCGGAATAAAATGTTGCAACCACGACCACCGGAATGTTCATCGCCGGGAACATATCTACCGGCATG
>JBEKDV010000557.1:0-4514 GCA_050014175.1 Candidatus Solibacter sp. | reverse complement strand
TTTGAGCAGTGCCAGCACCGGCGGCGGAACCACCTTGCATTGAAGTTCAGGCCCCAGAGAGACGGTGACACTATCCCGGAATACGTGATCGAAGCCCGCCAGACTCATGCTGAGTCCGCTCTCGGGCCATTCCACTCGCCCGCGCGACCGCGACGCGGCGCCGGCGGGCAACACGTCCATCAACACACCTCGCCTGGTGAGCCAACGCTGCTCATGGCGCGGCACCCGTTCCCAGCCGAGTCCGGCCAGGTGTCCTCCTGGATGGTCGCGGCTCCCTGGCTCGTCTACAGCGAGTTGATGAACGCCGACGATCCGCGCGCCCACGAAGCCGCCCTGGAACTGCGACGGGAGTTTCTGCCCCAATGACGATCTTCACTCCGGCGCAAATGGAGGATCTTCGTGAGATCCAGGCGCTCTGCCAGGCCAAGGGGACCGACATCGTAATCGTTGGCGCCATGGCATACCGACTCTTCATCCACGACGTCGATCGGGAAACGCGGGACATCGATTTGGCCGTCGCCATCAATCACGAAGACATCGAGCCCTTCTACGGCGCCGAAAGCCCGCAAGAGCGTGATCGGCCCACTCCGATCCGGCAACAAGCGGAGCCTTTGCCGCAACTCCGCGCCGTCGTCGCTAACGAACAGGGGTAACTCCGCGCCGCGATAGAAATGTTGCAGCGCTTCGGCGGCGGGACCACCGCTAAGCGCGTAGCGCCACGAACTGCCTTCGAAGGCGTGGGGAAGGCGTTTCAGAAAGTCCGCCAGGTCGCGCTCCGGGGCGCGGCTAGAAACGGCTCGAAGCGGCGCTGGGATTGCTCCATGTCCATGATTGTACTATGTCCATTACTAATGGACAACGACTCGCGCGGGAGCCCGCAGGACCACTAGGGACAGTGTTTCCGACGTCTCCGTGATGTAGGCCAACAGCCGCGCCCATTTGTTGTCGTGCATGATGAATCAACATGGTACCGGGCTCGCACGGGACGATTCCGACGCATCGTTTGGTCCTCCGGGGTAGTTCGCTAGACGCCGACATTACTTTGGAGGCGTAAGCCGGCTACTGCCAGAGCCAAAAGCCTAAACTACCGGCGTGGACGCTATCCCTTCACGGTTTGGTGGAGCCAGACCCCTCACGCGTTCGACAATCAGGGCCACCGGCGCTTGCTGGCGGCAACTGGGCGGCCTGACGAGGCGGCCACCGGACCGCTGGAGCCTCGCACCCGTCTCACAGTTTGCCCTCGCTCTCAAACCCCTTGGTCTGCCGCGGCGGGTACCCCGGCGCGTACCGAGTTTACGATACCCGCAATCAACTGCGTGATGGGCTGGAGCCCCGCGGGATCGTCCTGGATATACGGCAGCCTCCAAGCGGGGCCTATGCCTAGGCCGAAGCGGCCAGCGGCCCGACCTGGCTGCGGCAGATGAGATGGTGCCCCTGGCACCCGGCTGGCGGGAAAGCCTGTCGGTGTAGATTTCGATTGCGGGGTTGCCAGGCTCGATATCCCGGTTCTCCTCCCGCTTTGTGTGTTATTGTCGAATGCGGCGATGGGGGACCGCTAGTGAGGGACTTTGACGACAGATCGAGGGAACGCTGGGCCCTCTTCAAGCGCAAAGATCAGGCCAATACCAGGCTAGCGATCTTTGTTCATGGGTTCTGCGGCGGGTATTTGTCTACGTGGGGCGCGCTCCCGGACCTTCTGTACAAGAACGCCGACACAGAGCAGCCTTTCCGCGACTGGGACTACCTGTTCTTGGGGTACTCGACCTGGAACATCGATAGCTATCTAGACATTGCAGACTTGTTGTCTACGCAGATGAGCGGGGCACTTAAAGGCGGAAGGCAGTACGGACAGCCGTACCTTGAGATTTCACTTTTTGGCCACTCATTGGGAACGCTCGGCATCCGGCAGTTCCTGTGCGCGTGGTCATTCAGCAATCCAGCCCTAGTTCAGGCAATCAAGAGTGTCACACTATTTGGAAGCCCAGGCGAGGGTAGCCTTCTAGCCCACTTTGCCGCGCCGATCTTGGCTGTGGGAAGTGCGCTAACGCCCAAGAATCCCCAACTCCGGATGCTCAAACAATGGACGTGCGGCGCGCGCTCTGTGAAGAGTTGGCCGAAACCTAGATTGGTGATTGGGAAGGATGACTGGGTTGTCGGCAAGGAGGTGTGTGAGTTCGCTGGCGACGGAGAAGTGGAGTTTGAGAATCTGGGCCACTTCGCATTGGTGAAACCAAACTCATGGGGCAAGAGCAGCGTACTTGACCTCATTTCAATGGCGCTCAAATGAACTCCAGACGAGACGTCCGGCTAAATGGGCTCCTCAAAGGGCCTTGGATCGACGCGGCGGCAGATGCAGAGGATTTTCTTCGGCCGCCCAAAAGGCTGCTAAGCGCTTTGGCCGGGAAGGACCCCATCACTATCCAGGACCTCAAAACCACAGCAACGGAATCCACAACCGAGGCGCGCAGGAGGAAGATCGCGCGCGTCTTGCGGGGGCACTGGAAAACCGAGGAGGGCGTGGTGGACCCAGAGGAGATCGAACTGCGCGACTCCTTTGACGAGGCATTAACCACACTCCAGCTACTCGAACTTGGCGCGGCGAGCTCCTATTTGTCCGAGGCTGTAGTGATTAGGGAAGGAAAAGCCCGATTACTAAACCTTCTATGGTCCACTGGGGCGCGATCATTCGTCCGGGATTACGACTACCTCGGCGTGCGCTTTCTGGCGGCACGTTGTGACGTCGATCTCGGATTACCGCGCGTGACTGCACCTCGTCCCGACCCGCAAGCTCAAGTTCAATTTGGAGTTTTCTTATCTCAACATCAGGGTTGGTATGGAGATGAAAATCTCGATTGGTGGCTCGGACTCCTGGACGACTATGCCGTTGACGAGGATGAGTTTGAAGAGTCCGAGGATGAGGCCTTCCACCGCTTCTTGCGGTCCGGGAAGCTTCCATGCGCGAGCGCGGATGTGGAAGCGCGATTCCAGGAGCGCGCCGATGGTTTGAATCGTTTTCTCTTTTTGCTGTCGAGTCTGTTCTCCTTTCTGCCGCCCGAGACTGGACCCATCTACGGCTCCCTTTACCTGTACTGGATGGCCAGGTTCTTCGGCTATGAACTGGGTGACGGCGGCTATCAGCGCGATGCTGCACTCTACTATGACTGGTCCCGAGTTGTGACCGGGCCGGTGCTCTGTGCGACAGAAGGGCGACGAAGGGCCGTCCGCGAACAAATCAAGGTTATCAGGCAGGGATTCAGGGCAACGAAGTCATTCGTGGAAAAGCACCTCTGATCAGGTTGCAACGTCTTGAAGGGGATGGGCGAGAGTCGAACGTCGTTGTACCTGATTCGCGATATCGCCTTGCGTTTGCTCGCAAAACCGGCTTCGTCCGCATCAAGTCCGCTGGTGCGGCAGTTCCGAGCCGAGCGCAAAGAGGCGGTTTACAGGCAGTGTTCACAGTTAAGACGGCGGAAGAATGTTGAAGTATTCTTGTTTACGATCTTCGATCCAAGAATCTAGCCGTTTCGTTGATGACTGCCGGCCACACTGGCGCAAAAATACCCCCGCGCACACAAATGCTGCCCCCAGTACCGTTTCCGTTCCGGAAACTCGTCCTGTAACTGTGACCTGCGCGACGAATCGGCGCGGCAGCGAGAAAGCGGATCCAGCAGCGGCGGTCTCCCAAGGCCATGCGCTACGCGGTAGTCCTGCTGTTACCTCTCGGACTTCTTCCAGCGGTCGAGACCCTGACATAGAAGCGCACTGCGCCGGCATTGCTTACTGCGACACAAGCGGAGAATTGCCAAAAGGTCTTGCTTTTGGGAACGCATTCGGTCACAATCTTCCAAATACCGCGGGCGAAAATTCGAAGCGTCGCGTGCCAGCCGCGAGCTCAGGCCAGCCTGGAATTGGCTGCCGCTCAACCCAAAGCCCATTATCGGACGCAGTCCCAGGATCTATGGGGGTGGCGCCAAGGCTTTCGCAGAGGCCGGAAGGTCCGGGCTGCAACCGTGTCCCTTTATCGAAGCCGAATGCGCTATTACCAGTTGAGGGCCTCATCCGAAAAAGCCGAGGACTAACTTCCATGTCGACCCAAAAGCGACTCATCGTATGTCTCGACGGCACCTGGAATCAACAGGACAGCTCGACGAACGTACTCCACCATTTCAACCTTGTGCGCGACGGCGTCGACCCCGAAAGCGGCCTTGTCCAGAAGAAATACTATCACCCCGGGGTTGGAACAGATACGTTCGACAGCGTGACGGGAGGCGGGTTCGGATTCGGTCTCGAAAAGAACGTCCGCGACGCTTACAACTGGCTGGTGGAGAACTATTCCGATGCAGACCCGGACAAACCGGACGAGGTTTATATCTTCGGCTTCAGCCGGGGCGCGTATACCGCGCGCTCTCTGGTCGGCTTTATCGGAGAGTGCGGCCTGCTGCGCCGGGGCGCTCCCGTCACCGTGCGGGAACTGTGGGACGCCTATTGCATCCTCGGCCGGGACAGGGAAAAGC
>JBEKDV010000556.1:0-4520 GCA_050014175.1 Candidatus Solibacter sp. | reverse complement strand
CTTCCGGACCTTGAGCATCGTGATGATCCATCGTGGTCATCACGCGCCCGCTCGGTTCAGATCAGAATACCTGGGTCACTTTTGGAGAGTACGGGTGGGTCAGTTTTGGAGAGCGCCGAAGACAAGCCGCTTTTGTAGCTTCTTGGCATCCGCCTTGGGCACATCGGATCTCCGGTAAACACTTCTGACTACACACACCAGTTTCCTCAGAACGCTACGCCCACCTGACACTTTACGGTTCGCGCCGGCCCTGAAACTTTCGAACTACTGCCCAGCCATCACCTTCAAAAGCACCGAACCATGCGCCGGTATTATCGCTTTGTAGCCTTCACCGACATCTCCGAGGTCTGTTTTCCGCCAGAGATCGCGGACGCTCTGCACATTCTTCAACTGCAGATCTCCCCAGCGGACACCAACCTCCTGTTCTTCTGTTCCCCGATTGAACAGGGCCACTGCCGTCGCGCCGTGAGACAACGGTTTAGACCAGACTTCGATCAGTCCCTGCTTGAAGACCGGATGCCCCTGTCTGCCCAGAGAATCTTGGTCGACCGCAATGACGTCTCTGTTCAAGAGGATCTCTTTAATCACGGGAGTCCACCTGGCAATGTCGTTGTTGTTCATTTCGACGATGAGCGGCGCCGCCATGATGGACCACAGCGTCATTTGCGTACGATATTCTTCGGTTGTCATACCGCCTATGCCGGTCTGCAGATCATCGGGGTCGTTCCATCCGCCCGCATCCTTGTTGTCCAGTTTCCCGTTCCCGTCGAATCCGTTCCTGACCATGGAATCCCAACGATCGCCTATATCGCCCGTCGTACGCCAAAGGTTGCCACCAACCTTCTTTCCCCAAGCTGAAACATTCCACGTGCCGTATTGACAAAGGCCGTAAAGAATTGGACGTCCCGTGGCCTGAAGTGCCTCCCCCATCTTTTGATACGCAGCCTGCATCTCCGCCTGCGTCTTGTAGAGCACCCCCGCGGAACACCAATCATATTTCAGGTAGTCAATACCCCACTCGGCAAAGGCCTTTGCGTCCGACTCCTCATACCCGTGACTCCCCGCATATCCCCAACAGGCGGTCGGACCCGGGGAACTGTAGATCCCAAGCTTCAGACCTTTCGAGTGCACATAATCGGCCAACGCTTTCATATCGGGGAACCTTGCATTCGGACGAATATTCCCCTGAGCGTCCCGGTGTCCCTGCCAGCCCTCATCAATTTGAAGATATACATACCCCGCATCGCGAAGTCCGCTGGAAACCATGTCGTCAGCTACCTTCCGTACGTTCGCGTCAGTCTCCTCGACGAAATTGCCGACGCCCATCGGCGGCGTACGAGTAAGCCTGTTATCGGGAACATCGTGGAGTGCAGGCAACGGCAGTTTCTGAAAGACGTATGATGGTTGAGAAGCTATTATCTTCAGATCCTTCCGAGTCGCTCGTCGGCAATGAAACGGATATGCGTTGTCATTTCTGACCCGGGTCAAACGCAACTCATTGCCTTGAAGTTTCCCATGAAAGGTGTCCCTCCACGTTACAGGACACGAAAAGGAAACTGTTCGCCCCTCCACTTTCAGATTGACCAGAGGCTGCTTGTCATGCGCTCTGACGAAGACGCCAGTTAAGACTCCGTTCTCCCGGGTGAACACAAGTCTCTCTGTAAAGCCATCGGAGTTCGGATAACCGACTGGATCGGACCCCCGGGCGAAAGTAAGGGTTCAGATTAGGGACGATCCATGTTCCGACAAGATCGGCCGCACTCGCAGGAACGCAAACACAAAGAAACAGCGCAGAGACGATACCGAATGCTCGAGTTTTCATGATGTACAGATCCTTCCTGCACTCCAGCAGCACCAAAGCGCTACCGGTCAATTTGGCTGGGGTTTCTCATGAGTCAGTTTGTCCCCGACTTCAACGCCCACTTTTTCCAGGTTGCTGGAACCGCGAGCATCTTGACAAACGCTCCACCGACCACCGAGCGCGCCTGACAGCCCTCTTGCTTGCCGGTGTTGGTCCAATACCAGTCCGTCATCGGAGCGCGACCCGGCGATTCGTTCAGGAACGCGTTCAGACGAAACATAACTCTTCACCTCAATCAAGTAAGTTCGAATCATAGATTACACCCGGATCCTGCAAATTGGCCAAAGCCGCGTGTCCCTGTATCGGCCATCGCGCAGCGCATTCACTGGGTTGACCACGGTAGTGTCGAACCCGAGGCTTCATGCCAGTGTGATCGGTTGCAGGCTTGCCGGCCTGTTGGAGGTCCCAGTCAGTCGTGCCGATCCGCACACGGCTCGGACTCGATTGTCCATGAACCACGGCGGGTAACAGAGCCGTTCCTCTCAGGTAGGCTCTTCGAGAAATCATGATGAATGTTCCATTCGATACACGGCGATGCGCCGGGTCCAATCGGCCGCGATGCGACGTGCGTCTGCTTCATCCTGCACGGCGGCCCGGAACGGCAACCCGAGATGCGCACGCTTTTCAGCGCCGAACGGATGGTAGGGCAAGATCGAAATGCCCTCGAGCCGTGGCATTTCGGCCGCCAGCATCTGGATTCCGGCGAGGTGATCCGCGGTGTCGTTATAGCCGGGAATCAGCGGACACTGCAGACGGATGCAAGCGCCGGCCGCGTAAACACGGCGCAGGTTCGACACAATCACCTCGTTCGACCGGCCCGTGAACCGGCGGTGCGCGTCGGGATCGGTGGCTTTGTAGTCGTAGAGGATGAGATCGGCTAATGGCAACACCCGTTCGAAGCTGCTCCACGCCACCAACCCACACGTTTCGACCGCGCAGCCGATGCCTGCCTGCTTCGCCTGCTCGAGCAGCGCGATGGTGAAGTCGATCTGCATCAGCGGCTCGCCGCCAGAGAGGGTCAGGCCGCCGCCGGTGCGCCGGTAGAAGGGCCGATCCGCAATCACTTCGCGCATCACATCGTCGACCGTCATCGTGCGACCCACCAGTTCCAGGCCGCCTGCATCGCACACACTCTCACAACAGCCGCAGGCCTTGCATTGGGCGCGGTCCAGCGCATGCACCGGCGGTTCCAGCCGGTGCGCCTGATTGGGGCACACGCGAACGCACTCTCCGCAGAACGTACACTTCCCCGAGTTGAAGGACAGCACGGGCCGCGGGCTGATGCCCTCCGGATTGTGGCACCAGGCGCAGTTGAGCGGGCAGCCCTTGAGGAAGACGGTGGTGCGGATGCCGGGCCCGTCGTGAATCGAGAAGCGCTGGATGTCGAAGACTCTCCCGGTCACGCGCCGGCCTCACGAATGACGCGATCCACCACCGATTGCCGCAGGTCCGGGGAGAGGCTCGCGAAGTAGGCGCTGAAGCCCGTTACCCGTACGATCAGATCCGGGAACCGACTCGGGTCGCGATGCGCTTCGAGCAATTGCTCCTTGTCGAGGATGTTGGCGTTGACCTGCGTGCCGCCCGCATCGAAGTGGCCGCGGATCAGGCCCGCGACGAGGGCCGCCTCGTGCGCCGTGTTGGAGAACGAGGGATCGAGGTCCAACTGGAGCGGTGCCGTGTTGCCGAATCCGGGCTGAACGGCCGCCACAGCCGCCGCCAGCGCCGTAGGAGCGCCGTCTTTGCGGAAGCCGGGGTCGGGGTTGGCGCCATGGGAGATCGGCTCGCCCGCCCGGCGTCCGTTCGGGGTCGCTCCAAGCTTGGCGCCCATGAGGTTGGCAATCGACCAGGAGAACAGGCCCGGGATCATCATGTGTCCGCCCGGCGTCGGCTTCGTCTTCACGGAATCGGTGAAAGCCTGCGCGACGCGCACCGCCCAGGCATCGGCGCGCGTGCCGCCGGCGCCGTAACGAGGAGTGTGGCGCAGCGTCTGCCGCGCACGCTGACCTTCCGGGCCGGCCCAATCGGTGTCGATACAGGCCAGGAGATCCTCCCACGACATCCGCCGCTTCCGCTCGATGTGGGTCTCGACGGCTGCGAACGAATCGGCCGTGGTTGCCAGGCCTGCCGCGTCCACCCCGAAGGTGTAGAACTCGACGCCGCTATGACTGGCGTCCACGCCCTTCTCGATGGGACCATGGCACAGCAGGTCGAGCACGAGCTCCGGGAAGACCTCGTGCATGTGCTCGTAGTGGAAATCGATACCCGCGGCCACCACGTCCACGGCGCAGCCCAGGTGTTCCGCGAACTTCTCCCACAGTCTCTCGATTGTGGGAGCACCGGACTGCCCGGTGAGCATATCGCGCAACGCGATGTCGAAAACCGCCGCCAGGTTGATCTTGATGATGTCCTGGATGCCGTACTCGCGCCCCGGAATGCTGGACCAGTGGCAGCCCGAATAGGCCCGCTGGCGAGCGAGTTCCACCGGGAAGCCATTGCGCGTGAAGCCCGCGACCGTATTGTCCACCCCGAGGAACTTCGGCACGCCGCAGCGGTCCTCCAGCAGGATCGCGACGCCGCGCTCCAGCAGCCGCGAATCGATGTTCTCGCCCACGGACACACCAACGTTCACCGGAATGCGGAGCCTGTGTGCCGCTTCGAG
>JBEKDV010000555.1:0-4520 GCA_050014175.1 Candidatus Solibacter sp. | reverse complement strand
TATCTGCGTAGATTAAGTAACAGGTTCGGGGCGGAAACCCGCGCCCCGAACCCGTCCGGGGCCTGCCAAGATCTCCGGACAGTTTATTTTGCAAGTTCCTAGGAAGCGCCTGCCCCACCTTGGCAGGCAGGCAGCGGACGGATCGACTGGCCAGGAGGCCTGTCCCACTCGGTTATTGCTGGCGGAGGGCGTTCATGGGGTCGAGACGGGCGGCGCGGCGGGCGGGAAGGTAGCCGGCGGTGGCGGCGATCAGCAAGAGGAGCGCGGTAGCGGCGAGGAGCAGCGAGTAGTCGGCCGGGGCGAAGGCGAAGAGCATGGTGCGGAGGGCTCGGGTGGCGGCAATGGCTCCGGCGCCGCCGAGGAAGGTGCCGGCGAGAGCGAGCAGGGCGACATCGCGCATCATGAGGCGGGAAACGGCGGCGCGTTCGGCGCCGAGAGCGAGACGGATGCCGATTTCCCGGGTGCGGCGCTGCACGCCGTAGGCGATGACACCGTAGACGCCGACGGCGGTGAGGGCGAGAGAGAGGACGCCGAAACAGGCGGAAAGGAGGGCCAGGAGTTTTTCGTTGCTGAGCTGGGCCTCCACGCTTTCGGAGAGCGGGTGGATGGCGCCGACGAAGAGGGTGGGATCCACTTGATGGAAGGCGGCGCGCACGGTGGGCGCCAGGCGCGCCGGATCGGAAGCGGCACGCAGGAGGACGGCGGTGATGGGGGCGGGGGCTTGCGCGAGCGGGACGTAGAGCACGAAGCCGAAGGGGTCGCGGGGATTGAGGAAGCGGACGTCGTGGGCCACGCCGACTACCTGGAGCGCGTCCCTGGATGCGAAAGTTTTGTCGGCGGAGACGAAGCGCCCGAGCGGATTGGCGCGGCCGAAGAGGGTGCGGGCGGCGGTCTGGTTGAGGACGACGACTCTGGGCGAATCGGCGCGGTCCGCCTCCGTGATGCCGCGCCCGGCCAGAATCGGCGTGCCGATGGTCTCGAAATAGCGCTCGGAAATGTGGACGCGCCACGCCCACTCGCCGGGTTGCCTGGGGCGCTCGGGGGTGGAGAGGAAGCAGGTATACACAGTGCCATCCATGACGCCGAAAG
Organism: Candidatus Solibacter sp.; assembly: GCA_050014175.1. Classification (GTDB taxonomy): domain Bacteria; phylum Acidobacteriota; class Terriglobia; order Bryobacterales; family Bryobacteraceae; genus Solibacter. Next base: position 3,431 of record JBEKDV010000555.1, on the reverse strand, counting down.
AGTCGACGGCGGCGGAGCGGACGCCGGGGATGGCGTTCATGCGGTCATACAGGGGCTGGCGGAGGGCGGTATTGTGGCGAATCATGGTGGGGGTGAATTCGAGTGGGACTTCGGCCATGAGGACGCGGCCGGCATCGAAGCCGAAATCCTGGTGGCGGAGGTTCCAGAGGGAGTGGACGAGGAGCGTGGCGGCGGAGAGCAGGGTGAGGGAGATGGAGAGCTGGGCCACGATGAGGCATCGGCCGAGGCGATTGCGGAAGCGTCCGCCGGAATGTCCCTGGACGGATTGCAGAGCGGCGTGGACGTCGACGCGGGCGGCGGCCCAGGCGGGGGCGAGGGCGAAGAGGCAGGTGGCAGCCACGGCGATGGCGGCAGTGAAGGCCAGATGGCGCCATTCGATGGCGAGGGAGAGACGCCAGTCGCCGGCGGCGGAGGCCCAGGCCACCAGCCAGCGGGCGCCGGCGGTGGCGAAAACCAGGGCGGCGGCGGTTCCCAGGGCGGAAAGGACGAGGCTCTCGGTGAGCAACTGGCGGGCGATGCGGGAGCGGCCGGCGCCGAGGGCCAAGCGGACGCCGATTTCCTGGGTGCGCGCGGTGGCGCGGCCCAACATCAGGTTAGCGAGGTTGCTGCACGCCATCAGAAGCACGAGGCCGGTGATGCCGGCGAGCATCCAGAGGGGGCGTCCGAAGCGGCGTTCCATCTCGGCAATGCCGCGGCTGGCGGATTGGATCCGGACGCGGTAGTCGCGGTCCGGACGCCGCACGGTGAGACCGGCAAGGTGGTGGTAGAGCGGGGCGAGCGCGGCTTCTGCCTGACGGGCGGAAACGCCGGGGCGGAGGCGGCCCATCATGGAAAGCCAGGAAGACGAGGGCGCGTTCAGGTAGTCGGCGGGCATGATGCGGGGCTGGATGGACATGGGGAGCCAGAGATCGGGCACCGTGCCGACAGTTTCTCCGAAGAATTCAGGCGGCGCGATGCCGATTACGGTGCCGGCGAGTCCGTTGATTTCGAGCACCTGGCCGAGGGCGGCGGGGCTGCGCGCGAATTCGCGGTTCCAGAAGGCGTCGCTGAGGACGATGACGGGTGACGCCGCGGGGCGATCGTCGTCGGTGGTGAAGACGCGGCCGGCGCGGGCGTTGACGCCGAGAACACGGAAGTAGTTGCCGGTGACGATGGAGCCTTTGACGGCGCGGAACGATCCACGGCCGCGGAGGACGGCCTGGCGGAGGGGGAAGTCGCTCACCGCGAAGAGCCCGTCGAGCACCTGCTGGCGGGCGGCCAGTTCGCGATAGAAGGGGTAGCTGACGTGGATGGGCTGACCGTTTTCGAGCAACTGAATCTGCACCAGCGAAGCGGGATCGCGCACGGGGAGGGAGCGGAAGACGACGGCGTCGAGCACCTGGTAGATGGCGGCGTTGGCGCCGATGCCGAGGGCGAGGGTGAGAGTGGCGGCGGCGGCGAACCCGGGATTGCGGCGGAGTTGGCGGAGCGCGTAGGCGAGGTCCTGAGCGAAGGCATCGAAGAAAGCGAGGCGGCGCTGGTCGCGATAGGTTTCGTGGAGTTGGGTAACGGGGCCGAAGTGGCGGCGGGCGGCGGCGAGGGCATCGGCGGGAGAGAGGCCGCGGCGTTCGTAATCGGCGGCGAGGAGCGCGAGGTGGGCGGCGATTTCGCTTTCGAGTTCGGCATGAGTGCGGCCCCTGCCGAAGAGGCGCGAAAGGAAGACGCGCAGCCCGGTCATGGTTCGCTCTCCAGCAGGCGGGCCATCATGGCGACGGTGCGCGACCAGCTCGCGGTTTCGGCGGCGAGCTGTTTGCGGCCGGCGCGGGTGATGGAGTAGAAGCGGGCCTTGCGGTTGTTTTCGCTGGCGCCCCACTCGCTCGAGATCCAGCCCTTCTGTTCGAGGCGGAGGAGGGCGGGATAGATGGTGCCCTGGTTAAGTTCGAGCCCGCTTTCGGCGGCCTGCTCGATGCGGCGGGCGATACCGTAGCCGTGCTGGAGGCCGAGGGTGTCGAGGGTTTTGAGCACCATGAGGTCCAGGGTGCCGTAGGGGATTTCCGCTCTGTTGGCCATCAACAGGAGTATGGAACGGGTTCTGTAGAAAGTCAACAGGAAAGACCGCGAGTTATCATACGGTACGGAATTCCTCATGCCCGACGTCATCAACGAATATCAGAAGTGGAAACAGCAGGGTGAAGACCTGCGCATTCAGGCGAAACACGCTATGGAGACGCGTTTTCGCGATCTTCTTGCGGAGGCGGTGCGGATCGCCGAAGAGTACCGCACGGATTTCGGCGCGGCGCTGAAGCCGCCGCCCGCGGTCTCGGCCTTTCGCTACAAGGCGTCCGCCCGGCTGAAAAGCAAGAAGGCGGCTGGGAAAGTCAAACCCGCCGCGGCCGCCGAACGCGCCGCGCCGAAGGCGGAACCGACGGCCGCCAAGCCTAATCCCAAAGTGGCCGGATTGCAGAAGCGCCTGGCCACGGCCAAGAAGAAACTGGAAGACGCCAAGGCGGGCGGCGCCACCACGCGTCCTTACGAAGACAAAGTCTACGAGATCGAAGACGAACTGCGTCTGGCGTTACAGGGGTAGGGCAGGGCCGGCCTTGCGGCCGGCTGGCAAACCGGGGACAGACAGCGAATTTCCGGCAAAGTGCGCCGGAAATTCATGTCTGTCCCCGGTTTGCCCATTCCGCGTCGAACCGCTCGCGGGTAACGAACGATTTCTGCGTCCCCGGCCCCAGGGTGGAAAGCGCCGCGTACAGATTGGCGCGCGCGATGGCGTCCATCTCCGCCAGGCCCTCGGCCAGAAAACAAGCCAGGCTGCCGATGAACGCATCGCCCGCTCCGGTGGTATCCACCGGTTGCACGGCGAACGGCGGCACGTGGGTCATGCCATGGGGGCCGGCGCAGAGCGCCCCGTTTTCGCCCAGAGTCACGATGACGCGCCGCAGGCCGCTATCCAGCAGCTTCCGCGCGCACGCCCGCGCATCTTCGAGAGTGTGCACGGGCATGCCGGTGAGGGCTTCGGCTTCCGTTTCGTTGGGGATCACGTAATCGGCAAGCGCCACCTGCGCCAGGTCGAGGGCTTGCCCGGGCGCCGGATTGAGGATGGAGCGAATGCCATGTTGGCGCGCAAAGCGGAGGGCGTAGTAGACGGTCTCGATGGGGATTTCCAACTGCATCACGAGGAAATCCGCGCCTTCCAGCACGGCGGAGGCGGCATCGACGTCGGCGGGCGAGAGGCGGTCGTTGGCGCCCTTGACGACCCAAATGCGATTCTGCCCCGAGCTTTCGACGAAAATGGGCGCCACCCCGCTGGACACGCCGGGAGTGGCCAGGACGCGGCTGGTATCGATGCCGCGCGCCGCGAAGTTTTCGATATTGGCCGGCCCGAACAGGTCGTCGCCGACGCGCGCCACCATGGCCACCTCCGC
>JBEKDV010000554.1:0-4533 GCA_050014175.1 Candidatus Solibacter sp. | reverse complement strand
GCCAATCTGTTGTTGATCTATGCAGTTGGCAAGTATGATAGGGACCTTCTGCGTGTTTTTCACCATACCAAGCAGTACACGAACGACTTTACATTAATTGAACACTTAATTGGGTTTTTTTCGGTACTCTACACTACGCCGAACATTTTAACGGAAGTAAGCAATCTCGGCGGAAAGCTCGGTCCTAAGTTCTTTGTCACTCTCGGAGCTATGTTGTCCGTCTTGCAGGAGGAATACTGCATCAGCAACGACGCTGCTGGCAACGCTGCCTTTGGCAAGCTGGGTCTAACCGATGCCGGTATAATTAACGTCGCAGCGAACAAGTATTTGGTGCTCACTGCCGATTGGCCGCTGTACCAAACCCTCCAGCACCAACATATTGACGCGGTCAACATCAATCATTTGAGACAGCTTGAGTGGCTTGGTCACCTTCGGGTTTGATCAACAGCATCTCACGGATCTCATCAAGAGTCTCTTCGCCCCCTTCTTTCGTCAATGCGGGCACGTTTCCGTCAGGCGGCTGGCTAATCGTTGGCTGAGAAGTTGGCGGCGGTATTTCCTTTACTTCGTCTCAGCAAGCGGTCAGCAGCAGCGATTTCGCGCTTCCCGCTATAATTTTGGGTTGATACCTAAAACTGCTTTTCTGTTTCCCGGCCAGGGCTCTCAAGCCGCCGGCATGGGCAAGGCGCTTGCCGATAGGTACGCCGCGGCGCGGCGGGTTTTCGAGGAGGCCGACGAGGCGCTGGGATTTCCCATTTCCCGCTTGTGCTTCGAGGGTCCGGACGACCAACTGAAGCTGACCGAGAACACGCAACCGGCCCTGCTCACGGTTTCGATAGCGGCGTTCGAAGTGCTGCGCGGGGAGGGGATGGCGCCGGATTACGTGGCTGGACACAGCCTGGGCGAATACTCGGCGCTGGTGGCGGCGGGCAGCCTGCGGTTTGCCGATGCGGTGCGCCTGGTGCGCCAGCGCGGGCAGTACATGCAGTCGGCGGTGCCGCCGGGGGTGGGCGCGATGGCGGCGATTCTGAAGCTGCCGGAGGGCAAACTGGATGGGGTGCTGGCCGCCTCCGCGCAGGGGGAAGTAGTCAGCGCGGCCAACCTGAACTCGCCGGATCAGGTGGTGATTGCCGGACACGCGGGCGCGGTGAATCGGGCGGTGGAACTGGCCAAGGCGGCGGGCGCGCGGCGCGCGGTGCTGTTGCCGGTGAGCGCGCCCTTCCACTGCGCGTTGATGACGCCGGCGCAGGAACGCTTGCGGGCCGATCTCGATGCCACGGAGTTTGGCGACCTGGCGTGCCCGCTGGTGAACAACTGGCAGGCCAGGGAAATCCGCCGGGGGACTGAGGCGCGCGAGGGCGTTTACCAACAGGTGCCGAACCCGGTGCGCTGGTTGGAGACCATCCGGTATCTGGCGGGGCAGGGTGTGACGCGCTACGTGGAAGTGGGCGCGGGCGCCGTGCTGACCGGCTTGCTGCGAAACATCGATGCGGCGCTCGACGGGGTCAGGTTCGGGGAGCCCGCGGACCTGGAAAAAGTGCGTCCGGCATAGTAGCGCGAATGCTCGCCAATAGTGTTACTCTCTCGGTAGGGAAAGGAACGGGTGAGCGCGGACGATAAACTCCGGTGTCCCAGTTGCGGCGGTGCCGACGTGCGCCACTCCCTGCCACGAGGGCTCCTGGATTCGTTGATGATGGCGTTCGGCAAGGCGCCGTTCCGCTGCCGGGGGTGCGAACGCCGTTTCTACCGGCATCCAGCCAGTCCGGCGCAGGCCGAGCCCGAGGCGGGAACCAAGACGGCACACGCGGATTCGGAAGAATCGGTGCGCGGCAATCACCCTTAGGACGGAGGGATCACGCAGGATGATACCGGGAATTTGTCCGTCTCCGTCCAGCCAGACCGTCGACAGGCCGGGCACGCCGTCATCGCTTTCGGCAAAGGCAAGGCCCGGTCACTGCGTATCAGCCGACAGGCGAAACGAGAAACGGGTTTGGGGAGAACTCCCATCTGATTCTGCGGTGTCCGACCGGTCCGGTTACGCATCGTTTTCTTTCCAAGCGTCACGAATAGGCACGAACGACTACGAGCAACCTGGCTTTGGGTTCCATCCGCATCTCAAGAGCCTATTGTTTTTATCGCGATCTTCGACAGCCTGACGTTCGTGCTCCAGTTGCTCCGCGTGTTTTCTCATCTCCGCCTCAAAATCGCGGTCCTTTTGGTTCTTTTCCCGTTCCTGGTTCTGCTGTTCAATTAAGGAGCAACCCGGGCAAGGATCGGCGTTCCCGGCCTTCCTCCCTTGGGCGGAAGAATCATGTGCCATGCTGTAGGCAACCACCGCTAACGCACTTCCGATGGCGAGCCCCCACAGAACATCTCCAGTGGACATCTTGCTTGCCGAGCTGGTCGCGGCCTCCACAGCCGGTAACCTTCCATTCGCAGCTTTCTGCCGAAATGTGGAAGCTTTATCCAGAATGGCACTGTTACTTGCACGGGCGCACGATTCAGCCTTTGCGAACCAGCTCTCCGCCTGCCTCTTGTCCTGGGGCACTCCATCACCGTTGAAATACAAGCCGCCGATATTCATATAGGCCACGCAATTACCAGCGTTGGCCGCGGTCCTGTATGCTCGCATTGCCGAGTCATAATCCCGTTGTCGAAATACGTTCATACCAACTCCGGCGTCACGAGCGTTCAGGTAGTAGAGGACACCGAGATCGACGGACGCGCTCACATGGCCGGCGTCGACGGCCTTTTGCAGCCAAGGCTTGGCACGAGTCCTGCCAACGAGGGTTCCTTGCCTCAAATAGGCAGCACCCAGTTCGGCCATGGATGGAACGTCGCCCAATGCCGCCGCTTTCTTAAAAAGCTCCATTGAAATCCACTCATCTTTTGGTACTCCGCGCCCGTCGCCGTAAAGCCGCGCCAGGGCGCGCATAGCCTGCGCCATGCCCTTTCCCGATGCCTGCTGATACCAGTACGCGGCTCCGGCGTAGTCAGGTTGAATACTGCCATTGTGAGCGTACTCGTACAGTGTGCCGAGAGCGAACTGAGCTTGCGCGTTGCCGGCCTCAGCTCCGGATGTCAAGTCGTGTTTTAATTGCTCCTCCTTGCTCAGGCGCGCGCCCGCCTTGCTCAGAGTCGGCTTGGGCAGTGGCTGCATGCCTGGCTGCACGCCGGCTATGGTGGAGTCTCCACGTTGCGGCGAATCATGGAGGCCCAACGCCTTGGAGACGAGCGACGCCAACTTGGTAGCTTGCACCCGCGCAACTGAATGGTCAGACAGTCCCGCAATCAGGACTCCGAAGGCCACCATGCCGTTGTCGACAACCTTGAGTTCTGCGAGAGGATGTCCGGGAGCATCCCAGGTGCACCAGTCACCGATGCCAGCGACCTCGTTACAGTCGTAGAGCGTTTTCGTCTGTGAGTTCTTGCGGGTTTGCTCGATCGTGATGGGTTCAGATGTGTTGTATTTCATGACAGTTATGGTACGGCCATCGGAGAAATGAAAAGAACACAGGGTTTCGGCAGTACCAGAGCGATTCGGCGTTGGTGCTCCGTCGATCGGACCCGCCACGGATTCGACGTCCGACTTACTGACCAACTCGCAGGCGGTCGCCTCCGCTTTCTTGGACTGGGTGATTTTGAATTGATCCAGTTTGTCGGAGTTGCTGCTGTTGGGCGCAGGAGAAGGGGGGCCGGATGCACTTCCTGGCGCATAGGGCGCGAGAATCTGGAATGCCAAACTGCGTGCCTCGCCGAGAGAGACGATTGGAGTGTCCGGCCAATTGGAAAAGGTCATATCGAGCAGTCTCTTTTCGTTCCGATAGACCACCAAAGACAATTGCCGGTGAGAATAGTCGTTCGAAAGGACACACCAGTCGGCCACTTGTCCTAAACCCATCACGGTCTCGCAGCGACCCGTAGACCGCTGATAACCGGCTAACGATGGTCCGTTGTTGCCGTATGTTGTGATCGCCAGAGTGCCCACAGGGGAATTACTTATACCCGAATCGCGATCTTGAACCTTACAGATGCTTCCGTCTGAAGGTATGGGCGTCACAATCGTTCTTGAAGTACCAAGAACTTGTTGAGCCACTTGATACATCCGCGAGCAATCCGCTGGAGCCGGAGCGGAAATCGCTGAAGAAGCCATCCCCAGCAATAGAAGGCAAGAGCGCATTACCCGCGCCGGAGACAAGCATGTTTGCAGGCAGTCGTTAGCGCGGGGAACTTCTGTGTTGTTACTGAACATGTGAGTACCCCTCCGGCCTATTGAATAGTCAAGTGGGTTGTGTACGCCTGGTTGCCGGAAGCTTTCAGCACGAGTGCTACGTCTCCCCGTCCCGCGAGGCTGGGCGGAATCTGAACATTGACTTGATCCACCGAAACAAATTGCCCGTTGGCTCCGGCGAAAAGAACGGGCGCGTCTACTCCGCCGATTTTCACGGAGACACCGCCTGTTCCGGCTGCTCGAAGGCCGGTGGCGTATAGAAGCAGGTATACCGCATCGGTAGACGGTCCCAGGTTGATCGG
>JBEKDV010000553.1:0-4534 GCA_050014175.1 Candidatus Solibacter sp. | reverse complement strand
ATTCAGGAGAGACCCACCGCCCACTAGCCGCAAGAACCAGCCCACCGCGCACAATCGAAGACGAATAGCAAAGGAACAGTTCCTGGTGACGCCCCGTAGGACGGGCTGTACCACAGCCACCATCGGATTTTTTCATGAACTGTGACAATGTTTTTCAACAATTGCGGGAAGGAATTTCAATAATTCTGACATCCTACCAAGTCTGTAGGATGTCAGAGTAAATGAAAGTGCCGACATTGATATCACACAGCTTACCGGGCTGCGTGTCACGATTCGTGGGCATTTTGTGTCACGATTCCTGGCAGGATCCTACATCTTCGTCAACATTCCTGGCATAAACCTACACTTCGGAAGGGGGCAAGCTCGAGCGCCTGGTTCTGCAATGCCGTAGAGCTTCGGTTGCGAACTGAGCTTCGTGAGCTTTGAGAATAAAGAAAGCCGGCCTCCTTCCCTCCTCGGGTATCGGCACAGCAAGCGCAGCCCGGCCCGACTCTTCCAGGTAGCGAGTTAACGACCAGGTACTGAGACTGAATCGCTTGGCGAGCACTGTTGCTGGTACGTAGCGCTCCGCGAATCGTTGAACATCTGCGACGGGTACCAACTTCGAGAGACCAGACTGATACCCGGCAGGAGCGCTAAAAATCCCTCGTGCCACCAGACCGCGGATTACAAGTGATTGAACTCCCAATACGGATGCCGCCTCTTTGTAGCTGAGGAAGCCTTCGGGAGGCGTTTGGATGCCTCTAACCGGCCGATATCTACGCAGTCGGTCAGACCGGAATAGGTAGCCCGTGATCCCCGGAAATCGGCTGGTATAGGCGTCCGGGGCGAGCGCGCCATCCAGAACAGCTCGGATCACAGCAGGAAGCCCGAAATCACGCCCGAGGTAATTCTTGAGAGCATGGCGGAGGGCGATGAGTTCTCCAGGTTTCGAATACTCGCGGACTGGTACAGGGTACTTTTCGAAAGCATTTCTGATCTTTAAGATGTCTTCACGAAGGAAGTGAAAGCCGTACGGGAAATTGCGTTCGGGACCTTGAACGTAACGGATAAGTCCGGCTTCGGCCACCCGCTGGACGGTGATGTTTTTCAAGCCTAAGGCTCGTTGGGCTTCGGGGCGAGACATGTATGGCGCGAGCTCGGCGTCACGGGCCTTGATCCATTGGTCCAGCGATGCTCGTTTGACCCAACATTCCCTGCGGCCCCCTCCCCGGCGCACGTTGAAGAACATACCTTCTATTTTCCTTTGACAAACGAGGTCCTCGATCCGCTTCGAATGGATACGCGCTTTCTTCTCCGCTTGGTTCACCGTCATCCACGGAGATTTCTTCCGCGTCGAGACTGATAACCGTCGGTGCTGTCCACGAATTAAACCCTTCCAGTCTTCGAGAACGAATGTCTCAAAAGCCTCGTGGAAAAATCCAAATTCATTTCGAGGCAGAACGCAAAATAGGTGCCGGTAAAAGTTTCCAAAAATATCCGCAAGCTTCGGAGTAGCCGTGATCTTTACCTTTTCTGGGAGCATGCGCTTGAGAATTTCACGAAGTGACCGAGGCCAGTCCCTCAGGATCGGGATTGCAGCCTGATCCGCCTGGATCGCAGTAATGAGGTCAGTCCTGTGGAAAGGGCGTTGCTTGCTGCGCAGCCTATCCTTATCCCCAACGAGTCCCACAAAGCGGATCAGGCGCAGCAAGGGTCCCAATATTAGCCGCGCCAGTTCCGGCGGAAAGCGAAAATCGTCCAGCTCAAGTTCTGCTGCTGCGCCGGGTGAGAACCCTGCCGCACAGTAAATGAGGGTATTCATTGCCACCAAGTCGGAATCCGCAGCTTTAGCCGTTACGGTGCGTAAATCCATGCCGCAGCGACACCTCTCGACGGCTGGTCGAGTCCAGGCCAGTTTCTTGCCACAAGCAGGACATTGATTGATGAGAAGGCAGCGGTGGAGGGGGCAAGCTGCCACAAGGGCAAGATCCCAAATTGCCCACCAGACCAGGCGCTCGCGCAGGCAGTGCGGGCAGAGTCTTGGGCGTCGATAGTTGAGTTGGTCGGCACGCACTGTCTGGCCACAGAACGTCCGCTGCGCGAGCCCAGTTCCTTTGACGTGCCGATAGGACATCGCGATCCATTCCTCCGGCTCGAGGCGTAAGACCTGGGCGATGGAGCGGGCCCCGTCTTCACGTTCCAGTGCGGCTGTCTCTCGTGACAATCCGGCGAGGTCCACCAGCCATTGGGAGCTGTTGTAACCGTGGGCGCTGGCAGCGCGGCAGAGGTAACCCCGAGGACTCTCGAGGGGTAGGGGTTCCACACGGAAGAGCAGTCGCGCGCCCGTACGTGCTGGGAGGGTCATGCATGCATCTCCAGCCGAACGCTCCGCCGACCAGCACATAGGGGTAACGCGCATACTGTTTCATTTGGCAGTTTCAGGGGCGGGGCTTTGCCGGCATCGAAATTTTCAAGGAATGGATTCCGGTCGCTGAGACGCTCGATCCAGACATGCTCTTCAAACGATTGTGCCAAAGTATGCAACGTGATCTCACGCCGGGGATGACACCGTGCGATCCGTGTAGCACCGCGAATGATTTTCATGGTGTAGCCGATGAGGCCATACGAACCGTAGTGCATGCGGAACGCCATCTCGAGATCTGCCAGAGGGGGCATAACGTATTCGCGAAGTTGCTCCTGCACCGCCCGCAGAAAAGCACGATAAGTTGTCCGATCGTCTTTGTTCTCCCAGCGAAAGGCGCCCACCCGCAAGGTGGCACCGACGCGGCGCCGCAGTTGCTCATTCTGCTTCAGCACTTCCAAACAGCGTTGAAGCCCCAGCACCACAATGGCAAGCTTCGCTTCCTCAACTTGCTCCTTCAGCCAATCCGCAACATCGTTTGGGATATTCGCCTGCCGCACATCTACGAAGTGCTGGAACTCGTCGAGTGCCAAGAGTCGCACGCCACAGCGCTTGAGGAGTTCGCGCAGACGGATGCTCTTGCCTACGGTATTGCCGCGTGCCCACAACGGATCGCCCAGCCGATAGAGCAGGGTTTCAGCGAAGCTTTTTACGGAGGGCCGGGCGGGCACCTTGGCGAGCAGCACCGGCACTTCCATGCCCCACTTGTGGTCAACGCGCGGATGCAGGCTCTCGAAGTACGCGATAATGGTCGTTTTGCCGCTGCCGCTCTCCCCCACGATGGGACAACAGTCTGGCTCCGCAGTAGTCCCGTAACTGTCAAAGCAAGCCTGGATCCGCGCGACAGCGCTCTTGAATAGCGGATACTTTACCAGCACACGCTCTGAAGGGTCCGTCAGATCACTCATCCACGTCCTCCGGCAACACCACTTGCGGAGGCGGCTGTCGCAGTCGGTGAGCGCGGCAGGTCGAGGCCCGCCTCAAACACGGGAAGGATCTCATCGTCGCTAAAATCGCTAAGTCGACCAGCCGGCTCATCAGCCGCAGGACGAAGTTTGGGAGACGGGGGCGAGCTTTCCCTCGCCTCCTGTGGAGGACGGTTAACGCCTAAGCCGCCTGCACCTTCGTCACCCGCCCCGCCTGGAACACCGACCTGATTGGCCCCTTGCTCTGAGAGGCTGGCTCTTGTGTGGTCTTCCAAAAATCGTGCATGACGTTTCCGGCCACGCGTTGGTTTGCGACTGAGATCACGGTCTACCAGTGCCCGGATTTCTGCCTTGGCCTGGGCCAACGCCACGATGTCGGTGCGTGCATTCAACTGGCGTTGAGCGTAGCGGCAGATGACTTTGTGCTGCCAGAGGGAAAGCCCTTGGGCGTAAGCTTGATCCACCGCAGGAACCTGGATATACGTTTCCTTCAGTGGGTCGAGCACATTGATGTGGCCAAGATTGCCTGGATCGAACGTGAGCTCAACTTTCGCTCCCAGTCCTGTTCGCCGCCGTAGTTCGCCGAGTTCAAGGCCGTTGTACTTCAGGCCCTTCAATTCGATGCCATAGTGAAACACCACCCGTTGAGCCGTCATCCCGAGCACGATGTCCAGCTCGCTGGCACTTGTTGGCAATGGAGGTGGCAAGCCGTTCATTTCGGTATGCCATCGATGCGCCGGGGTGTCCTTGATGCCGCGATGGGGAGTCTGTAAATACACATCGATGATCCACTTGTGGAGCATCTCGCGAAATGTGCTGAGCAACACGACGGCATGCCGGCTGGGGTCGTAGTCGTCGCGTTCTAAGATATTGCTGAACGTGGTTCCGGGATTGCCATGCAGCAGATCGTGGTTCAAGGTGCCTTGGAATCGTTCGAGTTTCCCCTTGTACCAGGGGACGAGGACCTTGGCGTATTGAATGTCGGTCCCGATTTCCAGGCACGCACGTTCGAAGTGGCGGGAATGGAACTCCGGAGGGTTATCTACTACCACGAGTTCCGGAACGCCATAGCATTCCCATCGGTTCTTCACCGACGGATATTCGCGCAACAGATACATCTTGGGGAGAATCGCGTGCTTAAGACACCTCATCACGGCGAGACAACTGGGCGGTTCGAATCCAGTATAAAAGCCCAGAGGACAAC
>JBEKDV010000552.1:0-4547 GCA_050014175.1 Candidatus Solibacter sp. | reverse complement strand
AAGGCGCTCTTTCATCGCGCGCTCGCAATCTGCGGTCCCGATGACGATGACATGGAAATGTTCTGTCACTACGCCCGCGGCGATGGCTGGTTTGCCTGGATGATGCAGGAACTTCAGAAGGCCCCTTCCCGGCGCGTCGCCTGATTCCGCTTCCCTGGCGTGATACGCTGATTCGACAGTATGAGAACTCGTCGAATCGCCCTCCTTACTCTTACCTGCGCCCTGTTTGCCACCGAACCCGACGATGCCACGCGGCGCTGGTGGACGCATGTCCAGGCGCCTATCCAACGATGCATTGCAGGGCCGCGATACGGGCAGCGAGGGCTAGGTTTAAGGAGAAGGGCGGGGGATCTCAGCGGAACTGATTGAACCGGGGCGGTGGTGGTGGTGTGTTAATGTACGGAGTTATCCTCTATGGACTCCTGGAAGAATCAGCTCTTCTTCGGCGACAACCTCGATGTGCTACGCAAGGACATCCCGGCCGATAGCGTAGACCTGATCTACCTTGACGCCCCCGTTCAAGTCCAACGCCAGCTACAACGTGCTCTTCAGGGAGCACAAGACCGGAAAGCAGTCGGCGGCGCAGATCACGGCGTTTGAGGATACCTGGCACTGGACCTTGAAGGAGTCGCAGGTGGCTTATGAGGAAGAGGTTCGTTGCGGGCATTCGAAGCTGTCGGATCTGATCCAGGCCATGCGCAAGTTCCTGGGCGAAAGCGACATGATGGCGTATCTGGTGATGATGGCCGTTCGCCTGATCGAACTCAGGCGATTGCTTACGGGCAGCATATTCCTGCATTGTGATCCGACGGCGAGTCACTACCTGAAGCTGCTCCTGGATGCGCTGTTTGGGTTTCAGGGATATCACAGTGAAATCACCTGGAAGAGAACCACAGCTCATAGCGACTCCAAACAAGGACGGCGGGAGTTTGGGATGGTGGGCCGTGATCAAGGCCGGTGGAGATTGGTCGGCGGAGATGAAGAAAGGTATGGACCGTGGCATCGACGGATCCATCGTGTTCTTCGACGACAATTCCGGCCAGGCCAGGAAGGCGATTATCCAGGTCAAGGGCGGCCAGCACGTGTCCGTCAACGACGTTCGCGTACTCAAATCGGTTATCGACAGGGAGAAAGCTCCCATCGGGGCGCTCATCTGTCTGAAGCCGGCGACGCGTGAGATGGCGCGAGAAGCCGCCATTGCCGGGTACTACGAACCGGAATACTTCCCCGGACGGAAATTTCCCCGTATTCAGATCCTGACCATGGAAGACCTCTTCGCCGGCAAGCGCATCGAGCATCCGGAACTGGCGATTAGCGGCGTGAAGCAGGCCGAGCGGAAGACGAAGGACCAGCAGACATCCCTGTTCTGACCAAACGCAGGAGCGCCCGCTACCGCGGCTTTTTCATGCGCCGGACATGCCGTGGGGTGAGACTCGTAATGGTGATACGATCCGGTTTCCCCAGATGGAACCCCTGCCGCGCCCCGAATGGGCGTCACCCATCGAGATCGGTGTGCACGCGCGAAGTTTCTATTCGGCGCTGCCGGAGCAGCCGACCAGAGACGTGCTTCAGGCCCTCCGCGCCGATCCAGGGCTCCTGGGCTTCCTCGAAAGGCACAAACTTGGACGGCTGGAGTTCTCGGGCGGGCTACCGAACCCGAACTGGCGGGGATCATATGATCCCCCATCACGGGATGTGGTTGTAAATGCGTTTCGTGGCCCGGAAACGTATGGCAAGGAGTTCTATCCGCCCGAACTGCCAACAGTCTCCGAAGCCGGCAGAAATCTGGTCGAAGCGATGCAGCGCAGCCTGTACCACGAAATCGGGCATTCGGTCCTCGCTGCGGCCGGGCCGGAACTGGATCGGCAGGTGAGGAGGCTGTTCCGCAGCGGACGCGTGCTGCCAGTTTCCCTACGCGCGAGGGAGGAGCCTGTCGAGTACTTTTGCAAAACGTTCGCTGCTTATCGCTTCGAAGACGAGCTTGCGGACAGGGATCCGAACGGCTACGATACGATTGAGGCGATTCTCCGGCTGGTGTTCAAATGACGGCGCTAGAAAAACAGCAACATGAACGGCTTTGCGAGATAGGTCGCGAGTTGGATGACATGTATTCTTCCGGCCGCCTCGACTTCGATGCTTTCAAGTCGCTCGTGACACGCGCAATTGCCGCCGTCGGTGCAGATCATCCCGATCTGGAGATGTTCTGTGGATATGCCAGGGGCGATGGCTGGTTTGCCTGGATGGTGCAGGAACTTCAGAAGGCCCCTTCCCGGCGCGTCGCCTAACCCGCTTCCCCTTCGTGATACGCTGATTCGACAATATGAGAATTCGTCGAATCGCCCTCCTTACTCTTACCTGCGGCCTGTTTGCCACCGAACCCAACGATGCGACGCGGCGTTGGTGGACGCACGTCCAGGCGCTATCCAACGATGAATTGCAGGGCCGCGATACGGGCAGCGAGGGCTACCGCCGGGCGGCGGCCTACGTGGTGGAGCAACTGGGCCGCGCTGGCGTCAAGCCGGCGGGCGAGAACGGGTGGTATCAGAGCGTGCCGCTGCGCGTGGTGCGCTTCCGCGCGGACCAATCGGAGATCGCGCTGGTGGGCAGGAACTGAGTGACGGCGCTGCGCTGGCTGCACCAGGTGTCGGTGCCGGCGCGCCTGAACTCGCCGGAACGGGTGGATGCCGGGCTGGTGTTCGACGGAGCGGCGGGCGGGGAGGATATCGATTTCAAAGGCAAGATTCTGGTCCGCCTGGGCTCGGTTGGCGGCGCGGGCGGCGGGCGGCGGAGCGGGGGACAGGCGCCGGCGGGGATTGCGGGGATTCTGACCATCGATGGCTCGGGCGGACCGGAGCCGCCGCGGTGGCCGGTGGCATACTCCGTGGCCATGACGCTGGCGGATGCGCCGGCGGCGCCGGCGGGCGGTGGCGCTCTGGCGCTACGCTTCAATCCATCGGCGGCGGGCGACCTGTTCGCCGGGTCGGGACATACGTACGGGGAACTCCTGGCTCTGGCGGCGGCGGGCAAGCCGCTGCCGCGATTTCAACTGGCGGCCACGTTGCGCGCGCGCATGAAGTTCGAGAGCGCGGAACTGAAGTGCGACAACGTGATCGGCGTGCTGCCGGGGAGCGATGCCGAATTGAGTAAGGAGTACGTGGTGGTGTCGGCCCATCTGGATGGCTATGGCGTGGGCGAACCGTGGAATGGGGACCGCATCTACAACGGCACGTTCGACGACGCGGCGTACGTGGCCACGCTGATCGACCTGGCGGAGAAGTTGCATGCTTCCCTCAAGCGGCTGAAGCGCTCGCTGCTGTTCGCGGTGGTGACCGGGGAAGAGAAGGGTCTGCTGGGGTCGCGCTACTACGTGGCGCACCCCACGGTGCCCAAGGACCGCATGGTGGCCAACATCAACCTCGATCAATTGCGGCCGATCTTCCCATTGAAGACGCTGACCACGCTGGCGCTGGAGGATTCGACCCTGGGCGAGACGGTGCGGCAAGTGGCCGGGCCCATGGGGATCAAGATACAGCCGGACCCGGAACCGGAGCGCAACCTGCTGCGCAGGAGCGACCACTGGAACTTCATGCAGATCGGAGTGCCGGCGGTGGGTTTTATTTTCGGCTATGAGAACGGGACACCGGAAGAAGCCATTTACCGCCGCTGGTACCTGGAGCGATACCACAGTCCGGCGGATGACCTGAAGCAGCCGTGGGATCCAACGGCGGCGGCTAAATTCAACGATTTCTTCGGGAGAGTGGTGGAAAGCCTGGCCGATGCGGTGGAGCGGCCGCGCTGGAAGGCGGGGAGTCCATACGCGCCGAAGTGAAAAACGGCGTGTTAAAAGGCGATGAAAATAACAACAGGAGCGGATTATCCGGATATAATAGGTTGGCGCCCAAAAGGAGCGTAGGATTATGTTCTGGATCGTATTGTTAATGGCCCAGGCGGCCGTTCCGTCGCAGACCGAGCGAGGCGAAGCGCTCTTCTTCGACGCCCAACAAGGATGCGGGAGTTGTCACGCGTTGAAAGGGAAGGGCACCGCGGTGGGCCCGGACCTGACCGGAATTGGTCGGCTCGGCCCGCAGGCGATTGCCATGGCGGCGCGTTCCACGGTGACGCAGTACGTGCAGGTGGTGAAACTGAAGGCCGGTGGGAGTTTCCCGGCGATGCCGGGGAAGAAGGACGCCACGACCGTGGTGTTGTTCGACCTTTCGAAGACTCCTCCGGAGAAGAAGGAACTGGCGCCCGCGGATATCGCATCGCAGAACAGCAACGATGTCTGGAAGCATCCGCCGGCCGCCAACAAGATCGACGCCGCCAAGCTGGCCGATATTGTGGCGTACATCAAGTTTGCGGCCACGGGCTCGAGGAGGGCGGTCGACCCCGCGGACGTGCAGTAAGGCGGCGCCAGGGTCCGAGCTGCGCTCGGATTGGCAGGCGGAACCTAGGAACTTGCAAAATAAACTGTCCGGAGATCTTGGCAGGCCCCGGACGGGTTCGGGGCGCGGGTTTCCGCCCCGAACCTGTTACTTAATCTACGCAGA
>JBEKDV010000551.1:0-4587 GCA_050014175.1 Candidatus Solibacter sp. | reverse complement strand
TGCTGGACGTGGCCCACGGTGAGCGCCGCCACCTCGGACCGCCGCAGCCCGCAGCCCAGGAGCACTGCCAGAATCGCGCGGTCGCGGAGCCCTTTGGTAGTTGTGGTGTCCGGAGTGTTGAGGAGTTTCTGCGCCTGCTGGACGGAGAGCCAGTTCCCCAAACGGACGCCCTTCGATGCAACCCCCTTCACGCGGGTGATGCCGGCGGCCAACTCCGGTGCCAGGAGCCCGTTGTCGGCGGCCTCGACCGCCAGCTTGCGTACCGCCGTGATCCGCACGTTGATGGAAACGGCGCCGAGCCCGCGGGCCTCCAGTGCGACGCGCCAGGCGCTTACGGTCGCCTTGGTGAAGCCGGGCCGGGCCTCCGTGCCATACCAGGCGAAGAATTCGTCGAGCCCGAGATTGTACACGCGACGCGTGATCGGGGAAGAGACGCTGTCGAGTACCAATCGCTTCAATCGTTGCCAATGGGCATCCTGCGGAACTACAACCAAATCAGTCATTTAGGTCCTCATAATGGGCATTATCGGTAGCCATGTGGACCTTACCTCTTGGCGGCGGGGACATCAAGCAAAACCAGCGTCGGCAGTCGCATTCCGGCATCCTGGGCCCGATCAAGCACCCCGTCCGCGCACCGGCGCCCCCGCGCGCGGCGACTCAGCAGGCTACGCCCCCAGGATGTCAGCGCACTACTGAGCCGCGAGCATCAAACCTGCCTGCCGTAGATCGGAATGGCCGCGCCGGTCACCTGTGCACCGGCATCTGATGCCAGGTGCAGCAGCAGCGCTGCCACCTGCGCCGGCTGCACCCACTGCAATGGATCGGCTTTCGGGTCGGCGGCGCGGTTCGCCGGCGTGTCCATCGTGCCCGGCAGCACCGTATTCGCCGAGATGCATCGGTCCTTGTTCTCCAGTGCGATGGTGCGGACCAGCGCCACCAGCGCCGCTTTCGAAGCGCTGTATGCCCCCACCAAGGCGCCCGGTTCCACGGCCTGCCGGCTCGCCACGGCCAAGACTCGCCCGAATCCCTGCGGCCGCATGTGCGGCAGCACGGCCCGCGCAATGAAGAACGGTAGTTCAAATCCAGCATCTTGTCGAGAGTGGCATCGTCCGTATCCGCCACGCTCTTTCCACCAGCGAAGCCACCGACCACATGTACCAGGGCATCGATACGTCCGAACTGGGCCACGATGTCGTCGGTCACCTTGCGCGCTGCCTCGCCACTCGAAAGTTCCGCGGGCAAGGCGGTGAATCCCGGGTGCGGAAAGTCGCTCGCCTGAATCGACCGCGATACTCCCACCACCTTGGCCCTGGCCGCAAGAAACGCTTCGGTTATGAAGCTTCCGAGCCCGCCCTTGGCGCCGGTGATCAGTGCGACTTTGCCTTCCAGTGTGTTCATGATGATCCCCCTCGAACGATCTTACTCGGACGGAGCGTCTTTCGCCTTGTGCAAAATGCCGCGTGCGTGTCGCGGCCGGGCACGCATTCTGCTCACCGGCGCGGCGTTCACGTACGGGGCCTTCCTCGCGTGAAACATCCGGACGTTTGCAGCGCGCTCCTCGCCCGTCGCTTCGCTTGCTGGAGACCCCGTTCTTGGTATTTTGGGTGGAAGTTGTCCGATACCCCCAGGAGGGCGGCTCCGACCACGGGAGCCGGCTCTATACCCCCCGTGCGACGAGCCTGTTTACGCGCCGGCTGTCGGCGATCTCGGCTGCGCCTCCGTCGGGTTGCCACCCACCTGTAGGCGCAGGGATGCCGGCCGAGACGCCGGATTCTGGAATTCGTTCCGCCCTACCACCAGCGATCCGAGTGGTTGCTGGGTCCATGTCACGCGATCAGCGCCGTCGCGACCTCCCGCTGTGGATTATGCTTCACTCCTACGATTCGCGGCGTTCCATCTTAGCCTACGGCCACTGCGCAGCGATTCCATCGCCATGCACAGCACGATGTTGGTGGCCTGTCCTGCCTCCACTGGCGCATTCGGATCCTTTCGGCTCGCGATGCACTCCAGGAAGTTGCGAATGTGGCTAAGCGTCGTGAAGTTGAAGCTTCCGGGACTCTTTCGTTCCGCGCTCGGCTTCATCTCGATCGCATTCGTTTCGGGATAGAGCGCGTACCATTCGCGGCCCATGTCGAAGCGGGCCTTGTTGCCATGGAATTGTTTGATCTGATCGTTGTATGTGTGGTACCGCATCGCCTTGTATCCGAGCGTGAAAGTGGCCAGATAATTCTCCGGATACTCGATGGCCATGGTCGCAGTCTCCGGCACCTCGGCGCCGGCGAGCCCCGGCCGGTTGCCGCTGCAAGTTACGGCTACAGGCTCTTTCGAATTCATGAACCACTGAATGCAGTCGACAATGTGCGCCGCCTGTCCCACCAGCAGACCACCGGAGTAGTCCCAGAAGTAATACCAGTTGAAAAAACGCAGCGGGTCCACCGCACGATCCGGCGCTGTTCCGAGCCACTGTTTCCAATCGAGATCGCCGGCGAGTTTGCGATCGCTCAGAGAAGCCTGATTGTTATACCAGGCAGAAGTGACGAGGCGGATTTCGCCGAGGTGCCCCTCGTCCACGATCTGTTTCGCTTTCAGGAACAACTCGGCGCTGCGCCGTTGGGTACCGACCTGCACGATCCGGCGCGTTCGGTGCACGGCCTCAATGATCGCGAAACCTTCGTCGATCTTGTGCGCCAGAGGCTTCTCCACGTAGACGTCCTTGCCCGATTCCACGGCATCGATTACCATGCGCGCATGCCAATGGTCGGGCGTGGCAACGATCACGGCATCGAGAGTCTTGTCGTCCAGGAGTCGCCGGTAATCGCGCACCGGCCGGGCTCCGGTGGCGGCCTCACTCACGCCCGCGTCCAGATTCGGCTGATAGACGTCGCAAACCACGCCGACGTCGACACCCAGTTCCTTGAACTGTCCGACAAGATATCGCCCGCGGCCACCCGCTCCGATGATGCCGGCACGAACGCGGTCGTTGGCGCCGGCGACCCGCATCTGCGAAGCGGCTGCGCTTAGAAGAAAACTCCGACGCTCCATGGCCTGAGTCTACCTGAACGGCGAAGCATCAGGGCACGCCATAATCGGCATCCAGGGTCAAACGGTCGCCCGGCCCGAGGGTGCGGCGTTCAGAAGCTACGGCGAGGCCGACACGATTCTCGCTCTTAGCCGTCCAGTTCAGGAAGCAGCGCGCCACCTGGTCTTTGCCGAAGCGGTTCACGATCGCGGGGCCGCCCGCGCGAGTTGCAATCGTCCACTCGCCGTCCGGCTGCTCTGCGCCAGCGTACGATTCGGAACCGGTCGGTTGCCGTTCCGGCTGGATCAATTTAGTTTCCATCCGCTCACCAGCCTGCGTGCGGTACGAGACCGAAACCGCATCGAGCGGCCCCGGGTCGACCTCCCCGCGCGACTGTAGCAGCGCCTCGATAGGCTCTTTCCCCGCATTCTCCAACACGGTCCGAGTCCGCAGAATCGAGCCTTCGAGCCAGAGTCTGCGTCGCACCTTGAGCCCGTTCTCGCAGACGCCCGAGAGCGAGGCCTCGGTTGCCGTTCCGCCCGGCTCGAGTTCCCACCGTGTTGCCCACGGCGCGCGCGCCACGTAGTCGGAGTACGGCGCCACCGTCAGACCTCCGAGGTTGGGGTACTGCTTGGCGCTCGGATCGGGTTGGTACAGCAGATCCTTGCCGCTGCGCTTATCGGTGATTTGGACGACGCGTCCTTCGAGTTCCGGAGCAATCTGAACGCGCAGGCGGTCATTCTCCAGGGTCACGGCGCGGTAAGGACGCATGAACTCCGCGAAATCCCGCTCGTCGCGCGTGAGCGGGCTGGACTCGCTCAGGTTCGTAATACCGAACTGCTTCAGCTCGGCCACGAAAGTGTTCCACCGATCTTTGAGACCACTCAGATCGGCTGGGCGATACCACTCGCCATCGACCGCAAATCGCTTGGCACGGGTCAGCCGGACGTAATCGATGCCCAGCCGAGCCTTGAGTACCCGCGCGCGGACCACATTGTCTTCGGCCAGGGTTTCGGCCTGTCGGAACAGCTCCGCCGCCTTGTCAATGAACTCCTCGTTCAGATACGGCGCACCCGGGCTATCGTAAATCCAGGTATGCCACCCAAGCCCCGCCGGCGGCTTCCGCACCTGGCGTTGCATCAGCTCGAAATACTGGAGCATGGGAGGGGCTGCCTTACCGTAATTAGCTTCGTGAAACTCCTCGACGGCGCGCTTCACGTCGGTCTTCGGGTCCCACAACAGTTTGGCCATGACATAAGAACGCAGTTCCGCATTTTCCGCGCCGCCGCCCCTGGTGACGGAGCCTTCCATGAAGACGCCCACGACACCGTGGTCCTTGTACATCGGAATATCGGCGGCAAGCTCGTCGAAATCGGGGAACGGGAGCAAGTAATGGGCGAAATTCGTGTTGTAGTGCCAGATGTAAAGCTTGTTCGTGATCTTCGACCTTCGGCGCTTGCGAAAAGTAGACCGCCTTTGCTCCCCAAAACTGACCCAGCCAGGCTGTAGGGATCATCGGCAAGCCTGACGACCCTATTTCTCCGCGGAATAGGTCCCGGACAAAATGC
>JBEKDV010000550.1:0-4598 GCA_050014175.1 Candidatus Solibacter sp. | reverse complement strand
GCGATCCGTCTTCCGCGGAGCCAGCAGATCGGTCATCAGCGCCACGATATACGGCTGGGAAATCGTGGCCTCATAGCCGATCGGAACCGGATGGTCGTCATAGGCCATCGGCCGGCTGGCAATGGGTACAAACAGATGACGCGGAGTGGCGCGCAGCACACGCAAAAGCTCCGCGCCACGGATGCCGCGGCGCTCAATCTGTTCCCGCACCATGCGTTCACGCTCCGCGGCGTACGGGTCAGCCGAGACCAGGAGACCCGTCAGCGGAAAAACCAGGATGGCGTAGAAAACGCGCGCCCGGCGCACGTCATGCGGACGCTCCAGCACGGCCAGCCTCCTTGCTTATTCTAGGTCAAACGGTGACGCACGAGTTCGGGCGGTCACGCTTTCGGCGCTTAGACCGACTTCTTTTCGAGGTCCAATTCGTCTCCCCGGACGGAAGCCTTGTTGACGGCCCCCGATTCACCATTCCGGGCGCCGGAGGGCGGCCAACCGGAAGTGCCGGGCTTGCTGGCGGCGGGCGGCCCTGCTTGGCTGCTCGGCAGTATCGCGAAGACCTGAACTCATGAAGACGCTCCTCAGCAGGCTGCAAAGGCTGGAGAAGAGATTCCCACCTTCGGCGCCAGCCCCCTCTGGCCCATCGGTCGCCGAGCAGATTGCGGAGGGGCTCGCACGGATCGGATTCGTTCGGGGTGAAAAGGAAAGCCTTGCGGAGACGTTCGCGCCTTTCCCTGGGGATCACTCCGTTGGAGCTTCGCGCGCGGTTGCAGGGTCGGGCAGCCGGCCAACCCGCAGAATAGCTACCGATATTTGCCGATATCGCTTCTCTGCGGTCCAAGCGCTCGCCCACCGTCTGGTTTGGGTCATTCAACGGTTTCGCAAACCGTCAAGGTAGATTCGCTGAAGCGGAAGAGTCCGAGGGGGAAGCGAAAATGGTGCCTGGCGTTGGGACAGAATTTCGGGACGACGCCGTCATCAACCCGAGCGCTGCGACGGCCGCCATTTGGTCGCGATTTTGGGATTGACTTTTGAGACGGTGAAGGCGTTGATTTCAAGGCATCCTGCGTTTGTCCCGAAACTTACCCATTGCGCGACAATGAACGGCAGCTTCCCTCGCCCGGCAGCGGTCATTCCGCGACGCGACCGGCCAATACCAGACGCACGGTCTCTACGATGTAGCCGCACTATCCTCTGCCGCCAATTTCTTGCGCCATCCCAGTTCTGCGTCAGACGGATTGTCGGGTTGAAGTGACCCCTTTGGGAGAGGGCCGACCGGGCGGTACGTGTTTAAGAGGACGCCCTTGGATGTGCAGCGCGACTCCACCAGGGTAAGACCACACGGCGGCACGCCATCTTCGAACAGCCGCTTGCCCTTGCCGAGGACCACCGGGTAGACCCAGACGCGAAACTCGTCGACCAGTTGTGCGGCGATCAGCGTCTGAAGCAGTTCGCTGCTGCCCCAGATGTGCAATTCGGACCCTTCGGATGCCTTCAGCCGGCTGACCTCGTCAACGGCGTCACCGCTCATGCCATGCGTGTTCACCCAGTCGAACCTGCCGAGGCTCTTCGTCACAACGTATTTAGTTGCCTTGTTGAACGCGTTCGCAATGGGATGATCGCCGGCATAAGGCCAGTACGCCGCGAAAATCTCGTAGGTGCGGCGCCCCAGGAGCATGTCGAATTCACCGGACATGATCTCGCCCAAAGCCTTGGCCCCGACCTCATCCCGGAAGGGCATGTTCCAGCCCCCTTGCGTGAAGCCTCCGCTCGGATCCTCCTCCGGCCCGCCGGGCGACTGCATGATACCGTCGACCGTGACATGGGTAATGGCGATGATCTTTCTCTTGGTGATCTCTCCTTTGCTTGCTTCGTAGTGCTAACGCACGTTCAAATCGCGGGCAAGGCCATGTTATAGTCACCGCGGCCAAGTGCCCGCTTTGCCTCTTCCTCCGCAGCCTCAGCGGTATGGTGCAGAAGGTCCATGGCCTTTAATTCCAGACCCCTACCGATCCGGCCGGTAGTAACCGTCGCGGAGCATCCCACCTCCCAGCCTTAAAACCGCCGATGAGGGACCCAAGGACGCTCCGGGGCTTTCCGTTCGGCTTGGGTGCAGTCTCGGGTATTTCGGGGGCTGGAAAAGGTCTGGCGACGTAGAGAGGTGCGTCCTCATCCCAGAGAGACCCATCCGGCTGCGTCAGTCAGGCCACTTCGTCTATCACCGGCGGCGCAGTTTCAACCTGTGCTGGTTTCCCAAATGCTCTCCCGCTCAGATCGTGGATGACTTGGCAAGCAAGATCGTCGTCCGGTAAGTGTGCCGATGAGGGGAACGCCTGCTTGAGAGCCTCAACATCGGCTAAAGCCGGTTTGCGTCCATCAGTCCAGGCGGCCAAGACGCGCAAAGCTGTTTCGACCAGTTCCCTTGGATTCATCGACCGCCTCCTGGCTTTGTCAATATTTTAGCCCTGAATGTAGTTTTCTGTACATGGGCCGCCAGTTCTGGGCTTTCCATTCACCCCGATACGGTCTTCTATACTTGACACGGGCGGCGTCGAGGCGGTCTACGTGGACATGCCATAGCCGACCGGGTTGGTGCGGTTTGCGCCAATCGAAGCGGCGCGCGGTGCGATGTTTTCGGCGCGGAAGGGGGCTGACGTCGCTGGAGGCAAAGGGGCGTTAGGGCTGGAAGCCGTGACGGAAGAGGAGTTCTACTCCAGTTGGTTTACCGTGTGTAGCCGCCCTCAGGGGAGAAGTGCGCAGGTCTGGTGTTCCGGGCGGATGGTCGGCATAACTGGCCAATCGTGATGCCCGTGCTCGCGTCGTCGCTTTATTTCTGGAGAATTCTATCCGAAAAGACAATTTTGTCTTGCATTTGAATGTCTTCAAATGTATCCTTGATTATTCAAATAAGGGAATTCTGTATTTCCAGGAATGATCTGATGGATTCGGCTGCTACCAAACAACCTCGAGTCCGTGACCACAGCCTGCAACCAGGGGACAGCGTCCGGCGGCGCGCTCTAGCGCGCCTGCTCGAGCACAGATCCGCGGTGGACCAACTGATCGGTGCGTTGGAACGGTACCAGAAGAGCAGCACCGGCTGGGAGGCCAACTCGCGGCCGCTACCGCTGGCGGAGAAGTCGTCGTAAGGTTGCGCTCGATAGCGAGCTTTTACCCAGCCCCACCAGGTCGTGAACGTTCAGTTTGCGCATCAGGCTAACGCGGTAGGTGTCTACCGTTTCGGGGCTGATCTCGATCCGCGATATCCTTGGCGCGGAGGCCGTTTACCAGATAAGCTGTGCCTCCGGCTGCGCCGGACTGAACAGGCTGTGACGGCGGTCGGGACCGACCAGCGGGCTGTGCGGGCCGCGGGGCGGCGCGCCGGTGATCTGGCCGACAGGCGCACCCCGTTTGCGAACAATGGGGGATGACGGACACACCTATCCGGTTCAGAGCCGCCGGAGGGTCGTCTCGCCGTGCGCCAGAGCCGTGGTGCGGTCACGGTCCCGCATGGCCGTCAACATGGATCGAACGTGCGGCATCGCGCGATTCAGTTTATCGGCAACCGGACGGTGAACGTATCGTGACGTGGCTCCCATCGACTGATTGACGGTAGGCTCCGACATCTCCACCATCTCCGTCAGACAGGATTGAACGAGTTCAGTTTGAGCTTGCCACTCAGCATCGTTTTGAGGAGGTTCAGTCTTCAACCCCCGGACGATGCTTTCCAGTAAGCTTTTCGTGTTGCCGTACCACATTGGAGGATTCTTTGGTTTCTGTTCTCGGCTCTTCGCAATCAGCCGTGCTGCCGCTCTTTGTTAAACCCCTACTGGGGGAGGATCATGGCCGACGACAAGCCATCAAACGAATCCCAATCAAGGAGCTCATCTCCGAAGACGGCACATATGAACTGACAGCGTCGCTGGATATGGAGCCGTACATCCGATCTGCAATGGCGGTGATACACACGTGACTCTGTGCGGCCCCGCCTCCGTTCGCTGATGAACCAGAGTGTTGCTCTTGAACACCTGAACGCGGGACCGCAAGAACATCATCGCCCGGAACCGGCCTGCTGAACAGGTCTAGCGGTACCCGCTCCGTGATAGGACTTTTACTCCGATTCACTGCCGCCTGGTACTCGCCAGACCGCGATTCGCCAACGGGACAGTTCCGAGCGATTCTGCTCGCGGCGATGCTCCGGTATGGTCCCCGCCTGATAACGGTGCTGTGCTCTGCGGCCTCAGCCCTGCCCTTTGTGGAACACGTACAGGAATACCGCCAGACTCAGACTTGCCAGCAAATGAATCAGTGATGTCAAAAGCACTACCGCAGCAATCGCACCAGCCAGAAGAGCCGATACGTCACGGATGAAGCCCACCGCCAGCAGAACGGTCAGCAGAATCATGCCGATCAATGCGAAGAACGCCGCACTCTTGAGACTCATGGTAGAGATTATACGCCCACAGCTTCGCTGCCGGGATCAGGATGAAGCCCAATCCAAACCTGCTACACCACGGCACCCGGCGTCGATGCCGATCCCGCTACCGCTGTGGGTTGAGCAATCACCGGAGCCGATTTCTTCGCCGCTTTCTTGACCGGAGGTT
>JBEKDV010000549.1:0-4604 GCA_050014175.1 Candidatus Solibacter sp. | reverse complement strand
AGGAGCCGAACTGCCCGCCATAGCTGGGGTAGCCGGAGGGAATTTGCGTGCCCTCCGGCACCAGGCTGATCATGAAGCCCGGTCCGAAACGACCGCGCACCTGGCGCAGCGCCGAGATGAGATTCACGATGGATGGCGTGGTCGGATGCTTGAAGTCCGTGTCTCCGGGGTCGATGGATAGAGACGGGCTTTCGAAATCGATGTCGATACCGTCGAAGCCGTACTCGCCCACGATGCTCGTGACTGAGGAAACGAAATTCGGAACACGCTTCGAATCGGCGAGCGTGAAGTGCTGGCCGCCGCCGCCAAGCGAAATCATGACCTTCTTGCCCTGGCTCTTCAAGTAGGCAATGTCGGCCTTGAATTGTCCGGTATCCAGTCCGGCGGGCGTGTGGAACTGCATGGTCCCTTCCGCTGCATTCCTGTCCGGTGTTGCGAAGGCAACGATGATGACGTCCCACTGGGGCGAGACTTCGCGCAGCGGGAACGTGGAGCCCGCGGCGCCGTACCCTGCCCAGTAGCCGATGAGCCGATGGCCGTTAGGCGGGCCGCTCATCGCGACCGCCGCGGCCGTGGGCTCGAGAGGTGCGGACGCCCCGCGGCCTGCGCCGGCACGCCCGCCGCGTGCCGGGCACGGCTTGGAAGGTTCCCTCAAGGCCTGCGCGTCCGGAAAGCTGTAAGTACTGCCGAGACCCTCAAGCGTGCCCGTATACCAGGGCAGCAGGGCCACGTTCTGCAGATGATAGGTGGCTCCGTCCACACGGGCGATAAACGCCTTCGATGCGGGGATATTGTTCTTGGGGTTGGTATTTGTGGGTTCGAGAAGGAAATAGGTGGAGGCCACGCCCGTGCCGCCGCAACCGCCCTGGTTTCCCGGACGCATCCAACCGGGGAAGGTGTTCCCGGGAACTTTCACGTTGCGGCCGTGGAGCAGGGGATCGTGCAGCGGATCGTTCACGAACTCCCCAAGCTGCTGAGTGAGCGGCTGCACGTCGCCGTCTTCGACCACGTCGGGCGCAGCATGGAGATACGAGCCCAGCACGAAGGAGTTTCCGGTGGCGGAATCGACGCCGTGCGTTCCCCAAGAGCAGCAAATCGTGGCGTCGCCATCGGCGTAATAAGTGGTGTTATGCGTCACCGCGATGACCAGCTCGCCCGGGTGTTTGGGAACTTGCTTGAAGAGTTCCTTCTGCAGAAACTCGACGTCGGCCACGGCGAACCAGCTGCCGGTCTTCTTCGACGTGAGGATATAGCCGTAGCCCACCGGGACGGTGATCCTTACAGGCTTCACCTCTGGCTTGCCGAGCAGCGTGTGCCATCCGTCAGCCTTGGGGAAGGTGGCGCGCAGCATGGCATCGGCATACTGCGTCGCGCCGCCCGAGGGGAAGGCGAACTTGGCGAACACCGGCGAGCGGAGAACGCTTGGCACGTCCTGGGCTGCGTCCATGAGGAAGGGCTTGCCGGCGGTCTTCTTCGCGTCAAACGAGAGCGTGATCGGAACCAGCACCGTGCGGATAGTGGTAGTGCCCCCCTGTGCCGGATCGCGGCCGAAGAGAGTGTAAGAACCCTGGCCGGCGGCGAACTGGAACGTGGGCACCGTGCCTTGCGCGCACGCAAAGTGCTCCCACACCACGAGGAGAAACAGCACACAGATGGGCTTGATCCGCATAACCGGATTCTAGCAACCACTCCCTTATTTGCGCCGGGAATGAAGTGAGGGGCACGCAGGTTGTTGCCCATGGACCCCTCCGAAATATGCTGGGCTTAATCGGCCTAACCCTACCATTTACTAGGGTTTATCCTAAGTACTATAGTTATTCCACAAGCGGGTTCCGTATGCCACTATGGATTTTCGAGGACCCGTGTGATCTTCTGCCGCGTCTGTGAAATTGCTCTGCCCGATCATACCGTCCGCTGCCCAATGTGCCAGCGGCATCTGCGCTGGCCCGTGCGCCTGGTCGCTGTTGTCGTAGTGCTCGTGTGTGTCTTGCTGGGTGGCCTGCTCTGGGGGTCGGGACGCATCAAGAATAAAGTCGATCGCTGGGAGTTTTCCAGCGAGGATGTCATGAAAGTCGCGCAGACACTGGTAGCCACCAACCCGGCGGTGCGCAACCCCGTGAGCTTCAGCGGCATCGACCAGACCACCGTGGAACACTGGGACGGCAGGCGCTGGCGGGTCTCCGGCTATGTGGACACCCGGCCGCGGCCAGGCGTCAAGGTCCGCACCCTGTACTTCGCGGTCCTGCTCAGCAACGGCAAGAACTGGGTCCTGGAA
The DNA here is from genome assembly GCA_050014175.1 of Candidatus Solibacter sp. Taxonomy (GTDB): domain Bacteria; phylum Acidobacteriota; class Terriglobia; order Bryobacterales; family Bryobacteraceae; genus Solibacter. Next base: position 2,329 of record JBEKDV010000549.1, on the reverse strand, counting down.
GATCTTCAGTTACAAAGCATGGAGTTCGGCCCCGGCCCCGCCACGCGCCGCAACTGACACCGGCGCGGTTAGTGCATCACCCATCCGCCATCCACGTTGAGCGTCTGGCCGGTCATTCCGTCGCTCAGTTCCGTGCTCAGGAAAAGACACACACGCGCGATATCCAGCGGCAGGATGCGTCGCTGCAGACATTGCGAGGCCATCCATACCTTGATCTGTTCCTCGGTCACCACCTTGGCCTCCGCCTCCACCTTGATCGCCCCCGGCGTGACGCAGTTGATATGGATATTGTATTCGCCCATCTCCCGCGCCAGCGAGCGCGTCAGCCCGATCACCCCGCCCTTCGTCGCCACGTAGTGCGATAGCAGTGCCATCCCCAGGTGGAACGTCACCGAGGAGATGTTCACCACCTTTCCGCTGCGCTGCGCCACCATGTGCGGTAGCGCCTCTTGCAGCGTGTGGAACATGCTCTTCAGGTTGATCTCGTGCATTTCGTCCCACTGCGCTTCGGACATTTCCAGAAAAGCCTGCCGCGGGTAGACGCCCGCGTTATTGATTAGCACGTCGATGCGGCCGAAATCGGCGGCCGCGCCCGCCACCCACCGCGCCACGTCCCCGCGGCGCTGTACGTCGCCGCCGCATGCGGTAGCCGAACCGCCCGCCGCGGCGATCGATTCGGCAACCCGCTGGCAACCCGCCAGGTCCCGGTCGAATAGATACGTATACGCGCCTTGGCTGGCGAACAGCCGTGCCACCGCCTCGCCGATTCCGGTGGCGGCGCCAGAGATCAATGCGACCCGATCCTTCAACATGGCAACATCATAACCCGCCGCCAGGCGGACCGAAAAGAAATCTGCCGCGCCCTGCGGCGCCCCGAGCCGGCCGGGAATGAACCGCTCATTTCCCGGCGGCCTCGCGGTGTGCCGTAGCCTCGAGATACGGGGCGAACTCCTTCCCCGGCGCGGCGATCTCGAATTTGAATCTCAGCGTGTCCTTGCCGGTGCTGGTGTAGGTCATGCGAAATCGCCCGCTCGACGGCGCGCCTTCGGAAACAAAAACCGCGCCTCCTTCGCTGGGTTTGACGCTGTATTGAAGCAACGCCGTCCGCGGCGGACCCGCCCGCCTATTGCAACCTGCCCGTATTGCCCACCACGCCCCAGCGCCCATCCACCAACCCGCAACTCACCGGGATCTCGCCCAGCGGCGGCAAATAGAGCGGACGGTTCCGCACGATGCCGGAGGTGGCCATCACGTATGCCTGCCGCCCGCTTTCTCCCTGCGAATACACCACGGCCACGCCCGCGGTCAGCGCCTCCGCGGCCTTCCAGCGAACCTCGTAGAGTTGCACCACGCGGCCCGCTTCGTCGCGCCCCGCCGTGCGCGTCACCGCCGGCAGCGCGGGACTGCCCAGCCCTGCGTAGACCGTCCCGTCGAGCGCGATACCGATCTGTGCCGTCTGCCCAGCCTCCGGATGGTTATGCATGCCCGAGGCGTCCTTGCCGGTCCAAATCTCCAGGTGATCGCTCTGCACCCAGTTCCCGCCCGGCGCGCCCGGTTGGGGGTCGTAGAGCTGAATGACCACGCTTTGCCGGTCGACGGCCGCCACCCGCAACTCCGCGCGCCGCCCCGGACTGGGCGTGCCGTAGATGGGGAAGCCGGGCGCGCCGGCCGTCCCCAAGCGCAGCGCGCAATCGCCCAGCGGCGCTCCCGTGGGATATTTCGAGCCGCTTTCTTCGCTGGCCAGCGGCACCGCTACCCCGGCCACCAGGCCTGGTCCGGGTTGCGCGTTCCAGCCGGCTTGAAACACCGGGCAGCCGGGTTCCCTTCCCCGTATGGCGGGGTCGCGGTCGTCCTGCGCCACCGAGCGCATCGTCATGCTGGCGATATCGGCGCGGATCGCCACTCCGGAGCCGGATGTGGTGGCGCGGTAGCCGCACGATTCGATGGACAGAGTTCTGGAAGGCGCCAGTTGCACCGTGCGCGTGCCGCTCCAGCGGTCGTTCGATCCGCCCGATTGCGTGTAGATCAGGCGATTCTCGCCAATTCGCACCTTGTCTTCGCCCACCCCCGCCGCGCCGTAGCCATCGTTGCACAAAGCCAGCACCAGCCGCGGTGCCGCGCCGGCCGCCAACAGCCAGTATTCCGATCCGCCATCGTGGCCGCCCTTGCCGTCGCGGCAGCCTTCGTCCGGCGCGTCGCCGGGCTTGTCCTTCAGACCCAGGCTCACCTGCACCACCGTGAGCGCTTGCCCCCCGGCCGACTTGCCCGCCGGCCGTGATGCCACCACCCGGCACGTGCTGCGCTGGCCGCACACCGCCGCGGCCTCCGG
>JBEKDV010000548.1:0-4615 GCA_050014175.1 Candidatus Solibacter sp. | reverse complement strand
GCTCTTTTCGGGGCCAATCATGAGGAGGGCGATGTCCGGAAACCTGTCTTTCAGCAAGGCAAGCACGCGGACCGCGGTCCACGGGTCGTAGACATCGTGAAATGCGCGGAGCCAAACCAGTTTCGGCCGGAGTGTCTCGCGCGGAAGAAACGGGTACAGGCTGCGGTCAATGGCGTTCGGCAGCAGACGGATGTCCGACCTCCAGAACTTCATCTGTTCCAGCAGGTAACGAGAGGGCGCTGTGACCGCGGCCGCGGCGGCGATCGTTCTCCCGGCGCGCCGTGGCCATTTGCGGACAAATGCCGGCAGATTACCCCCGTGCAGAGTAAGCACGTACGGCTTGCCGACGCTTCGCAGGATAGCGCTCACGGCTTCCGCCCACAGGAACGCGTTGCCGCTGTATACCTCAATATGCGCCAGTTCATAACTATGGCGCCGGGCCCAACAGGTCCGCACCATGTCGAGCAGCCGGGCGGATCTTCGGCGGCGGGAGGAACACGTCAGGACGGTCCAGCCGCGAGCGACGAGGCGTTCCGAGAGATCTTCCCCGACGCCTCGGGTACCTGTGCTTCCGGAAAGAAAATTACCGACGAGTAGCAACGGCGGTTTCAGGGTGGCAGTCATCGGCGTGTTGGATTGTAGTGCCGCTCCCGCGCCTCAGCCATGGCGTGGCTTTCACAAACGCGTTGAGAACCGGCATGAGGGCGGGAAGCGGGGTCTTCGAAAAGCATTCTTCCGCCGAGCTTGGATCGGCAAAAGCCCGGACCGCGTCGGCCAACAAAGTACGCACCGGGGGCTTGCGAGGGCAGGAGCGCACGATGCGGCCCAAGTGGCCGGTAAGCGATGAACTCACGATGCCTGCCGCGTACGACGGCGGATCGCAGGCTCGGCCCATCGCCAGATTCAGGAGGCAATGCGGGAATGAAACCCCGGCAAGCGCGGCGGCGTGCAGGGAGGTGCCGAAACGTGGATTGAAATCGATGAGATAGTCGTGGTCCGTGCCCTCCCGACGGATGTAGTCGAGCGTGCAGAACCCGTCGTAATCGAGGAAATCGAGGAGGCGGGCACTTTGAACGTCTAACGCACGATCGATCACGGAGCGGCGCAGCACCGAAGCTCCGCCAAATGCGGGCGTGGTCTTGGCCGTTTCGAAAGCAAAGGATGCACGCAACCGGCCATCCCAGCGAATTCCCATCCAAACCAGGAGTGGGCCGGGCACGAACTCCTGCAAGAGGGAGGCGCCGGTGAAACGGAATGTTGCGAGCCACCGATCCAATTCACGACGGTTTTCCAGCACGCCGAAGCCTCGCGCTCCAAACCCATCCAGTGGCTTGCAGACGATGGGAAAGGACAAGCCGTCGGCACCTCGAGACGCCAGGGCACGCGGTGTAATGGACCATGGCACGCGCAGCCCCGCTTGCCCGGCCAAGCGACCAAGCATGAACTTGTCATTGACAATCTTGAGGATTTCATCGCCCGCGAAAGGGTATCGTGTCTCGCGCCACAGGAGATCGCGCCAGGGACCTAGCTGAAACACTTCCCGGCAAGACGGGAGAAACACGTCGAGCCGGCGGTTCCGGCAGATGTTGCAGACGGCCTGGACGTAGGTCTTTCCGTTCGAAATGGGCGGAGTCAGATGGAATTTGGCGATACAGCGCGCGAACCTGCACGCCGCGGCGACGTGGTCTCCCGTGGCCTCGACCCGTATTCCGCGGCGGAAGAGGTCCGTCGCGATCAGATGCGCCAGTTGCGGGTTGGCGGTGCTCAGTAGTACGCCGGTTGTGCTCAGATGCGGTGACATTTGGGAGGAGCCATGTTGGCGATTTCCCGGGGAACCCAGCTTCTGCGGAACAGCCTCATGCCCGTGTGGAAGAGGACGCGCATGTCTTCCGCCCAGGACTGGCGCTCGACATAGAGCAATTGCAGCCTGATTTTGGCCGGCAGAATGAACGCCCGGTAAGCCGCTTCGGCGTCCGCCTGCGTCCGGAGAACTGCGCCTTCGTCCATATCCCAGATGGAGGCCCAGTCCGTAATACCGGGACGCACTTCGAGGACCCTTCGTTCTTCGGGGGAATACGTATCCACCAACCGTTTCACTTCAGGGCGCGGACCGACCAGGCTCATGTCGCCCTTGAGGACGTTCAAGAGTTGGGGAAGTTCATCCAGTTTGTATTTCCTTAGAAACAATCCAATGCGGGTTAGCCGCGGATCGTCGTCGGCAGTCGCAGAGCCGCCGAGACGCTCGGCATCTACGACCATCGTGCGAAACTTCAGAATGTGAAACAGGCGGCCGGAGTGACCCACCCTGGCGCCGCGGTATAACACGGGACCAGGCGAGCCGAGTTTCAGCGCAACGGCGACGACAGCCAGCAAAGGGCTCAACAAGGCAAGACCGATCGACGCAAGCATGACGTCGGTCATTCGCTTGGCGGGGCGCTCGAGTCCCATACGGTTCGGTGTTTTTCCAGCCGCGGTCGTTGGCGAACGGAGTCGCCGAAGCACGGCGCAACTAGCGGCAGCACTGAGGATTCTGCTCACGGGTCTTCGCTACCTGCTCAATCCAGTTCACCATCGCGGGATAAATTCTCTCCGCGGAGTACGACCTGCCGAACGACGCCAGGCCGTTGCGCCCGAGTTCTCTGCGCAACCTCTCATTAAATACCAGCAGAGTCAGCGCACTAGAGAAGCTGTCCGCCGAACCAGCCTGGTACGATAAACCGCAGCGATTGGAATGGAGGAAGTCCGCTGCCTCGCCTTGGAGGCTGGAAAGGACGGGAATTCCACCGGCCATATATTCAAACAGCTTGAAGGGGAGGCCTTGCGAAGCATCCGGACTATAAGAAGCAAGGCCGATGTCGGCCGCAGCCATGAAGCGCCGGATCTCGTGACGGTCGATCCATCCGGTAAAGGTCACGTTTCCGAGGCCCGAGGCAAGGCGTTGCCATTTAGTCCGATTCGGCCCATCGCCGCTGAAAACGAAGTGGGCGCGGTTATTTCCTTCGCACCGAAGGCGCCGGGCAGCTTCGATCACCGGGGCGAGGTCATAGCTGCTTCCGAGTGTACCTACGAACCACACGATGATCCTGGAGGGGTTTATATTCCGCCCGCGCAGGATGGCGGCCCTCTCGGACGGGCTGACGCGCTCATAGCTGGCGTCATAACCATGGACAAAGACCCCGTCGGTGTGCCGGCGTTCGCGGCCGGCGAGGCGCAAGCCCCACTGCAGATAGCCTTCGGAGACTGCCGAGAGGGCCGTGGCGCCCGCGAGAGACTCCCGAGTCCAACCGAAGAGTGGCCTCATGGCCAGACGCGCAGGCGCCTTGAGAAACGCCGGAGCGGCCGAGAGGAACACATCCGGCCAGAGGTCGCGGATATCGAGGATGACCGGGACGTGCCGCCTCATTCCGTAGCGGACACACTCCAAGCTCAATTCAATAGTGGGCAGCGAGCAGACGATCACATCCGGTTGCGGCTCGGACTCGATGAGGCGCGCGAACTTCCGTGCGATGACATAGTGGTCCACGAGGCGGCGCACGCAGATATTCTTGGGATACCCGCAAGCGTGCAATAGCCGGATTGCGTAATCGCCGGAAACCGCGATGCGGTCGTCGCCCGGCCGGATGTGACGCTTAGCGGCGTGATCGAAGGTCGAGTTCCACCAGCAAACACGGTGTCCCGCCTCGAGCAGATAATTTGCCAAAGTCCCGGCGCGGAGCAACCGGGCCTCGCCGGTGGGAAAGCCAATCGGCTCCGCGATGGCTACAACCCAGACGTTCATCGAGCAGCCTCCTTTCGCCGCGGGTCCTCCATTGCGCCGCCCGCGTCGCTGTAAATGGTGTAGCTATAGTCGCGCATGATGCGATTTCTATGGCTCTCGATCCGCACCAGGAAGGGCGCCGAATCGAGCGCCTGGGTCCAGACCGGTTTGCGGTAGATGATCCGCACGGGCCGAGGTTTGCGCTGCCAAGCCTCGCGCAGTCTCTCCACAACTCGCCGCAGCACTTCCTCCCCGAACGGGTTGAAGAAGAACAGCACCAGGGCGTCGTCGGGAAAGCGGTAGTCGGCAGCGTTCGAGCACAGGCAGGCGATACGGTCCTCCAACCTGAGAGCCGTGACGTTTGCGACTGCCACGCGATGGAGCGAATCGGTCAGCTCGACACCTACGATCCGGCGAAAAGGGAACTCGGCGGCGAGCATGAGAGTCCGGCCCTTTCCCGATCCGAGATCGACGAAAACAAATTCCTCAAACGGGATTTGCAGGCCGCGGAGCCTGCGGCGCAGGAATCCCGGCGCGGTGCCGCGATATCCCCTGCCGATCTCGCCGGTGGCGCCGGACGTCTGGGTGAACGGCACCTGGCCGGATGTATCTATCCCGAGCCGAACGTCGTAGAGGCGCTCGGAAGCGGTCTCGATCGAGCGTTCGATCACCCGGGAAACGGTGCCGCTCAAGCCCCGCTCGCGGACTGAGTGGGAAATGATTTGAAGCACACTCATATCACTGACGGCGCGCTCTGACGACGAACGCGGCGAACTCCGGGGCAGTAGGCTGGGGAGGCGTCGGAACTTCGCCCACCGGTGCCGCGACGGTGAGGCCCGTTAAAGGAATGCTGACGGG
>JBEKDV010000547.1:0-4629 GCA_050014175.1 Candidatus Solibacter sp. | reverse complement strand
GTGCGGGACCATCTCACCGAGACGCAACAGCGGGCCGGGACAACAAGCTCTCGGGAAACGAGAGATCGGGCGCGTGGGCCAGACCGCGGGGGTTGTGGCTGACCGGATTGTTACCGATATTGGCGGTTAACGGGCCACAACCGACGCCTGCATGCTGGCATCGATCAATTGCCGCATGCGGCGGAAGTGTCCGCCCTTCCAGTAAGCGCGGCCGCAATCCGGGCAGCGCAGGAACTCATCGTGCAGTAGGGCAACCTGGGCAGGAAGTTGATGGCGCACCTGGTCTTTGCCTGCCTGCGCCAGCAGCGTGTTGCATCGCAGACATCGCGAGAAGGGCTTTGCCAAACGCCCCAAATCAAAACGCCTGACCACTGCCGCGAGTTGCTGCCGCGGTTGGGTTGCCCGGAGGTAATATCCGTGCGTAACGGAGCCGCGTTTGAGGAGACCCACATCGCGGGTCAACAGAATCCGGCGTTCGTGGCGCGAGACCTCCGCCAGGCACTCGTCGGCGCAACGGTTCTGATACAGAGTGTCAAATCCCAACATCCGCAGGTATGCGGCCAGGCGGCCGAGGTGCACATCGAGTACGAACCGTGCATCACGGAGCGGTTCCGGCCGCAATCGGGCCAGTCCGGCGATGTCGAACGCCTCGAAGACCGGGTAAACACTGATCCGGTCGCCGTCCTGAACCCGGCAGGCGAAATCCACCGATTGTCCGTTGACCAGGATGAGATCGACCTCCGTGTGGGGCACGCCGAATGACTCGATGCGGTCCTTGACGGTTGCGACATCCAAGAAGCCATACGCGAACTCCGTGAAACGGCGCTCCGGCACTAGAAAGTCGTTGAGTTCTGCGTAGAAGCGGAAGTTCGCTACAGGCATCACATTGGCCAAGGCCCTATTGGGCATATCGGTCAGCACCGAGTGTACACCCGGCGGCTCCCGGCCGCGGAATGTCTGGCAGCGCGATAATCTGGCAGAGGGCTCCTGTTATGTCTTTTCAGCTTTTGTCCAATTCATTTGCGGAAGGCGGATGGATTCCGGATTTGTACTCGTGCAAAGGTGCCGACCTCTCACCGTCGCTGGAATGGAGCGGTGAACCGGGGGACGTGCGCAGTTTCGCGCTCGTAGTCGAAGATCCGGACGCACCTTCCGGCATGTTCTGTCACTGGCTCGTATATGATATCCCGCCGAACGTGCACAATTTGGCGCAGGGCCTCAAGCCCGGCTCGGTGGGAGTGAGTGGCACCAACGATTTCGGCCGGCCGGGTTATGGCGGCCCGTGTCCGCCCAAGGGATCGGCCCACCGGTACTATTTCCGGCTGTATGCACTCGACATAAACACTCTCGGTCTGCGCCCGGGAGTGGGCCGCAGGAAGTTGTTACAGGCCATGAACGGGCACATCATGGCGGAGGCGCAGTGCATGGGCCGGTTTGAACGTCGCTAGGACTTACCAGTTCGTGATCGAGCCGTCCGGCCGGAAATAGGTCTGCGCCCGATTGGCATCCTACCGCCGTAGAAGCCGCTTTAGGTGGAGGTACAGGTTGACCATGCACACGGCCACCGCCACGGAAACCAGCACTCGCTCTGGCACATCCGGGTATACCACTGCTTCCAGGTAGTGAACCAGGAATGGCTCTCGATACACTGCAGCGCCTGCCTTCGATTCGAGCCAGTGTTCGAGCAACGTCAAAGGACAGGGCCAGGGTGCAATCTCGATGAAAATGCCGTAGATCAGGGAGCCGAAATGGAACCACCGCAGCAGGGGCCGGTTTCGGGCAACCAACCAGCCGAAGATCGCCCAAACGATCCAGGTTAAATGAACTGCCAGGACCACAGTCGCCAGGGCGCCCCATACATTCATGTCGGCCTGCGGCTCCCATACCACCGCAGATCTCCATTATCCCGATGTTTCCGGTGATTCCGTCAATTCTCGCACGCCACGTCTCTGCAGCACTCCGATCCAATTCCTCTCTCACACTCTCCCTGATCCTCTCCTCCAACTGTCCCGGCCAAATCCTCTGGGCCTTGTGCCACTGGTAGCGGTGCTGATTGCAGCAAAACTGCTCCTTCCCCATTTACCCCTCCCGCATTTCCCCCCTCCCACCATTCCGCCAGGAAGTTCCGAAAGCGGGACGAGCCGGCCCGCAGGCCACTTTCCGATCTGAATATCTCGGTTCACATGATATCTCGGTTCACGTGTCGCCGCAAAATGAGAATGTCCTATTCTGCAAAGTAGAAATGTCCTACTCGAGGATCGCGTCGCACTTGCCATTCCCCTCTAAATGCATGGTGTTGCATCGCGGCCAGCCGTCAAGGCTGCCCTTCGGCGCATTGAACTAGCGGCCTTGACGGCACCAGGCCGCGATGCGAGAGGCGCACTGTGATGAGGGGAATGGCAAGACTGTTCTGGCGCGATCCGAAAACTTTGCCGCGCCAAGTACTCTTTGGGAAAGCGGACATTTCTACTTTGCTCCGACAGATATCTCGGTTCACGAGGCCTTCTTGGTGTCCGTGGTGTATAATTGCGTACCGAAGGAGTGGGACATTCCTTCGACCGAGGTAAGCATGAAAATCAACTGGACTCGCGTGATCCTGGGCGGGCTGCTCGCCGGGCTCATCGTCAACGTCTGCGAATACATCGTCAACAGCCTCATTCTGGGCAGCGAATGGGCTGCCGCCATGAAAGCCCTGAACAAATCTCCTGATATGGGGATCGGCCCCACCGCAGCCTTCTGGCTGTGGGGCTTCCTGATTGGCATTTACGCGCTATCGCTGTACGCCGCCATCCGGCCGCGCTTTGGCCCTGGCCCCAAGACTGCCGTGATCGCCGGCATTGGGGTCTGGGTACCGGCTTCCCTGTTGGCCATGATTGCTCCGGCAGCCCTGCATCTGTTCGGTTGCCGTCTGATCGCCATCGGCGTAGTGTTGGGGCTTGTAGAGATTGTGGTCGGGACCGTCGTCGGCGCCTGGCTCTACAAGGAACAGGAGGTCCCCAGTGGCGCCTCCGCTGCCGCAGTCGACCGCTAGCCGACCCGCGACTCACTACACACCATTTGGAGCCAGCACAACTGTAGAGGCGTATTCGAGCGTGGGGTTCGCTGCAGCCAGGATCCTCGGTATTTCCTTTGCAGCATTGCTCAGGACGCGCGGCGCTTCGGCCCATAATACGGGTTCGGCCCGTGGTGCTTGATGACGCCGGAGTCCTGCACCTTGGGGTTCAGCGCCTGATCGATCGGCACGCCACGCCACGCGCCGACGCCACCGCCGCAAACGCTTCGCTGGTCTCTGCCAGGGGATCTCTTCAAGGCCGGTTTCATGGTGAGGATGCCGACAGCCGCGCCGACATCGCCGGCACCTTGTGCTGCACGCCTAAGCCGGGGCTCACAATCTACCGAATTTGGAGGGTGGCTCCTCCCTCTCCCCAGTTTTGCTTGATGTCTCCGCCGCCCCGAGGTAATGTCCTCATGGCTACCGATATTACGAAATAACGCTCCCGCGCCCCGCCTGGCTCGGGCAAAAGTTAATTCCCGTCGCCGACACTTCGGCGAGGCGGCGATACGGCCAGTTGGCCGGGCCCATTGGCTCCAACTGACGTGAGCGGCATATCACGGGAGTGATGATTCTGAACGGAAGACGAAGGACTCCGTCCAGCTAAACGGGTACTGCCTTCCCCCTTCTTTTGGTGCTCGAAATGGCTGGTTCCGGCGAGACGATTTCCGTACAGCCCGATAGGCGTCCACCGCCGTCATGACCGGAATTTCGAGCCTGGCGCCGATTGCCCGCCAAGCCTCCTGCATCCTCCGGGAACAGGTCTGCCTGAACCTGATCGGTCTGAAAAACGCAGCGTTCGAGTTCGTCAGCACAGATCACCGCGGAGAATGCGGCGTTCTCCACCTCCGCCACCTGGGTCGTTTCCGGAACATATAGAATATGCCTCTCGGCGTGCAACGCTAGAGTGTCATCTTCCTCATCCACAAGCGCGCAGAGCTTCCGCGCGCCCCCAGCCTTTGATGTACCCATGCCCTCGCCGAATGTGTCAGTCGTTCGCGCCAGTTCGGGCAGGCAGGCACGTTCCACGTTCTCAAGGGCCTTGCCGACCTACATCAGTAGTCGCCAGCCACTTCGGCGGTGGACAGGGAGGGATCGTCCAGGGCGACCTCATACTTCTCCGGAACTGGTTCGCGCGAGCGACTGCGACTGGCGCCGGAGGTTGTAGAATCAAGAGTGCCCATGAAACGACCAAAGCCACTCCCAAATAAGGGAGCATGGAAACTCCGCGTTATTTCTGAACCTGAAATTGAGGGCCGCGCCGTCCTTAGCTACCAAGGAGAAGGCACCGTACTGATAAGCGGTCCCGAGATTGGCGCTCCAAATCTATGTTGTGGATCCTGCGGGGCGGTCCTTGTTACAGGCTTTGCGCCTACTGGCGTCGCCAACGTTGTCCTGCACTGCAATCGATGTAGCTCCTTCAATGACACAAGACCCGCGGCGGATGCGAATTAGCCGTTTGGCACCATCAATACGGTAGACGTCAGCAGATAAAACACGTGTGGTCCGGAAAACGCTTGCTACCCGCACGGTCGCGGCGACAGGGTTTGCGCGGTAAGCGCCCTTAATCGCAAATA
>JBEKDV010000546.1:0-4630 GCA_050014175.1 Candidatus Solibacter sp. | reverse complement strand
GCGGGCGGTTCCGGATTTGATCTGCCTCTTCCGGGGGAGTCCGCCGCTAATTATCGACTGGAAGGTGCACATGTTTGGGATGCACGACTACTACCAGCAACTCGTCTGCTACGCGATCACCCTGACCAGTTGCGGCCCGCACAAGGCGCTCCCGACCGAACTTCGGCGCTGTCCCGCGCACGAGGTGCGGCTCGTGGAGGCGCAGTTGCTCACCAACGAAGCGCGGCCCCACGTAATCGACCAGGACGATGTTTTGGATGTCGAGAACCGGTTGGCGGCAGAAATTCACCAGATGCTGATGGCCGTGGATGGACGCGAAAGCAAAGATCTGACCGCCGAGGATTTTCCGACCACCAGCCGGCTCGGCGCCTGCGCGACATGCAATTTCCGAAAACTCTGTTGGGAGAACTGACCTATGAGCGAACTTGAAACGAACATCTATCGCATCACAAACCTCCGCGACCTGGCATCGACCTACCGCACCTACCGGGTGGTGAATCTCCACCGCGACCAGGAGGAGTATTACCAAAACTGCCAGTCGCTGACGCGCAAGCTCAGCTTCATGCTGAAGTCTCCGGCTGCGGTTATCGACCGGGAGGACGAGGCGATCCTCGTGGTGAAGCAGGACGCCCCAGAACCGCCGAAGGAAATGGTCGTGGTCCGCGCCCAGGTCCAGTTTGAACCCATGGATGAGAACATCCGCCTCGATTACACCACCAGGAGCCCGGAGAACGACGCGATCGCCATCCGCTTCCTCAGCTTTCTCGTTCAGAGCCCATTGTATAATAGGCCGGGGCTGTGGCAACCCGGCTCCGGGAAGCCATTCTTCGAGCGGCAACCCCACCGGCAGGGCGAACAGTTGAACCTTTTCCGCGGCTATTCGGTCCGTCCCATCCTGACTTCGTCCGGGGACATTGGGCTGTGCGTCGATGTCCACTCGAAGCTCGTCTATCGCCGGTCATTGCCCACGCATCTGGACCGCCAGGCGTTTCAGCGGTGGAAGGGGGCACACGTCATCTACCACTTCGGATTGAACTGGTACGAGATTGCCCTCGCGGAGTTCAGCGCGCTTAACATCTCCCAGTATAAGTTCCCCATGAACGGGAACTCCGCCATTCTCTACGATTACATCCTGAACAGGTGTACCAAGCCGCTTCCGCCCGAGATCGCCAATCTCCCGAAGGATTCCTCGACGGTCATGTACTCCGACAACCGCGACGAGAAGCGGGGAGCGGCCGCGGCGCTCTGCTACCATGTGGTGGGCAACGATGACCACCGTGCCCAGCAGGAGTTCCCAAGCTTGGCGATCCCGCCTCATATCCGTTCCCAGCTCATCCAGGATTTCGTGGAAAAGCACCTGCAACGGCTGAGGTTTGCAAACACTGAGTTGCGGCTTGATCAGAAATCGATGGCGACCACCCCGAAGCTCTTTCCGGTGCCAGACCTGGAGTTTGGCTGTCATACCGTTTTATCAACGCGGGGCACTGCCGGTGCGGTCCAGGTCAGCTTGGACGAACTCGGCCGCAAGAGGATGTCCCTGCTCAAGGACAAGAACGTCGGGTTCTACGTGTCGACGCCACTGGACAACTTCTATTTCTTCATGCCTCAGAGCGTGCATGAGACCTTCGGGCCAGTCTTCCTGAAATTGCTCTGTGCCACGGTAGATGACCTGTTCCCCCAGGCCCACGCCTTTGAACCGCGGCTGGTCGTGTACCCCGACCGGGGAAAGAATTTCAACCAGCTCAGCGAGGCGATCTTCGAAAAGGCCGCCTCGGATTGCGAGCGGGGCGGGTATGCGGTGGCAATGATTCCGGAATTTCAGAGGCGCCGGCCCCGGCAGGAAGACACCTCGGCCGCCTTCATCATCCAGCAACTGCGAGCGCGCTCCGACTTGTTTGCGTCTGTCATCCACACTACCGTCAGCACGCAGAGCTACGTCGCTCGCTCCGGACCGGATGGCCGCACCACGTATGGCCCCCACCCGCGGGCCGAGGGAAAGCTTAGCGGCTATATGCGCGGCGTTGCCATCAACAAGATTCTCCTGCTCAACCAAAAGTGGCCATTTGTTCTGGCCACCCCGCTACACGCCGATGCCGTCGTTGGCATCGACGTTAAGGGCAATATGGCCGGGTTCGTGGTCACCAACAAGTTGGGCAACACGATCGTGCCGTTTCACAAGAAGTCACAGCAGAAGGAGAAGCTGATGGCGAAGCAATGCCGCGATTATTTTTACGAGATCATCAACCGGCTGGCTGAGCAGAGCGAAGTGCTCATCAAGAACATCGTGGTCCACCGGGATGGCCGGCTTTACGACACCGAGATCATGGGCATCGACCAGGCGCTGCAAAAGCTCAAGGAGGAACAGCTCATCGACCCCAATGCGGCTGTGACGTTCGTCGAGATTCCGAAGAGCGCGCCGGCGCCACTCCGTTTGTTCGCCATCTCGATAAAGGGCAACGGTGACCGCTACGTGGATAACCCCCAGGCGGGCAACTACTACCTCCTGAGCGAATCGGAAGGGTTCGTTTGCACCACCGGCCGCGCCTTCGGGCACAAGGGCACCACCAAGCCTCTCCACGTGATAAAGAAGTCAGGGCCGCTTACCCTGGAACAGTGCCTCCAGGATATTTTCTCGCTGAGTTGCCTGGCGTGGACGCGCCCCGAGGACTGCTCCCGCGACCCGATCACGATCAAGCTCAACGACCGCTGGTTGGGCGAGGACGGCACCGACATCGAGGAGGAAGATGAAACCGACGAAGTTGCGGAGGAGGAAAAGACGAAATGAGCGCCATCGGATTTGATTCCTGCTTTTACGCCCGGCTGGACGAATTCTCCCGGTCGCTGAACCACATCCTGCTTGCCGCCGACACTCCCGCATTTGCCAGCGATGATGACTGGCGGCAGACGTTGGAACTGGTGCAGACGCTGGCCGCCCAGAACACATCCTCCCTTGCCGCGTCCTCGGTTGCGGCATCGCTCACAGGGCGGATGGGGGAGAAGACGTTCTGGCCAGAAGTGGCGAACGCGCTCGCTGCACGGAGGTTGGATGCCACGACAAAGAAGGAGCTCAGCGCGTTGGCCTGGTCGCTCGATGATGAGCGGACGGCCGTACTCGCTCGGATGAGGCATGCTTGAGGATTACCTACAAAGCGCCGCCTCTCAGCTGATCGAGCGTGCGTCCGGCCTCAAAGGCAAGCTGCCCCGGCCTCCGCGCCAGGAATTCGAGCGGCTCGCGACCCAGTGTTGCGATGGCATTGATCGCGCCATCCGGGAACTGACCACGTTGCGCGATAACGCCGCCTGGAAAAAGCCGGAGAACGCGTCCGTGCGGTTGCTTGAATTCCGGCGGATCGCATCCAATGTTGACCGCTTGGAAAACGAGGCCGTGGCGCCAATCGTCCGCAGTAGCAAGGACGAGGGTGCAATGGTGAGGCTTCTCTACCGGATGAGCAACGAGATCGTCTATCCCATCGAGTTGCCCACCGTGAGCATGCTCTCGCAGAACTACTTCTTCATCCGCACGGACTTCAAGCTGATATGCATACCGCTGATGGAGACGCAGTTTCTGCTCCATCTGCCCGACGTGTACCACGAACTGTCCCACCCGTTATTCAGAACCCAGCACGACCCCCGGACGAAGCCGTGGCTTGATGCGTTTCTGTTGGCCAAGGCTCTGATTTACGACCACCTCAGGAAGCAGATTGCGTCGGCCGAAAGCTCACGGACGCCA
This sequence comes from Candidatus Solibacter sp., assembly GCA_050014175.1. Classification (GTDB taxonomy): domain Bacteria; phylum Acidobacteriota; class Terriglobia; order Bryobacterales; family Bryobacteraceae; genus Solibacter. The sequence goes on along the minus strand of JBEKDV010000546.1, from coordinate 900 downwards.
GATGCGATCAAGCTCTTTCTCCAGCTCGCCAGGGAAAACTGGACCTGCCGCTGGATGGAGGAGATCTTCTGCGATCTCTTCGGATTGTTTTCCGTCGGCCCGGCATTTGCCTGGGCCCATTTGCATCTTCATGCCGAGAGGGGCCGGACGGCATTCCAGTTGCCGCAACGACGGTCCAGCCATCCCGCCGATGCGGCCCGCATGACGGCATTGCTGGAAGGCCTCTTGCTGATCTGGGAAGGGCATGTTGCCAGCGAAATCGAGGGTCGTTGGTGCGACCTGCTGGCTGTCGCCGGCCAGAATGAGCCACCGGATTTTCAACGATACTATCCCGACAAGATTCTAAGGCAAGCCGTCGAAGCGGCCCATGTGGGTTATACCAAGATGGGTTGCCGTCCATGGCCCGAGCCGACAGAGGATAATGTCCGCAAGACGCTGAACGAGGCGTGGAGAAACTTCTGGGCAAACCCGCAGAGCTTTGTCGCATGGGAACGATCGGCGGCATCTAACCTGTTAACCTGACCGCTACGGAGTCACCAGGTGCTAACGGCGGGTTTCCTCCTGCTTCTCACCTCCCCGGCGATAACGCGCCATGGCGGCATCACATTCACTGGGCTTGAAGCGAATGCAACGCGGAGGCAACTCGTACCAGGGGAGAATCTCTTGCTCGCGCAGGTAATCGACTTTGCGCAGTGAGATACCGTAGCGGCTCGCAATCGCCTTCTTGTTAACCAGACCTTCATCGCTCTGCGTGGTCGCCGGGTTCAGGCCGGAGGTCGAGGTCTGAGTCGCGCCATCTGCGGTATTCGTTTTCATGTTTGTACCGTTTTATTCTTCCGCGGGGAGCTTGTCTGCCCGCCTATACCATTTTAAGTTGCGGCAAACGAATTGTTCGAGTTT
>JBEKDV010000545.1:0-4633 GCA_050014175.1 Candidatus Solibacter sp. | reverse complement strand
CAACACTGGCCTGTCGAGCATGGAGCAGGCGGCGACGCAGGCTGCGCGCGGCGCGTCCCAGGGCATCGATGGGATCACCGTTAGCATGGTCAAGGGCGCCACTGCCGGCAACCTCCTGGCGGACGCGATCAAGAATGCCCTTAGTTGGGTGAAGGACTGGACCGTGGGCGCCGCGCAGTACGCGGCCCACACCGACAAGATGGCGCTCTCGATGGAGTCCCTTGCCAAGGCGCACACGGTCAGCTCCGAGGCCGCCAACAAGGCGGTCCTGTCAGTTAAGGCGGTCGGGTTCTCGACGCAGGAAGCAATTCACACCGTCGATCGCTTGATGGTGGCGAACCTCTCCCTTTCGAAGGCGGAGGGGCTCGCCAAGGTCGCCAAGGACGCCGCCGCCATCGAGAATATCGCCGCGCCCGAGGCGCTGGAGAAGATCCTCCAGGCTATCGAGTTCGGCAACGCCCGCGCCCTGCGCTCGGCGGGCCTGCGCGTCGATTTCACCCGCGATCTGCAAATCAGAGAACTGGACCTCAACCGGACGCTGACCGACACCGAGGTCGTCCAGCTTCGGTACAACGCCGTGATGGAAGCTGCCGGGAGGATACACGGCGCCGCAGCCGCGGCTGCCGGCAGCGTGGAGACGCAGACCGCCGCCCTCGCTCGCGAAATAAACGAACTGAAAGAGGCGGTGGGCGAGCAGTTCCAGGGATATATGAAGTCCTGGGTCGGCCATCTCCGGGACCTCGTTGGGTTCCTCAAGGACAACGCCGACTGGCTGGCCAAGTTTGGACAGGGCGCCCTGGTTCTCGCCGGCATTATCGCCACGATCACCATCGCCACCAAAGCCTACGCGGCGGCGCAGGGGTTGCTCAACATCGCGCTCGCTGCCAACCCGGTTGGTGTCGCGATTGTCGGTGGCATTGCTGCCGGCGCCGTCATCGCTCACGGCTACAACGAAATGAAGGGGACCCAGCAGCGGCAATTCGACACCATGCGGGGCGACCAGATCCGCAAGATCGCCGGTGAGAGCGGCGGCATGGCGAAGCTGCGCGCGCAAGGGGTGTCCGAGGAAGACATCCGGTTTGCGCTGACGGGCAGCAAGGCGGCGCCGGCTGGCGGCCTCTTTGGCAACACGGGTATCCACCTCGTTGGCGCGGAAACCAAGCCCGCCCCGAAGGTCGACGCCGGCGAAGACGACGAAATCAGGAAGGCTCAAAAGCTGGAGGCGCTGAAGCTCGGCGCCGAGGTCCGCAGGAAACAGGAGGAGAACGAGCGGGTCTTTGCCGAACGGGCGGTGGCCGCCGGCGCGGCTGGCAAGACTGGCTTCGCCAAAGAGGCCCAGGACATCAACGCCGAGATGGCCAAGCGGTCCTCCTTTGTCGACGAGCGCGGCGCCTCGCACCAGGTGCCGATGACGGCCGCCTCGTGGACCTCCGTTATCGACGAGGCCCGAAAGAAGTTCGATGCCTACAAAGAGCACGTCACCGAATCGAACCACAAGGTCACCGCCGAGGCGTTCAAGGAAGAAGAGGAACTCGCGCGCAAGCGGCTGGAGTGGGATGGCAAGCTGTTCGGCGAGCGTCTGAAGCACAGCCAGGAAGCCTCTGAACAGGATTTAGAGCAGGCGGCGAAGGTTTACGAGTTCGAGGAGCAGCGCGCCGGCTTTGCGCGCGACGCTCGCGTCCGGCAGCTCGAGGCCATGGATCCGCAGACCATGGAGCAGAAGATCGCGGTTGAGCAGCGCAAAGCGGACATCGAGATCGAGTACCTGGAGAAGGTGCACGAGGTCAAACAGCGCCTCTACGACATCGACACCAGCCGGGTGCTGATGGAAGAAGAACTCAACATGAAGCGCCTCGGCTACCAGGCCGACGAGATTGCGGCGCGCCTCAACGACCTGAGCCAGCAGCGCCAGGATATCCGCGACCAGGCGGAGGAGGGGAACGACGCGGAGGTCCAGGCGGCGCGCGAGAACGCCTCTATCAAGACCGTGGACCTGATCCGCGACCACAACAAGCAGGTCTTCGAATCGCTCAAGAAGGAAGCGGGCGGTGTTTTCGACGCCCTCCTGACGAAGTCGCAGTCCGTGTGGTCGGCGATCGGCAACTCCCTGAAGACCGCGTTACTGACCGCCATCAAGGACGTCGTCACCTCGCGGGTGGCGGCGACGCTGATGGGGATGCTGTACGGCACCAAGGTGGGTTTTGCCGGCGGCAATGGGCTGGCTGGCGGCCAGCCCGTGTTCGGCGGCGGGGGCGCTCCGGGCGGCCTCGGTGGCGGAGTGGGTATACTTGCCGCACTCGGGCTCGGGGGCCGCGCTGTGGGCGGCGGGGGCGCCAGCGTGGGCGGCGGGGGCGGCGGTGTTGGTCAGATCGTCAGCATGGCTGGCGGTGGCGGCGGTGGAATGGGCCAAATCGCCAGTCTTGTCGGCGGCCCGGGTGGCACGTCGGGCTTCGCTGGCCCGGTGGGCGACCTGGCGCAGGGCGGCGGCGGAGCCGGCGTCCCCCTTGGCTCCGGTTCGGGCGGCTTCGGTGGTGGCGGTGCGGGCGGTGCCGGCGGCATCCTTGGCAGCTTGAAGGGCGGCCTTGCCGGACTGAAGGGCATGTTCGGCTTCGGCGACGTCTCCAAGGACTCGCAGGGGGGCCTCTGGTCGACGGTGGGCAACCAGTCCATCAGCATCGACAGCCTCGGTGGTAAGCTCACCGCCCTCGGCAGATCCAATGCCGCGCTCATGGGCGGCGCCGCGCTGGCGATGGACGGGCTGATTGGCCACGCGGGCACCTGGCGCGGTGTCGGCGAGGGCGCTGCCGGCGGCGCGTTGATCGGGTTCAAGTTCGGCGGCCCGCTGGGTGCGGCCATCGGTGGTGCCGTGGGCGCCGGAATCGGCATCGGCGAGAAGATCGCCGGCGTGGAGTCCAAAGAGAACGAAGCCAAGCGCCTGGTGAAGCAGATTTATGGCGTCAGCATCGACGCCGCCATGGCGAAGCAGATCGTCGATATCGCCAAACAGAAATACTCGGGGCACGTGTCGATGGCGGTGCGCGATCCGGACGTCCGCAAGACCATCGAACTCTACGCCGCAGCCAGCGGTCAGAGGATGCCCCTGTCGGCCACCACGCCCCACGGGGCGAGCCTGGTGGAGCAGGGCGGCAATCTCTACCAGGCGCCCACCTACCTGTTTGGAAATCCCAACGTGTACCAGAGCAGCCTGCCGACCGCTGGCGGCCAGCCTGCCGGCCAGTACCCCGGTCCGATGTCGCTCCAGGTCAACGTCTCTGGCCAGGGCGCCGCGCAGTTTGTGGCCGGTCAGGTGGTGACGCCGGAGTTCGTGCAATCTCAGTGGTCGAGCGCGGCCGCGTCGAGTAACGGTCGCGTCTCCAACAGCGCGTGGATGCAGCAGCCCGGCCTCGTAATCTCCTAAAGCCAATGCCAGGAAGTGTCCAGAACGCTGCACCAGATGCCGTGATGGCGCAGAGCCTCTGCACCGCGTTCGTGGAGGACTGCGCCTTCCTGCAGCTTGAGAACCAATACCACGATGGGACGGTGCACCGGTCGCGCCTGGCGCAGACGCCGCGCCGGTCGTTTAAGCTCGCCAAACGTCTGACGGGGACCGCGCTGGCCGCACTGAAGACCTTCTGGGACGCGCACCGGGATGTTCCGTTCTACTTCTACAATCCCTGGGAGGCCACGCCGGTGGGCTCCAACTACGACCCCGCTGGAAACAGCACCACCGGACGGTACACGGTGGTCTTCCGGGGCGGCTGGTCGCAGGAGATGACCCTGGGGCGTCTGAACGTGCCGCAGATCGAACTGGCGGAGGTGGCATAGGTGTCCGATCAAATTGGGCGCATCACAGTCCCGGATCTGGTCGACAGCGGGCTCACGTTTCCCTTGATCAGCGACTTCGGCGCCGGCGTCAGCCAGGACAGGCCCACCGTCATCCACCAGTTCGGGAGCGTCGACGCGAAGATCGAGCAGCGCTTCGCGGTTGGCCTGGGGCCGCGAAAGTTCCGCTTCCAGCGCGCCGGCTTGAATCTTCGGGACCGAAGAATCCTTGCTGCGTTTTGGGAGCAGCTTCCCACCGGCTCGGTCGGTCATAAGGGCACGCAGGGACCGTGGGCGTCCTTCACCTACAACGCGCCCAACGCCGATGGCACGACCAGCGCGGTCAAGGTGGCTTTCGAGAACGTCCCGTTGAGCCTCCAGTACCTCCAGCAGGTCTGCCAGGTCGGCTTGACGTTTGTCGAGGTGCCGGATCCGACCGCCGCGCCATCTTACACTGTCGCCAGCACCTGCCTGCGGTTCCCCTCCACCACGCTCCAGACCGCCCTGCTGGCCCAGGTCCAGGAGATCATCCCGCTGATCCACATCCGCGTGCGCGAGGCGGCGGTGCCCGACATCTACCTTTCCGACCGTCGTTGCACGGTCGGCGGCCAACTCTACCTGCCCCGCGTGCTCGGGCTCGGCGAGTCGGGGACCGAGGCGATCATCTCGCAGGACATCTCCGGCGCCGCGGACAACGTCCAGTTCACCTTCGGCAATGCGGACCGTGTGATGACGCAACTGGCGAACGACACGGACCTCAAACAGGCCACCATCGACCTGTCGTTCTACCACACCAACAGCGGCATCCTGC